>NZ_JAQKGP010000008.1:0-195785 GCF_027956525.1 Agrobacterium sp. ST15.13.013
TCGCCGCGAGCGCCCAGAACATCAAGAAAATAGCGATGGCGCTCACGAAAGCACCCAAACCCGCCTAGGGATGAGGAAACGAGGCTCATCTTATCTCCCGTTCACCCGCAAAAGACGACAACAAAACGTCATCATCCCGAAAAAGAAAAAACCCGCCGAAAATATCGACGGGTTTGTCAGCGGTCTGAGGCGACCGCTTTGACGGTCGCCTTTTGTTTGTTTGAGGGGGGCGTGTCAGCCCAGATCGCCGATCAGCCGCGCGGCCGTTGCGCCGTCGGTGCGGCGGATGTCGATCTCGTCGCGGTGCTTGGCGAGGAGCTCGCTGGCCAGCAGTTTTTCCGCAAGATCGGCGGGCAGTGAGAGAATGACCCGGTCGCCCTGTTCTTCCGACGCACCGAAACTGCGTTTGCCGGCGATCATGCCGCCCGCGACCGTGTTGTTGGTGTCGGGATCGATCAGGATGAAGGAACCGGTCGCGCGGTTCTGTTCATAGGGATCGAAGATCGCCGTCTCATCGAAAGAAAGCCGCACCTTGCCGATGGCGTTCATCGGCAGTGCGGTTTCATGCGCCTGCCATTCGCCTTCCTTCAGGTTCAGCTGGCTGACGGGCTGCACACTGACACGCTGGCGGCGGCTTCCGCTTTTGAGCCAGTAGCGCTTGCCCGCTTCGATGCCGCCGGGCTGCAAGGCCACGATCTGCGCGTCGAAGGCAAGGCCCGTCTGTGGCTGCGCCTCAATGGAAACGATCATGTCGCCGCGCGAGACGTCCACCTGACGGTCGAGGACGAGCGTGACCGCATCGCCCGCCACGGCGGCATTGCGCACCAGATCGAAGGTAACGATCTGCTTGACGTTGGCGACCATGCCGGAAGGCAGGACGACGACGCTGTCGCCGGGCTTCACCGAACCGCCGGCAACCGTACCCTGATAGCCACGGAAGCTTTCACCCGGCCGCGAGACGCGCTGCACCGGAAGGCGGAAGCCGCCGGACTGCGCGGAGCGAACAGTGGCCAATTCGAGCGTTTCCACCAGCGTCGGGCCTTCATACCAGGGCATGGCGGCCTTGCCGGAGAGAACGACGTTTTCACCCTTCAGCGCCGACATCGGAATGGCGGTGATCTGCTTGATACCGAGGTTGGAGGCGAAATCGCGGAACTCGTGGGCGATCAGTTCGAAACCGGCTTTGTCGTAATTCGTCAGGTCGATCTTGTTGACGGCCAGCACGAATTGCCGGATGCCCATCAGCGCCGCGATGGTGGCGTGGCGGCGGGTCTGTTCCAGAATGCCGGTGCGGGCATCGACGAGCAGCACGGCAAGATCGGCGGTGGAAGCGCCGGTCGCCATGTTGCGGGTATATTGCTCATGGCCGGGCGTGTCGGCAACGATGAAGGCCCGCCGGTCGGTTGCGAAATAACGATAGGCGACATCGATGGTGATGCCCTGTTCGCGCTCGGCCTGCAAACCGTCGAGCAGCAGGGCGAAATCGGGCAGGCCGAGATCGTTCTGCTTGCCGCTGTCGCGATGCAGGGTGGCGGCCTGGTCTTCCTTGACGGCCTTGGTGTCCCAGAGAAGACGGCCGATCAGGGTCGATTTGCCATCATCGACGCTGCCGCAGGTGATGAGGCGAAGCGGACGCGTGTCGCGGGCCGCCTTCGAATGTTCGGCAAACGGCAGAATGGTGGCGGAAGAGGAGGGGGTGTTGGCAGCTGCAGCGCTCATCAGAAATACCCCTCGCGCTTCTTCTTCTCCATCGAGCCGGACTGGTCGCGGTCAATCGCACGGCCCTGTCGTTCGGAAACGGTGGCGATTTCGAGTTCCGCGATCACCTCCTGAAGCGTCGCCGCTTCGGAACGGATCGCACCGGTGAGCGGGAAGCAGCCGAGCGTGCGGAAGCGGATCGAGCCATGCTTGATCTCTTCGCCGGGCAGAAGCTCCAGACGCTCGTCTTCAGCAAGGATAATCATGCCGTCGCGTTCAACATAGGGACGCTCGGCAGCGTAATAGAGCGGCACCAGCGGAATGTTTTCCGCCTCGATGTAACGCCAGATATCCACTTCGGTCCAGTTGGAGAGCGGGAAGGCGCGCACGCTTTCGCCCTTGCGGACCATGCCGTTATAGATGTTCCACAATTCCGGGCGCTGGTTGCGCGGGTCCCATTTATGGTCAGGCGTGCGGAAGGAATAGATGCGCTCCTTGGCGCGGCTCGCTTCCTCGTCACGGCGTGCGCCGCCAAAGGCTGCGTCGAACTGGCCGGCGTCGAGAGCTTGACGCAGCGCCTCGGTCTTCATGATGTCGGTGTAAAGCGCCGAACCATGGGTGAAGGGCGTCACGTTTTCACTCGCACCGCGCGGGTTGGTATAGGAGATCAGGTCAAGATCATATTCCTTGACGATCTTGTCGCGGAATTCGATCATTTCCTTGAACTTCCAGCCCGTATTGACGTGCAGCAACGGGAAGGGCACGCGGCCCGGGAAGAAGGCCTTGCGCGCTAAGTGCAGCAGCACGGAACTATCCTTGCCGATGGAATAGAGCATCACGGGATTATCGAATTCGGCGGCGACTTCGCGGAAAATATGAATAGCTTCGTTTTCAAGCGCCTTCAGATGGGGATCGAGCGGCGGCTTGGATGCGACAGTATTCTTGCTGTCCGTCTCGTGGACTGCGTTGGACATTGTGAACTCCGGAAATGGTCTGAATGATTATCGTTGCGGGATGGCGGAAACGGCGGGTGTCTGCTCCGCACCGGCGACATGAAGACCGCATTCGCGCTTCTCGTCGTTTTCCCACCACCATCGTCCGGCGCGCTCAGGTTCGCCGGGCTTGATGGCGCGCGTACAGGGCTCGCAGCCGATGGAGGGGTAACCGCGCTGATGCAACGGATTGACGGGAATGTTCTCCTGGGCGACATGCGCCCGGATGAGGTCGATATCCCAGTCAGCCAGCGGATTGATCTTGATGAGATTGCGATCCGCGTCGAATTCGGCAAACGGCGTCGTGGCGCGATTGCCCGACTGTCCGCGACGGAGGCCGGTGATCCAGAAGACGGCGCCTTCGAGCGCCTTGCCAAGCGGGATCAGCTTTCTGACATGACAGCAGGCGTGACGGGCTTCTACGCTTTCGTAAAAACCGTTCAGGCCGTATTTTTTGGCATAGGCGTCGATATCGTCCTGTTCGGGACGGAAACGGCGGATTTCGATGCCGAAACGCTCTTCGGTTTCGTCGATGAGATCGACAGTTTCCTTGAACAGCCGGCCGGTTTCCAGCGTCACGACGTCGATCGGCAGGCGGTGCGTGCCGATGGCGGCCGTAATGACCTGATCCTCGATGCCGAGGCTGGTGGTGAACACCGCCCGCCCACCAAGGCCGGCGATAAACGAAAGCCGACCCGAAAGATCGAGCCCGGCAAGCGTGGCGTCGAGAGAAGCGGCATCGGCGGAGGCATTTGCTGAATTGATCGTCATTGTCACGTCCGGGATTTCCATGGCCGATTATTGTTGAAATCCGGCTATGCGAACAGAAATGACAGTCTTTGTGCGCTGCACTTCAGAGCAAAAATGCCTCACGCGCACGATCTATGAGCAAAAGATGCCCGTTCACCTTCTTTGCAGCTTGGATTTGAATTGTGACAACTTCTGCGCTAAGCGGGAATTGCCGGGTATCCGGGCTTGTGGTCTACTGGTTTTACGATGATTTCGCAGAAGGCAAAATACGCGCTGAGGGCGCTCCTTTCGCTGGCCAAGGCCGACGGCGCCTGTCCTGTGCAGATTTCCGACATTGCCCGCGAACAGGCCATTCCGAAAAAGTTTCTGGAACAGATCCTGCTCGAAATGAAGAAGGAACGCCTGGTCGAAAGCCGGCGCGGCAAGCAGGGTGGTTATCTTCTGGCGCGCCCGGCATCGGACATCACCTTCGGCGAAGTGCTGCGCCTCATCGACGGGCCGCTCGCGCCCTTGCCCTGCCTGTCACAGACCGCCTATCGCCGCTGCGAGGATTGCGATGGCGAAAAGCAGTGCGAAATCCGCCACGTCTTCGCCCGCGTGGCCGACGCCACCCGCAACATTCTTTTCAACACCACCATCGCCGATGCCGTGGCGGGTGTTGAAGTGCCCGAGCTTCTGACAGCCTGACGAAAAAATCGTCTAAAACCTCATAATATTTTCCGCCATAGCGGCAAAAAATCATCAAAAATGTGAAACGCTTTTGCATTCAGCAAAGTTTTACACGACGCTTGTTGCGCCTTTCGCTTACGCTGCGCTGTTTTTGTTGCCCGGAAAAACGCTCTCGGGAAACAGTTTTTCGATCGTATCCGGCCTCATTGACCAACTCTACCCAACCGGTAGAGTTAAGCCGTCGCAATCAGGAGGGAATACCGATGTCCAAGCTTCTGTCCGGTTTGAGCGTTGTGGCGCTTGGCCTTTCACTGGCGCTTGGCGGCGCTGGCTCGGCCGCTGCGCAGACCAAGCTGCTCAACGTGTCCTACGACCCGACCCGTGAACTCTACAAGGATTTCAACGAAGCCTTCGCCAAGAAGTGGAAGGCCGACACCGGCGAGGATATCACCATCCAGCAGTCGCATGGTGGCTCCGGCAAGCAGGCCCGTTCGGTTATCGATGGTCTGGAAGCCGACGTGGTGACGCTGGCGCTGCAGAGCGACATCGACGCCATCGTTCAGAACTCCGGCAAGATCAACAAGGACTGGCGCACCCGCCTGCCGCATAATTCCTCGCCTTACACCTCCACCATCGTCTTCCTCGTTCGCAAGGGTAACCCCAAGGGCATCCATAATTGGGGCGATCTGGTGAAGGGCGATGTGCAGATCGTGACGCCGAACCCAAAGACCTCTGGCGGCGCGCGCTGGAACTACCTGGCGGCCTGGGCCTGGGCGAACGAAGAGTTCAAGGGCGACAAGGACAAGATCGAGGCCTATGTCGGCGAGCTTTACAAGCGCGCCCCGGTTCTTGATACCGGTGCCCGTGGCTCCACGGTGACCTTCGCACAGCGCCAGATCGGCGACGTGCTGCTCGCCTGGGAAAACGAAGCCTATCTCGCCGGTCAGGAATTCGGCGCTGACGCTTTCGATATCGTCGTGCCGCCGATCTCGATCCTTGCGGAACCGCCGGTCGCCGTGGTTGACGCCAATGTCGATGCCAAGGGCACCCGGAAGGTGGCAGAAGCCTATCTGCAATATCTCTATTCCGACGAGGGCCAGAATATTGCGGCGAAACACTTCTACCGCCCGTCCAATCCCGCTGCGGTTTCCAAGGATCTGCTCAAGCAGCTGCCCGAGATCAAGCTCGTCACCATTGACGACCCGCAGTTTGGCGGTTGGGCGAAGGCGCAGCCTGAACATTTCGGTGACGGCGGCATCTTCGACCAGATTTACAAGCCCGCCAAGTAAGCGGATGATGGGGTGAAACGTCGTCATCCGTCCGCGGGGACAAGGCGATGAAAGCCTGATCGACCGGACCCCGTGCCGGTCGATACTTTGTAATGGACGCCGGGAATACCGGGTCCCATAGGGCATCTTCAGGACAACCGACCCCGGTTTCTGTCCTGAAAATAAAATAGAACAAAGTTTATCCGGAGCCTTGATGAGCAATAATACATCCGGAAACAGGTGGAAATGGCGGCAGTCGAGCGTCATACCGGGCTTCGGCCTGACGTTTGGTTACACCGTGACCTATCTGTTTCTCATCATTCTTATTCCGCTGGGCGGTCTCATATGGTCCACGGCGAAACTCGGTTTTTCAGATTTCATTGCAATCGCCACGGATAGCCGCACGCTGAATGCGCTGCGTGTCAGTTTCGGCACGGCATTTCTTGCCGCGCTGGTCAACGCCGTCTTCGGCGTCATCGTCGCCTGGGTGCTGACGCGATATCGCTTCCCCGGCCGCCGCTTTGTGGACGCCATCGTCGATCTGCCCTTCGCCCTGCCGACGGCGGTGGCGGGCATCGCGCTCACCACGCTATATGCTAACAGAGGCTGGGTCGGCTCGCTGTTCGAACCCTTCGGCATCAAGATCGCGTTTACGCCGACCGGTATCGTCATCGCGCTGATCTTCATCGGCCTGCCCTTCGTGGTCCGCACCGTGCAGCCTGTCATGGAGGAGATCGACCGGCAGGTGGAGGAGGTGGCGGCAACGCTTGGCGCCAATCGTTTTCAGACTATCAGCCGCGTTCTTTTGCCGAGCCTCACGCCCGCCATCCTCACGGGTTTCGCGCTCGCCTTTGCGCGCGGCGTTGGGGAATACGGCTCGGTCATCTTCATCGCCGGCAATATTCCCTACGTCTCGGAAATCGCGCCGCTCCTCATCGTCATCCGGCTGGAGGAGTTCAATTATGCGGCCGCGACGGGCATCGCCACCATCATGCTGATCATCTCCTTCGCCATGCTGTTCCTCATCAATCTCATTCAGGCCTGGAGCCGCAGGAGGTACGGTTATGTCTGAGACCGTTTCCCGCACATCCCCCCGGCCGTTCCGCGATCCCGCCAGCGAGAGCCTTCCCGCCCGGCTGGCGTTGATTGCGATAGCCTTCCTGTTCCTTGCGGCTTTTCTCGTGCTGCCGCTGGTCTCGGTCTTCTTCGAAGCCTTCCGCAAGGGCGCAGACGCCTTCTGGGAGGCGATTGTCGAACCCGACGCACTCTCCGCCATCCGCTTGACGCTGCTCGTCGCGGCCATTTCCGTGCCGGTGAACCTGATCTTCGGGGTGATGGCCGCCTGGGCGATCGCGAAATTCGAGTTCAAGGGCAAGGCGTTCCTGATCACGCTGATCGACTTGCCGTTCTCGATCTCGCCGGTCATCTCAGGTCTGGTCTATGTCATCCTGTTCTCGTCCCATAGCGTGCTCGGGCCATGGCTGAAGAGCTACGGCATAGAAATCCTCTTCGCCGTGCCCGGCATCGTGCTCGCCACCATCTTCGTCACCTTTCCCTTTGTCGCGCGCGAACTTATCCCGTTGATGCAGGATCAGGGCAATGGCGATGAGGAGGCGGCGATTTCGCTCGGCGCCTCCGGCTGGCAGACCTTCTGGTACGTCACGCTTCCCAATATCAAATGGGGTCTGCTCTACGGCGTTCTGCTCTGCAACGCCCGCGCCATGGGCGAGTTCGGCGCCGTCTCTGTGGTGTCGGGTCATATTCGCGGCGAGACCAACACCATGCCGCTGCATGTCGAGATACTCTATAATGAGTACAATATCGGCGCGGCCTTTGCTGTGGCGACGCTGCTCGCCGGTCTGGCGCTGGTGACGCTCGTTCTCAAAACCATTCTCGAACTACGCTTTGGCGCGGGCAACGCAGCCGGCAAGCATTGAAAGGCATCTTCATGGAAGTGAAAGTCTCCGGCATCACCAAGCAGTTCGACCGCTTTCCGGCGCTGAACGACGTGTCGCTCGACATTCGTTCCGGCGAGCTGATCGCGCTGCTCGGTCCTTCCGGTTCCGGCAAGACGACGCTTTTGCGTCTTATCGCCGGTCTCGATCAGCCGACGACCGGCCAGATTTTCTTCGGCGACGAGGATGCCTCGCACCGCACGGTGCAGGAGCGCAATGTCGGTTTCGTTTTCCAGCATTACGCCCTGTTCCGCCACATGACGGTGGCCGACAATATCGCCTTCGGTCTCAAGGTACGCCCCTCCGCCACGCGTCCGCCGAATGCGGAAATCCGCAGGCGCGTCTCCGAACTTCTCGACATGGTGCATCTCTCCGGCCTTGAGAAGCGTTACCCCTCGCAGCTTTCCGGCGGTCAGCGTCAGCGCGTGGCGCTCGCCCGCGCCGTCGCCATCGAGCCGAAGGTCCTGCTTCTCGACGAGCCCTTCGGCGCGCTGGACGCCAAGGTGCGCAAGGAGCTGCGCCGCTGGCTGCGCGAGTTCCACGACCGTACCGGCCACACCACTGTCTTCGTCACCCACGATCAGGAAGAGGCGCTGGAACTGGCTGACCGCGTCGTCGTCATGAGCCAGGGCAAGATCGAGCAGGTCGGCACGGCGGATGATGTCTATGACACGCCCAACTCCCCCTTCGTCTTCTCCTTCATCGGCGAATCCTCCAACCTGCCGGTGGCGATCCGCGACGGCCACGTGCTGTTCCAGGGCGAAAGCATCGGCATCGACGAGAACGGCACAGGCGAGGGCGAGCTTTTCTTCCGTCCGGAAGATGTGGTGTTGACTGAGGAGAAGGACGCGCTTTACGGCAAGGTCACCACCTGTCGCCGCCTCGCGGGCGCCCGCATCGCCGAAATCGACATCGCCAATAACGGCCACGAGCCCTATCACCTCGAAATCGAAGTGCCGCTTGACGCCGCCGTGGCCGTGGGCGCGCAACTGCGCTTCCGCCCGACGCGGTGGAAGGTGTTCGGGAAGAAATAAGGGAGACGTGACCGCAGTTGGCAGTTGATGATTTGTCGCTTTCTAACGCGCGCCACATTTACTCCGATTCCACTTTACACCGCAGTTGAAACCATCGACGGTTCTGGGTGTCGTTACCCCCCTCTGTCCTGCCGGACATCTCCCCCTCAAGGGGGGAGATCGGCAAGAGGCTTTCTTGCCACTTCATTTTCGACCAGCGAGATGCGCGAGACCTTGCCGCGGAACGATCTCCCCCCTTGAGGGGGAGATGTCCGGCAGGACAGAGGGGGGTAACGACACCCAGAACCGTCGATGGTTTCAACTGCGGTGAGCTGCGATGTGATTAAGGAGATTTTCTCGTCGCGAGAGAACCGCACCGGCACTCGAGGCGCAGATCTCCCCAATACTCAAAGCAATACGCAGAAACGGAAAAGGGCCGCCGAAGCGACCCTTCCATGAGTTTGGTCCTGTTTACAGACCCGGGACTGTTTCTCAACGTTCCGAAGGCAGAAGAGGCTTACAACGAGGGCTGCCCCGTCGCAAAACCACCCTTTCCATTGCCTGCACCAGAGACCGAAATCTCACTAGACATTGGATCACCTCCTTCCGATACGTTGAACATAATTAGAAGGTAGTACGATTCGTCAGTAATGCAAGAGGCACTCGTCACGACACCTTCATCACGATCTTGCCGATATGGCTGCTGCTTTCCATCAGCCGGTGCGCTTCCGTGACCTCGTCCAAGGTGAACACCCGGTTGATCACGGGTGCAACCTTTCCGTTTTCGATGAGCGGCCAGACCTCTCCGACAAGCTCGTCGCGGATGGCGCGCTTCTCGTCGGCGGTGCGGGGCCGCATGGTCGAGCCGGTGACGGTCAGGCGTTTGACCATGATCGGCCGCAGGTCGACTTTTTCGGCCGTCGCACCACCCAGAAAGGCGATGATGGAGAGGCAACCGTCCTTGGCGAGTGCTGAAAGGTTCTTTTCGAAATAGGCCGCTCCGATCATGTCGAGAACGACATCGACGCCCTTGCCGCCGGTTTCGGATTTCACGACCTCGGCGAAATCCTCCTCGCGGTAATTGATCGCGCGCTTAGCGCCGAGCTTCACGCAGGCCTCGCATTTTTCCGCTGAGCCCGCCGTTGTATAAACCTCCGCGCCAAAGGCTTTCGCAAGCTGGATCGCCGTCGTGCCGATGCCGCTGGTGCCGCCGTGGATGAGCACGGTCTCACCCTCCGTCAGGCCCGCCATCTGGAAGAGGTTGGCCCAGACGGTGAAGAAGGTTTCCGGTAGCGCGGCCGCTTTGACGGCATCGTAGCCCTTGGGGAAGGGCAGGGCTTGCCCGGCGGGAACGGCGCAATATTGCGCATAACCGCCGCCATTGGCGAGCGCGCAGACCTTGTCGCCTGGCTTGAATTCGGTGACGCCGTCACCGAGCGCGACCACCTCGCCGGCGATTTCCAGCCCGAGAATCGGGCTTGCACCTTTTGGCGGCGGATAGATGCCCTGTCTTTGCGCGACGTCGGGACGGTTGACCCCAGCCGCCTCGACCTTCACCAATATCTCCCCCTTGGCGGGTTTCGGTAAAGGCGCTTTTGAAGACTGCATCACTTCCGGGCCACCATGGGACGGCAGGTCGATGAAGCGCATTATTTCGGGCAGGGTCTTGGTGTCGGACATGGGCAGGGGCAACTCCTCACTTGTCGGCCTCACCCGAAGATGTAGGTCAGATGTGTGCTCGAGGGAAGGAGGCCGTTGGTCGCGAGTGTCAATTTGTCTCGCCGAAGACCGTGACGACGAGACCGCCTTCGTTTTCCTTGGCGGCCGCCTTCACACCGGCAATCTCGCTGCCGATTCGTTCGGGATTGGCGATGATCGACCCTTTCGGCAAAGTGAGGACACCGATGGAACAGCGCAGCAGCGCAAAGTCCCGTTCATCGCCGTTGCGGTCCTGCCCCTTCATGCATCCGGCAGCACGGTCTTCGTCGGAATAGAGCCCGGCGACATCGTCGTGGAAATCGCTGAGCAGCCGCTCGAGGATTTCCGTCAATTCCTCCACCGACCAGTCACGCACGCCGATGAAAAAATCGTCGCCGCCAATATGACCAAGGAAGCAGTCGCCAGCGAAGAAGTAACGCCGCATCAGCGCTGAAAACAGGGTGATGGCGTGGTCACCGGCGTTGAAACCGTATTTGTCGTTGAAGGGTTTGAAATTATCGAAGTCGCAATAGCAGAAGAAACGCGTCTCGTCGCCGTCGCTGCAGCTGTCGGCGATGAAGCCGCCAATCGCCCGGTTACCGGGCAGCGCCGTCAGCGGGTTCTGGTCCTGCGCCATTTTCAATTGTTTTTCATTGATGACCTTGATGAGCGAGGCGGCCGAAACGATGCCGGCATAACGCATGTTTTCGGTCAGGATGATGCAGGCACTGCCGCCCATGCTGGCGAACATGTTCATCAGCTGGTCCGCATCCGCGTCGAGGCCGACGATCGGTGCGGGGTCGACGAAATGGGAAATGGTGCGCTCATAGATCTTGTTCTTGAGCAGATCGCGGCCGAAGGGCCGGTAGATATATTCCTTGAGGTGATATTCGTTGATGACGCCGCGCGGTTCGCCATTGGCGTTGAGAACCGGGAAGAATGCCTGCTGCGGATTTCTGCGGAACAGCTCGAAGACGCTATCGACGCTGTCATGTTCGAATACGGTGGGAAGGCGTTCTATTTCCCGGCGGATAAGAATCTCGTCCAGCGTCTGGCTGTTGCGCCGCGCCACGCCCATGCGGTTGAGGTGCGGAAAACTTTCGGGCAATTCGCTGGTGAAGACCGTCGGTCTGGCGATCAGCCAGCCCTGCACCAGATCGACGCCGAATTCGCGGCAGGTCAAAAACTCCGCCTCGGTTTCGATACCTTCCGCAATGACCCTGACGCCGAGAATATGAGCGATATTGACGATGTTGCGCACAAGGTGCTGCTTGCGCGGCAATTGGTCGACGCCGGTGATGAAATGCCGGTCGATCTTCAGGTAATCCAGCGGGAAGTCGCAGAGCAGCTTCATCTCTCCATGGCCGGCGCCGAAATCGTCGATCGCCAGCTTGAAGCCTTCCTTGCGCATGCGGGCGATCAGCGCCGTGAATTCCGGCACGCTGGTATTGTCGAAACGTTCGGAAAGCTCGAAGCAGATCGAGGAGGCCGGTATGCCCGCCCGCGCCAGATAGCCGACGAGCTTGTCCAAAATGGCGTCGCCATGCGGGATCAGCCGCACATCGAGATTGAGAAACAGGGTGGCGGAGGAGAAGTCGGGCAGCGTGGAGAATTTCGCGAGCGCGCGGCTTGCCAGCATCTGCTCGAAGGCCTTCAACTCGCCATCTGCGGCAGCCTGGTCGAGAAGCGCCAGCGGACTGGAAAAACCGAGCCGGTCATGGCCGCGCATCAGCGATTCATAACCGAAGATCGTGCCTGTCGTCGCCTCGACAATCGGCTGAAACGCCGTTTCAAGCACCAGTTTCGCCATGGGAAACATATGCCCGGAGGCAAAACGCCTTATGACATCGTTCTCCAGCGTGACGGCCTGCATTTCTATTTCTCCGCTGTTGCCGGTCCCTTTGGTGGCGCGCCGTATGGAATGCGCCATCGGGAACCCGTCTCTTTTGCGGCGAACAATCGCAGATTACAGGTCAACAAAAGCTTTCACGACTATGAAGCTTTGATGAACGTTTTGTTACAACCCTTTCAATATGGAAGGTTGTTACGCCGGGCCTTATGCCCGGCGGATATGCCCGGTGTGTGCGGCATAAAGTTCCGCAACATTCATGCGTTCCCGGTCCGCTTCGACAGGTTCGGTCGACGTTGCGCCGACGCCATGTTCGGCGGAGGCAGCCCATAGTCTCAGCGCTGCCCTGACGACCTCGCTGCCGGATGCGTAAGCGCCGCAATTCACGGCCTCGCGCATTCTTGCTGCCTGTTCCGGGGAAATCGACACTGTCACCATTGGCATGATATCACTCCCTTCTTTAAACACTGCGAACGGTCTTTCGATGTATGGGATCGGGTGCCGTCGTGGTCTATGGCGGGCGTTTTTATCGTCTTTCGTCTGGCGCCGCTTCCAGCGAAATTTATATCGCCATCAATATTAGCACGAAACGCGTTCCATTCCCAATTCGCAGTAAATCACGGTTTAGTTTTTCCCGCGTGAGCCGGGCGGCGGCGTGGCTCGCCATGCTGGGCGGATGAGCGGCAACCTAAAGCTCCCCGGCGGCAGAAAATATGATCTATCGCAAATCAGCGACAAAAAATGACGCGTTTTTTATTGATTGATTGATCAATCAAGAATATTTTGCCCGCCATCAAGGAGACGCTTATGCCCAAGATCGGAATGGAGCCTTTGCGCCGCAAGGCGCTGGTGGATGCGGCACTGCGCACCATAGGTCACCATGGTTCGCTGAATGTGACAATGTCCGACATCGCCCGGGAAGCGGGCGTGTCGGCGGCCCTTGCGCATCATTATTTCGGCAGCAAGCAGCAGCTGCTTCTGGAAACCATTCGCAGCCTGCTGCGCGATCTGAGGCGTGATGCCGTGGCGGCATTGATCCGCGCCTCCGGTCCGCGCGAAAAGCTGAGCGCCATCGTGCACGTCTCCTTCCAGAGCGACCAGTTCACGCCGGAAACGGTGGCGGCGTGGCTCGCCTTTTACGTCGAGGCGCAGCGCTCGGAAGAAACGCGCCGCCTGCTGGTCATTTATTCCCGCCGCCTGCGCTCCAACCTCATGGCGAGCCTCAACCGGCTCTGCCCGCCCGATGATGCCGCGCGCATTGCGGAAGGGGCGGCGGCGCTGATCGACGGGCTTTATATCAGGCACAGCCTGCGTTCCGCGCCGCTCGGCCTCGCTTCCGCGCCGGCGCTCGTCGAGGACTATTTCGACACGCAGCTCAAATCTTTTCCCGATGGACAGCGCGCCAAGCCGTCCGTCCGTATTCTCTAGGAGACTTCGACATGACCATCGCCACGCCGCTCAGGGCGCAGCCGAAAGCCTCGCATTTCATCGACGGCGATTATGTCGAAGATAATACCGGCACGCCGTTCGACAGCGTCTTTCCCGCAACCGGTGAGATCATCGCCCGGCTTCACGCAGCAACGCCGGCGATTGTCGAGCGTGCCATCGCCTCGGCCAAGCGCGCCCAAAAGGAATGGGCGGCGATGAGCCCCATGGCGCGCGGCCGCATCCTCAAACGCGCCGCCGATATCATGCGCGAACGCAACGATGCGCTTTCCACGCTGGAAACGCTGGATACCGGCAAACCCATTCAGGAAACCATCGTCGCCGACCCGACCTCGGGTGCGGATGCCTTCGAATTTTTCGGCGGCATAGCGCCTTCGGCTCTGAATGGCGATTACATCCCCCTCGGTGGCGATTTCGCCTATACCAAGCGCGTGCCGCTCGGCGTCTGCGTTGGCATTGGCGCGTGGAACTATCCGCAGCAGATCGCCTGCTGGAAGGCCGCGCCTGCGCTGGTCGCCGGCAACGCCATGGTCTTCAAGCCCTCGGAAAACACCCCGCTTGGCGCCTTGAAGATCGCCGAAATCCTCATCGAAGCCGGTCTGCCAAAGGGCCTGTTCAACGTCATTCAGGGGGATCGTGATACCGGGCCGCTGCTCGTCAACCACCCGGATGTCGCCAAGGTTTCGCTCACCGGCTCAGTCCCGACCGGCCGCAAGGTGGCTGCCGCCGCCGCCGGGCATCTGAAACATGTGACGATGGAACTCGGCGGCAAGTCGCCGATGATCGTTTTCGACGATGCCGATATCGAAAGCGCTGTCGGCGGGGCCATGCTCGGCAATTTCTATTCCTCCGGCCAGGTCTGCTCCAATGGCACGCGTGTCTTCGTTCAGAAAAAGGCGAAGGAACGTTTCCTCGAAAACCTGAAAAAGCGCACTGAGGCGATGATCCTTGGCGACCCCTTGGATTACGCCACCCATCTCGGCCCGCTGGTCTCCAAGGCCCAGCAGGAGAAAGTGCTTTCCTATATCGAGAAGGGCAAGGCGGAAGGCGCGACCCTCATCACCGGCGGCGGCATTCCCAACAATGTCGCGGGCGAGGGCGCCTATGTTCAGCCGACCGTGTTTGCCGATGTCACCGACGACATGACCATTGCCCGTGAAGAAATCTTCGGCCCAGTCATGTGCGTGCTGGATTTTGACGACGAGGAAGAGGTTCTCGCCCGCGCCAACGCCACCGAGTTCGGGCTGGCCGGCGGCGTCTTCACCGCTGATCTCGCCCGCGCTCACCGTGTGGTGGATCAACTGGAGGCGGGGACGCTGTGGATCAACACGTACAATCTCTGCCCGGTGGAAATTCCCTTCGGCGGCTCGAAACAATCCGGCTTCGGACGCGAGAATTCGGCGGCGGCGCTGGAGCATTATAGCGAGTTGAAGACGGTTTATGTGAGCACGGGGAAGGTGGACGCGCCTTATTGATGGGGCGGTGCGTGGGGCTTCACCCCCCTCTGCCCTGCCGGGCATCTCCTCCTCAAGGGGGGAGATCGGCAAGCGGCGCCACCACCACTTCATTCGCTAGCGTTGAGATGGGCGCGACCTCGCCGCAGATCGATCTCCCCCCTTGAGGGGGAGATGTCCGGCAGGACAGAGGGGGGTGAAGCCACAGGCGCAGATGTTCATTCTGGAGATGTTTCGAAATGCAAGCAGATTACGTCATCGTCGGCTCCGGTTCCGCAGGCTCCGCCATCGCCTATCGCCTGTCGGAAGATGGCCGCTATTCCGTCATCGTCGTCGAGGCCGGCGGTTCCGATTTCGGCCCCTTCATCCAGATGCCGGCGGCTCTCGCCTGGCCGATGAGCATGAAGCGCTACAATTGGGGTTATCTCTCCGAACCAGAGCCCAATCTCAATAATCGCCGCATCACCGCCCCGCGCGGAAAAGTCATCGGCGGCTCGTCCTCCATCAACGGCCTTGTTTACGTGCGCGGCCATGCGGAGGATTTCAATCGCTGGGAAGAGCTTGGCGCGCATGGCTGGGCCTATGCGGATGTGCTGCCTTATTTCAAGCGCATGGAGCACAGCCATGGCGGTGAGGAGGGCTGGCGTGGTACGGAAGGGCCGCTGCATGTACAGCGCGGGCCGGTCAACAATCCGCTGTTTCACGCCTTCATTCAGGCCGGCGCGCAGGCCGGTTTCGAACTGACCGATGACTATAACGGCTCCAAGCAGGAAGGTTTCGGCCTGATGGAGCAGACGATTCACAATGGTCGCCGCTGGTCCGCCGCCAACGCCTATCTGAAACCGGCGCTGAAGCGCGGCAACGTCACGCTGGTCAATGGTTTTGCCCGCAAGATCGTCATCGAGAACGGTCGTGCCGTGGGTGTCGAGATCGAGCGAAGGGGCGTGGTGGAAACCATCAAGGCCGGTCGTGAAGTCATCGTGTCCGCATCCTCCTTCAATTCGCCGAAACTGCTGATGTTGTCGGGCATCGGCCCTGCCGCGCATCTGAAAGACATGGGCATCGAGGTGAAGTCGGATCGCCCCGGTGTCGGCGCCAATCTTCAGGACCACATGGAGTTTTATTTCCAGCAGGTCTCCACCAAGCCGGTCTCGCTTTATTCATGGTTGCCATGGTTCTGGCAGGGCGTAGCCGGTGCGCAATGGTTGTTGTCGAAAGGCGGGCTCGGCGCCTCCAACCAGTTCGAGGCCTGCGCCTTCCTGCGCTCCGCGCCCGGCCTGAAACAGCCTGATATCCAATATCATTTTCTGCCCGTCGCGATTTCGTATGACGGCAAGGCGGCAGCGAAAAGCCATGGTTTCCAGGCGCATGTGGGTTACAACCTGTCGAAATCGCGCGGCAATGTCACGCTTCGCTCCGCCGATCCGACGGATGATCCGGTAATCCGCTTCAACTACATGAGCCACCCGGAAGACTGGGAAAAATTCCGCCATTGCGTGCGCCTGACGCGCGAGATTTTCGGCCAGAAAGCATTCGACGATTTTCGCGGGCCGGAAATCCAGCCGGGTGAAAACATCGAGACGGACGAACAGATCGACGCCTTTTTGCGCGAGCATCTGGAAAGCGCCTATCACCCCTGCGGCACCTGCCGGATGGGCGACCGGAACGACCCGATGGCGGTCGTCGATCCCGAATGCCGGGTGATCGGGGTGGAGGGGTTGCGGGTCGCCGACAGCTCGATCTTCCCGCACGTGACGTACGGCAACCTCAACGGCCCCTCGATCATGACGGGCGAAAAAGCCGCTGATTATATTCTCGGCAAAACCCCGCTGCCCCGCTCCAATCAGGAGCCGTGGGCGAACCCGCGTGCGGCCGTCAGCGACCGGTGAGAATCAATGATAATCATCCTCGCGCTGGTGGCGAACGGCGGCTATTGTGACGGTTTCCGGGCTGTCGATGCGAAACAGCACGATATAGCCTGATGAACCGAAAGGTATGAGGAGTTCGCGTATCAGGCTGTTGTCAGGGGATGCCTTGCGGCAGCTGAACGGGAAGTCGGTCAAAATCTCGAGGCCCGCCCTGACAGCGCGGATCGCCTTGTCCGCGACATCGATATCGTAAACAATCAGAAAATCATAAATGCGATCAAAGTCATCTAACGCTTCCTGGGTATAGCGAAGCGAATATGTCATTTGCGCTTTGCAGCCTTTGCCGCATCGAGCTTCCGTTCCATCATCGAGAGGACATCGTCGGTCGTATAGTACACGCCTGTTCGTTCAGCCTCTTCTAGCGAAGCCAAGCCCCGCGCAATGAACTCCGCCTGCGATTTACGGATTTCTACCTGCCGTCGTACGGAATCTTCAACGAAAGAGGAGAGCGTCTCGCCATCCTTCAGCACGCTTTCCGCTGCTTCGCGAAAATCGGCCGTCACCCGCAGCGAGGGAAGTGTCGCCGTTTTCATGTTGCATCTCCTTGCGTTGCAATTGCGATGCACAACTTGACCCGGCTGGATGGAATTGTCAAATGCAAAACTTGCAATCACCGTCCGGGAGGCCGATAACGAACACCCGCCTTGAACACCAATTACCGATCCGGATTGCCATGCCCGCCGATTACAAGAAGCTGAAGATGCTCCGCCGTTCCCGTGTTGTCTGGGGCTCATGGCGGGTGTGGAGGCCGAGGGCGGTTTTCTGGATAGGTGCGATTGCGGTTGGCCTTATCAGCGTCGGGTTTGCGTGGGCGGCGGATCGGGCCCAGCACCTTTTCTTCGCGGCAACCTCATCGGGGGAATGGGCGTTTCTGCTGCCGCTCATCATCACGCCGCTCGGCTTCACGCTCTGCGCCTGGCTCGCCATCACGGTTTTCCCCAATGCCGGCGGTAGCGGCATTCCGCAGGCCATCGCTGCGCGGCACCTGCGGGAAGATGCGGACCGTTCGCGACTTCTGTCGCTGAAGCTCGCTTTCGGCAAGGTGGTGCTGACGGTCGCCGGTCTGCTCTCCGGCGCGTCCATAGGCCGTGAAGGCCCGACCGTTCAGGTTGGCGCTTCGATCATGCTGCAGGCAGCCCGCTGGGGCGGCATGGCGCAGGCGAAGGGCCTCATTCTCGCCGGTTCGGCGGCAGGCATTGCGGCGGCCTTCAACACGCCGCTTGCGGGCATCGTCTTCGCCATCGAGGAAATGAGCAAGACCTATGAATCCCGCGCCAATGGTCTGGTTCTCACTGCCGTCATCCTGTCGGGCCTTGCCTCGCTGGCTCTGGTCGGCAGCTATACCTATTTCGGCACCAGCTCGGTCATGGCGAAAACGACGATGGACTGGCTGCTGGTGCTCGTCTGCGGTGTCGGCGGTGGTGCATTTGGCGCTCTTTTCAGCTCTGGCGCCCTGCGCCTATCTGCGCGCATCCGCCGTTTCGCCCAGACCATGCCGTTAAAGCGGATGCTGGCAGTGGCGGCGGTCTGCGGCCTTGCCTCCGCGGCAATCGGAATAGTGTCTGGAGGCGCCACCTTCGGAACCGGTTACGAACAGGCGCGCGCCGCAATCGAGGGCGAGGCCGCGCCTACCTTCTTCTTCATCGAAAAACTGGCGGCGACGTTCCTTGCCATGATCTCGGGCATTCCCGGCGGCATTTTCGCGCCGTCCTTGTCCGTGGGCGCAGGTTTCGGCAGCACCATGGCCACCTTGCTCGGCACCAGCATCGGCCTTGGCGCCATCGTCGGCATGGCGGGTTATTTTGCGGGCGTGGTGCAGGCGCCGATGACGGCCTTTGTCATTATCCTTGAAATGACTGGCAATCATGAAGGCGTCATGCCCATCATGGCCGCATCGATGCTGGGATATCTGACATCGCGGCTTTTCTCCCGCGAGCCGCTTTATCATGGCCTGTCGCGGGTCTTCATCGCCCAGAGCATCCGCGCCCGACGCGCCGCTCAGGCCAGCGAAACGTAACCGTTTACGCGCGGATGCCCGCCACGCCGAAATAACCGAGCCCCGGTATCTTTACGCCGGGCCGGCTGAAATCGATGCCGGCGACAAGGCCGAGAAAATTCACCTCGAGACCGCTGCGGGCACCCGCCGAAACGCCGAACAGGCCGCCAAGCGAAACGCTTACATCCTTCCAGTCGTCGGCGATGTGGTAAAACGCGCCGTCCGGCAGATAATCGCGACCGACCGCATCCGGCGGCAGCACGACGCCGAGTTCCGGCACGCTGCGCAGCACATGGGCGACGAAGGTGTTGGAGTTGGGGCCGGGATAGATGCGATAGCCGCCCGGCTTGCCGTAGGGATAGTCGGCAATGGCCTTTTCGATCTTCGGGATCAGCTTTTCCGCTTCCGCGCCGTGAATGGCCACCACCTGACGCGGCATGTTGGAATACCAGTAGGCATCCGCCGCATAACCATTGTGGCGGATCGGCGTGCCCCAGCCCACCTTGTCATAACGGTCATAATTTGTGGCGTCCGGCTTTTTCAGCACGACCCAGGCATGGCTGGCGACCGAGCCCTTGAAACCGCCGGTCATGGCGGAAAAGACGTAGACGGCGGCTTCTCTGTTGCTGGACGCGGCCGGCAGCATGCCGGAGGACGACCATCTCGCGGCATTCCAGCCGCGCGGATGGTCCTTCATGGCCCACAGGCCGGCCGATGCCAGCGCGGGAAGCAGATAGATAACGGCAATCGCCAGCAGCAGACGTTTTGCAAATTTCACTGATAGCCCCGTGCATCGAAAAATCAATTGCGGTATCAACCACATGAAATCAGAATTTTTTGAGGCCGCAAAAATGAACAATTCCGTTACCGTCGAAGTCACCAGGGGTAATCTGGTCGAAAGCCGCCATCATGGTCTTGCCGTGGTGGTGGATGGCGATGGCGGCGTGCTGTTTTCGGCTGGCGATATTGAGCGCGGCATCTTTCCGCGTTCCGCCTGCAAGGCCATGCAGGCGCTGCCGCTGGTGGAAAGCGGTGCTGCGGATGCCTATCAGTTCGGCAGCCGCGAACTCGCACTTGCCTGTTCCTCCCATTCCGGCGAGGACGCGCATGTGGAACTCGCCGCTTCGATGCTGGCGAAGGCGGGCAGGGACGTGGATACGCTGGAATGCGGCGCGCATTGGTCTTCCGACCAGAAAACCATCATCCATCAGGCCCGCACGCTGGAAAAGCCGACGGCGCTTCACAATAATTGCTCCGGCAAACATTCCGGTTTCATCTGCGCCTGTTGCCACGCCGGCACTGACCCTGAGGGTTATGTCGGTTACGATCATCCGCTGCAGCAGGAAATCCGCGCCACGATGGCAAGCCTGACGGGTGCTACTCTCGGCCATGACAATTGCGGCGTGGACGGCTGCTCCATCCCCACCTATGCCGTGCCGCTCAAGGGGCTGGCCCATGGTTTCGCGAAAATGGCGACGGGCAGGGGGCTGGAACCGGGCCGTGCGAAAGCCTCGCGTCGTCTCATCGAGGCCTGCATGGCTGAACCCTTTTACGTGGCGGGCACTGGCCGCGCCTGCACGAAGCTGATGCAGATCGCGCCGGGAAAAATCTTCGCAAAGACCGGCGCGGAGGGCGTCTTCATCGCCGCCCTGCCGGCAAAGGGCATCGCCATGGCGGTGAAATGCGAAGACGGCACGACGCGTGCGGCAGAAGCCATGGTTTCGGCATTGCTCGCCCGCCATTTCGATGAAGGCAGCGCCGAACAACAGGCGCTGAGCGGCATGGCGAACCGGCAGATGCGCAACTGGAACGGCATCCATGTCGGCGATGTCAGGGTCGTCGGTCTCTAAATAACCTTTGACGCGGCCGTTTGCCGGCACGATGATGGTGCGCCCTGCGTGTGACGGCCATCCCTTGGTCGCCGCGGGTCGGCGTCCGTACGAGGAAGAAACGGGCGCTTCATTGCTTTGGAGGTCGCATACCCATGTTCACACTGTTTTTTTCTCCCGGTTCCTGTTCCCGCGCCAGCCATATCGTGCTTGAGGAATCCGGCCTGCCTTACAAGGCCCACCGCGTCAATTTTGCGGAAGGCGAGCAACGCTCCGAGGCATTTTTAAAGATCAATCCCAAGGGCCGCGTGCCGGCGCTGGCAACGGCAAGCGGCGTGCTGACGGAGACGCCCGCCATCCTCGCCTTCATCGCCCAGATGGCGCCTGAGAAGAAACTCGCGCCACTCGACGATCCCTTCGAATTCGCGTTGATGCAGTCCTTCAACTCCTTCATTTCTTCGACGGTGCATGTCGCCCATGCCCACGGCCGGCGGGGCAGCCGCTGGGCGAATGAGGAAAGTTCGCTGGCCGATATGAAGGCGAAAGTGCCGCAGACCATGGGCGAGTGCTTCGAACTGATCGAACACGGCATGCTGCACGGCCCATGGGTTCTGGGCACCGCTTATTCGGTTGCCGATCCCTATCTTTTCGTCATGTCCGGCTGGCTGGAAAGCGACGGCGTGGATATTGCCCGCTTCCCGAAGGTGCACGACCATTTCCGCCGCATGAACGACCGGCCGGCGGTGCAGCGGGCGCTTGCGGGCGAGAGGGGTTAATAGTTACTGTCGTCATCCTCGGGCTTGTCCCGAGGATCTGCAACGTATTGATTTTATTTGACGTGGTTGAATCCTCGGGACAAGCCCGAGGATGACGTTGAGTACGGAGGGACGTCTCCAGTCCGCGCCCAAAGCTCGTGTCAAGCCGCCTCGGCGGCCCGGCTGTCCCACATGGTCTTGAACGCCGTGCGGGCCTGGCAACGATCCAGCCAGGCTTTCAGCGCCGGATGGGCATCGAACAGCGGTTTGTGGCCCTGCGCGTAACGAACGATTTCCGCCGCGTTGAGATCGGCCACGGTGAAACGGTCTCCCACCAGATGATCATGGGTGGCGAGATGCTGTTCCAGCACCCGGAAGGGGCGCTTCAGCAGGCGGGCGGCGACGTCGATAACAGCCTTACCAGTATCGCTTTCCGACAGGCCCTCGGCGATGGCGGAGGAAATCTTCAGCGAATTGGTCTCGATTTCGGTGGCGGCGAAGAAGGACCATTGCAGCATCGCCGCATCTTCCTTCAGATCGACCGGCGCAATCGGTCCGCCATATTTGCGGGCAAGGTAGAGATTGATGGCCATGGATTCGTAAAGCACCATGCCGTCATCCTCAATGCAGGGAATGGTACCCATCGGGTTGACGGCGAGAAATGCGGGAGACAGCGTGTTGAGCGGCGCATCCGCAGCCAGCGGATCGGCAAGGCGGCGGGCCTGTATGACGGGCACATGCTTGAATTCTATGCCCAGTTCACCCGCAAGCCACAGCGTGCGCGTGGCGCGGGAACGGTAGACACCGTAAATCGTCAACATCGAAATTACCCCTTGACCAGTTCGATGCGCCGCACGTTACGGTTTCGTCGCTTTAAAGTGAAGTTGCAGATCCCTGGGCCAACTATGATTTTTTCTGATCCGCGAATAGGTCCGTATCCGGTGACAGGCGATATTCGAAACGGTCGATAAAGCGTTCGAACAGGCGGGCGAATGTCTCCACATCCTCCGCCGGCCAGCCATCCATCACGTCCTCGATGACGCTCATCTTGGTCCGGCGCATTTCCTGCAAAAGGCTGGTGCCGAGCGGCGTAATCTCGACAATGCTGCGGCGGCCGTCTTCCTGGGAAACGCTGCGTTTCAGCAGGCCGCGTCCCACCATATCCGCCACCACCCGGCTACCGCGTGAGGGATCGATGCGCATGCCCTCGGCAATCGCACCCACGGTAACATCGCCTTCGGTGCGGCGCAGAATGTCGAGAACGTCTATATGGGAGAGTTCAAGACCCGGAGCGAGCTTGGCAAGCGCCATGCGGCCGATGATGCGGCGGCCGATCATGATGCGCATGCGCGTCATCGTATTGCCGATCCGCTTGATGTCCTCGGGCAGATCCTCGTTCCAGTTTTCCTCGCTCGCCACGCTTTGCCGTTCCTTTCATTGCCAGTTCGCGATCACATTTAGCGCGAATAACATGGATGTCAAAAACTTGCCATTGACATATATGTGCTGATAGCACACAAATTGCCGTAGCAAAACCGCCGTAGCCAACGAGATTTTTCATGGATATGTCCACCGCCCCCGTGGCGCCGCTTGTGTCGGATCATCGGCGCAGGCTCATCGTCTTTCTGTTCCTGATGCTGGCCATGTTCATGGCAACTCTCGATAACCAGATCGTATCGACAGCGCTTCCCACCATTGTCGGTGAATTCGGCGCGCTGGAGCGTTTCGGCTGGATCGGCTCGGCCTATCTGCTGGCGACCAGTGCTGTCATGCCTGTCTATGGCAAGCTCGGCGATCTGTTCGGCCGCAAATATGTGATGATCGCGGCGGTCGTCATCTTCACGCTGGGTTCGCTGGCCTGCGGGCTGGCATGGTCGATGGACACCCTGATTGCCGCCCGCGTGTTGCAGGGGCTTGGCGGCGGCGGCATTATGGTCTCGATCTTTTCCGTCAATGCAGATCTGTTCGAGCCGCGTGAACGCGCCCGCTACCAGAGCTATTCCAGCCTCACCATCATGGCGTCAGGCAGTGTCGGCCCGATCCTCGGCGGTACGATGAGCGACCTGTTCGGCTGGCGGTCAATCTTCCTCATTAACCTGCCGCTCGGCATCATCGTCATTGCAGGGCTGGCATTGATGCTGCCTTACCGCCGCCCGGCGCGCCAGCCGAAGATCGATTATCTCGGCGCGGTCCTTTTGGCGGCCACCATTGCCAGCGTGGTCTTCTGGGCTGACAGCAGCGAATTGTTCGGCTCGCTCATCGCAGCCCCCAGTCTCGGCATTATCGCTTTCGCCGTCATCGCCGCTTTTCTCTGGGTGCAGGTGGAACGCCGCGCGCCGGAACCGGTGGTGCCGCTCAGGCTATTCAAGGACAGCACCTTTCCGCTCTTGATGATAGTCTCGCTGACCAGCGGCGGCATCGGCATCGGCATGGTCAATTATTATGCCCTGTTCCTGCAGACCACGACCGGGCTTTCGCCCTCACATGCCGGCCTGTTCTTCATCGCCGTCACCGGCGGCATTGTCATGGGCTCGCTTTCGGCCGGACGGCTGATTTCGATCACCGGCGTCTACAAGCCCTTCTCTGTGGCGGGTCTTACCATCAACGTCATCGCCATGCTGCTCTTCACGCAGATGCATGCCGGAACGCCGCTTTGGATGATTGCGGTCCTCATGTTGGCACAAGGCTTTGCTGTCGGGCTCGGCCAGCAGGCGCCGATCATCGGCGTGCAAAATTCCGCGCCCAAGGCGGATATCGGCGCGGCGAGCGGCGCGGTGACGCTGACCCGCATGGGCGGCGCGGCGATTGCCATTTCTGTCTATGGCGCCATCGTGTCCTCGAGCCTGAAAGGTGTCGCGGTCAATATTCCCGGTGTCGGCAAGATCGAGGAACTGACGCCGAAAATCCTCTCCGAACTCCCCGCCGCCTCACAGGCCGCCGTCGCCGCGCTCTACTCGGATGCGTTTACGCCGCTGTTCTTCGCGGCCGCCGCAACCGCCGCCATCGGCCTTGCCGCGGCGCTGATGCTGAAGCCGGTGCGGCTACCGGCGGCGGTTGAGGCGAAGCCGGCCGAAGGGGCGGGGGAGTAAAGGCCGTCACGCAATACGGTTCGATGGGATTGATGCGCCTTGTTCACGTTGCTCACCATACCTTCATCCCTGTGACGAGCGCAGAATGAGGGAAAGGACGGGCCGTGCAATGTGTTTCACCATCACGGTCCTACACAACAAAAACACCGCCGCTGGAAATTTAATGCACGTTCCGCGTTATGCTCGCAGCACTTTAGATTCGCGCGGGCGGCCCTATCTCAATGAATATGAAGCCGGAACAGCTGTTGAATTCCACGCCCAAGGGCCTTTATTGCCCGGCGGGTGATTTTTATATCGATCCCGTCCGCCCGGTGGCGCGGGCGCTCATCACCCACGGTCATTCCGACCACGCCCGCGCCGGCCATGGCGCGGTGCTGGCCACGCGCCAGACGCTGGATATAATGCGCATCCGTTATGGCGAGGATTTCTGCGGCAGCGAGCAGGCGGTCGCATTCGGCGAAAGGGTGGAGGTAAACGGCGTTACCGTCGGTTTCCATCCAGCAGGCCATGTGCTGGGTTCGGCGCAAATCTCCGTGGAAATGAACGGGATGCGCATCGTCGCCTCGGGAGACTACAAGCGCGGCGTGGACCCCACCTGCGCGCCCTTCGAGACGGTGCCCTGCGATGTCTTCATCACAGAGGCCACCTTCGGCCTGCCGGTGTTTCATCATCCGCTGCCGCGCGTGGAAACGGCCAAGCTGCTCACCTCCATCAAACAGTTTCCCGACCGCACCCACCTCGTCGGGGCCTATTCGCTTGGCAAGGCGCAGCGCGTCATCCGTCTGCTCCGCGACAACGGTTATTCCGATCCCATTTACATTCACGGCGCGCTGGCACGGCTGTGTGATTATTACATCTCGCAGGGCATCGATCTCGGCGATCTGCGCCCCGCAACGCTCGAAAAAAGCGATCCCTCCGCCTTCAAGGGCGCGATCGTCGTCGGCCCGCCCTCCGCCTTTCAGGAACGCTGGGCACGGCGCTTCAACGAACCGCTGATCGCCTTCGCGTCCGGCTGGATGATGGTGCGGCAGAGGGCGAAGCAGGGCGGAGTAGAGCTGCCACTGGTGATCTCCGACCATTGCGACTGGCCGGAACTGCTGGAGACGATCAAGGAAATTTCCCCGCAGGCCGTCTGGGTCACCCATGGCCGTGAGGAGGCGCTGGTGCGCTGGTGTCAATTGCAGGGTATTGCCGCCAAGCCGCTGCATCTGGTCGGTTACGAGGATGAGGGGGACTGAGATGAAAGCCTTCGCCACGCTGCTCGACCGTCTCGTTCTCACCCCGTCGCGCAACGGCAAACTGAAGCTGCTCACCGATTATTTCCGCGATACGCCCGATCCCGACCGGGGTTACGGTCTGGCGGCGATTGCCGGCACGCTGGACCTCAAGAGCGTCAAGCCGGCCATGCTGCGCGAACTGGTCATGGAGCGGATGGACGAGGTGCTGTTTCGTTATTCCTATGATTATGTCGGCGATCTTGCCGAGACCATCTCGCTGGTCTGGGGCAATATCGGTGGCGCGGATGACGCCGAGGCGCAGGATCCGCGCCTCGGAGAGGTCGTAACGTTGATGAATTCGCTGGGGCGTACCGAGGTGCGCGGCGCGGTGCGCGACCTCCTGGATAGGCTCGATACGTCCTCGCGTTTCGCTTTCCTCAAACTCGCAACCGGCAGCCTGCGCATCGGCGTTTCGGCGCGGCTGGCACGGCAGGCGCTGGCGGATTTCGCCGGCAAAGACATCACCGAGATCGAAACCCTCTGGCACGGGCTGACGCCGCCCTATACGCCGCTTTTCGCGTGGCTTGAGGGGAAGTCCGGGCGGCCGGTTCTGGCGACGCCCGCCATCTTCCATTCGGTCATGCTGGCGACGCCGGTTTCCGATGGCGACCTCGATGCGCTGGACCCGGCCGACTATGCCGCCGAATGGAAATGGGACGGTATTCGCGTGCAATTGTCCCGCGCCGGCGCCACGCGAAAACTCTATTCCCGCTCCGGCGACGATATCTCCGCCGCCTTTCCCGATGTTCTGGAGGCAATCGATTTCGAAGGCGTGATGGATGGCGAATTGCTGATTGGAGGCACGTCGCGCTCCAACAATCTCACCCGCACCTTTTCCGACTTGCAGCAGCGGCTGAACCGCAAGACGGTGACTGCGAAGATGCTGGATGATTATCCCGCCTTCATTCGCGCCTATGACCTGCTGTTCGAGGGCGAGAACGATATTCGCGCCGAAAGCTACATGGAGCGCCGCGGCCGCCTCTCGGATATTATCGAGCACGCGCCGCATGATCGCTTCGACCTCTCGCCGCTGATTGGCTTTTCCAGCTGGCAGGAACTCGATACGCTTCGTGCCGCACCGCCCGATCCTGTGATCGAGGGCGTCATGATCAAGCGCCGTGACAGCACCTACCAGGCCGGGCGCGCCAAGGGCCCCTGGTTCAAGTGGAAACGCGATCCTTATAACATCGACGCCGTCATGATGTATGCCCAGCGCGGCCACGGCAAAAGATCGAGCTATTATTCCGATTTCACCTTTGGCGTCTGGGCGGAAGGTGAGGATGGCGAACAGCTGGTGCCGGTCGGAAAGGCCTATTTCGGTTTCACCGATGCGGAGCTGGAGGTGCTGGACAAATTCGTGCGCGACAACACCGTCGAGCGTTTCGGCCCGGTGCGGGCGGTGCGCGCGACGCCGGATTTCGGTTTCGTGCTGGAGGTGGCCTTCGAAGGCATCAACCGCTCCACCCGCCACAAATCCGGCGTGGCCATGCGCTTCCCGCGCATTTCGCGGCTTCGCGCCGACAAGGTGCCGGCGGAGGCGGACAGGCTCTCGACTCTGGTGGCGATGATCGACGGCGTGGAAGGGTAACGGCGCCTTGACCGTCCCTCATCCCCCGCGGCAGGCGCAGGAACGGAGAGACGCTGTCCCGAAATTGCCATGATGGCTGCGAATACATTGTTGTCATTCGCGAATCCGTGATTGGACAGCCTCAAGCCGCAGTGTTGAACTGCTCTAATAACCATCCCCCGCAGGTGACCATATGGCAGACAAACGCTTTCTTTCCCAAGCCTTCGGACAGGAAAAGAGCGGCGCCATCTCGCCGGGCCTGACGCGGCGAAGCCTTGTGGCCGGCGCCATGGGGCTGTCAGCGTCCGCATTTTTACCACCCCGTGCGAAAGCGGGCATTGCTGCGCCAGAGGTGCTGCCGCTGGAGCGGCAGGATTATGCGGTGGCGCGTCGGCATTTCCACACCCATCTCCTGCGAAAAATGCCGGCACCGGAAAAATCTTCCGCGCTCGGCACGCCGCCCGGGGCGACACGGATCACCTATCCGGGCGGGCCGGACGGTTCCATTGCGCTTGTCGCGTGGCTCTCCCGCTACCAGCCCTCAAAAACGCTAAAGCCCGCCGTTCTTTTCCTCCACGGCGGCAACGCCACCGGGGACGGCCATTGGGCGCTGATGAAGCCCTATTGGGAAGCGGGCTATGTCGTGCTTCTGCCATCCTTCCGTGGTGAAAACGGCCAGAGCGGCAATTATTCCGGCTTTTACGACGAAACGACGGATGCGCTGGCCGCCGCCGCCTATCTGGAAAATCTTCCCGGCATCGACAGAAACCGCTTCTTCATCGCCGGCCATTCCAATGGCGGCACGCTGACGCTTCTGGCCGCGATGAGCCGGACGTTTCGCGCCGCAGCACCCATCTCCGCCGGCGTCAGTTCCTGGCGTTATTTCAACCGCTATAGCGACGAGATCTGTTTCGACGAGACCGACGAGCGCGAATTCATCATGCGCTCCTCCGTCTGTTTCGGCCCCAGCCTCAAATGTCCGGCGCTGCTTTTGCGGGGCACGGAGGAACGGCCTTTCGATGCCGATCACCAGCTTTTCGTGGATCGCGCCCTGACATCGGGTTTCAAGGTCGACAAAACGCTCTTGCCCGGCACCCATAATGGTGTTGTTCCGCATGCGGTCGAGGAAAGCATCCGCTTTTTCAACAGTTTCGCCTGAGGCGCCAGTTTCGCCTCCAGCAGAAAGGCCGCCGCTAGTTTTTGACGATTGCGGTTTTGGCCTGCTCCGCCCACCATGCGCCGTCCTTCTTGTCGGCATATTGGGCGCGCTTGTTGGTGAACTGCCCCTGGGTACACATTTCGCGGTAATTGCGGACAGGCAGGCCCAGTTCCTTGACGACGGCATGCACCACCGTCGGGCCGGTCATGTCATAGACGCTGACGAGCGTCCCGTCTTCGATATTTTGGGCAATACGATCGGCTATCAGCCTGAGCGCCGGGTGGCCGGGTTTTGATGCCATGAAGTAATTTGTGATTTCGCCGTCTTTCATGGCAATGAAAACGGCTTCTTCATCCGTGCCGATCACATCTTCCGGGCGAGCCGCAAAATTGGAATCGATATCGAGATAGATGCCGCCTTCCTGCAGAAGCACCAGAATACGCCAGAAATCGGCCTTGGCGGCGCCCACCTGCAGGCGGCGGAAGGCATCGGCGTAACGTCCGGGAAAATGCCGGTCGATATAGGCCTGGCATGCCTCGTCATCATGATAGCGATATTCGAATTCCGGCGTCAGCCAACGGTTGAACAGGAAATTCGCATAGATCGGCGTCGTTACCCGGTTGGAGTAATTGGTCTGCCAGATGATGCGGGGAATGGCTTTTTCCGATTTCGGGCTGCGCCTGGCAGGCCGATACTGCGGAAGCGTTTTTCTTCTGCCTGGCCGCAAAAAAAGATCGATGGAGAGAATAACCTTCACGATATTGCCGCCGATTTTGATCGCGCGATACGCAATGCGGTTATAGCCAGTCTTTGCCAATGTCAGCGCTCCTGCGCTTGGAATCGTTTGTCACGCGCGTGGAAAACGGCGGTACGCGGTATGTATTGGACGCAATTAGTTTGTCAATATGCCGTAAATAAGACGGCCGGGCCTCGATGGACGAGGCCCGGCCGTCGTGCACGCAAATGGAATTTCAGCCCTTGCGGTTGAAATAGCCGAGCAGCCGCATAGCGTTGGCGGTGACCAGAACCGTCGCGCCGGTGTCGGCGAAAACGGCGAGCCACAGGCCTGAAACGCCGGTTACGGTGGTCACCAGGAAGACCGCTTTCAGACCAAGCGCGATGGTTACGTTCTGGCGGATATTGCTCATGGTGGCGCGTGACAAGCCGATGAGGCGCGCGGCATCGCCGACATTATTGCGCATCAGCGCCGCATCCGCCGCCTCCATCGCCACATCCGTACCGGAACCGATGGCGACACCGACGCTGGCGGCAGCAAGGGCAGGCGCATCGTTGATGCCGTCGCCCACCATGACAACGGTTTTCTTTTCGGCCAGCTTGCGGATTTCCTCGACCTTGTTCTGCGGCAGCAGTTCGCCGCGCGCCTCAAGGCCCAGCTTGTTGCCGATGGCGCGTGCGGTGCGGGCATTGTCGCCCGACAGCATCAGCGAGGAAATGCCCATATCCTTCAGCGCTTTCACACCTTCGGCCGCATCCTTGCGCGGCTCGTCGCGCATGGCGAAGAGGCCGCTTGCCGCGCCGCCGGTCATCACGACAGCCACCGTCTTGCCTTCGCTTTCCAGCGCGGAAATGCGATCGGAAAGGTCCTTCGAGAGCGTTCCGACCTCAGTCGCAAAGCGCGGTGCGCCGATGAACAGCTCCTTGCCGCCGACAGTGCCCTGCATGCCGCGACCGGAAATCGCCTTGATGTTGGAGCCGGGCAGGGGCTTCACGCCGGCCTTTTCGGCATGATTGACGATGGCGCGGGCGAGCGGGTGGCTCGACTCGTTTTCGATGGTCGCGGCCTGCGCAATCAGTTCGGCCTCGTTGCCGTCAAGCGCGATCACATCCGTCACGACGGGCTCACCGAGCGTCAGCGTGCCGGTCTTGTCGAAGGCGACGGTTTCGGTGCGCGCCAGCATCTCGATGACAGCGCCGCCTTTCACCAGCATGCCGTGGCGCGCCGCAGCCGAAAGGCTGGAGGCAATCGCCGCGGGAACGGAGATGACCAAGGCGCAGGGGCAACCGATCAGGAGCAGCGCGAGACCGCGATAAATCCAGGTATCCCAGTCACCAAGACCGACAAGCGGCGGCACGATGATGGTCAGCACCGAGATCGCGACGATCAGCGGCATGTAATAACGCGAGAAGCTCTGGATGAAGCGCTCGGTCGGGGCGCGGGCATCCTGCGCTTCCTCGACAAGCGTGATGATGCGGGCAATGGTGTTGTCTTCCGGCGCGCGGTCGACACGGATGCGCAGCGAACCGTCATGGTTGATCGAGCCGGCGAAGACTCGGTCGCCCTTTTCTTTCGCGACCGGAATGCTCTCGCCGGTCATCGGCGATTCGTCGACGCTGGACTGGCCTTCCATGACTACGCCGTCGGCGGCGATACGGTCGCCGGGGCGCGCCACGACCACTTGGCCGATGCGCACCTGATCGGCGGAGATCTGCCGAAGCGATCCGTTTTCCTCCACCATCGCGGTTTTTGGCAAGAGCGAACCGAGCGCCTTGATGCCGGAGCGAGCGCGGGCGGCCGCAAAACCTTCCAGCAATTCGCCGACGGAGAAGAGCAGCACGACGATGGCCGCCTCTTCCGCCTCGCCGATGATGATCGCGCCGATGGCGGCAATCGTCATCAGCATCTCAATGGTGAAGACCGCGCCGAAACGGGCGGCGTTGACGGCGTTCTTCGCGATGGGGAAAAGCGTGGCGAGCGTCGCGACGACGAAGGCGTAACTTCCCCAGGCCGGGAAGGTCAGTTCCGCCGCATAGGCAATCGCGACCAGAATGGTGCCGGTGAAGGTGTTGCGCGCCTTGGCGGTGCGCCACCATGCACCTTTTTCGTCCGCGCCATGGGCGTGCCCTATCTCGGCGCTCTGGCTTGCGGCGGCAGGCGCGGCAGCGTGGGAGTGGCCCGCATGGTCGTGTCCGTGATCGTGACCTGAATGATCATGGCCGGAGTGATCGTGGTCATGCCCGTTGCAGGAATGGTGCTCGTGTCCCGAATGGTCGTGTGCTGCGTGATCATGCCCGGAATGGTCGTGATCGTGATGGCCACCGCATGTCGCGTGATCATGGTCATGTTCGTGCTTATGATCCGGCGTCTTTTCGCGTGCGGTCTTTTCCTGCGGCAGCAGAGCGGGTTTGAAGCCGAGCTTGCGCAGCGTGTCCTCGATTTTGTCGACCGGGGTCTTGTTCTCGGCAAGCGAGAGGTTCAGCCTTTCGCGGGCCACCGAAACCTTGACGTCGCCGACGCCGGGCAAACGGGAAAGCGCGGTTTCGATCTTGGCCGCGCAGCTGCCGCAATCCATCCCGCCGACTGAAAAGATCAGCGCGTTGCTCTTGTCCGCGCCCGTTTCGGCCTCGTCATGGTGGTGGCCGCCGCAGGAGGAATGATCATGATGATCGGCTTCGACCTTTGCAGCGGGCGCTTTGTCGCGCGGCAGCAGAGCGGGCTTGAAGCCGAGCTTGCGCAACGTATCCTCGATCTTTTCGACCGGAGTCTTGTTCTCCGCCAACGAAAGGTTCAGCCTTTCGCGAGCGACGGAAACCTTGACGTCGCCGACGCCGGGCAGGCGGGAGAGCGCGGTTTCGATCTTCGCCGCGCAGCTGCCGCAATCCATGCCGCCGACCGAAAAGGTCAGGTCCTCCGATGCTCCGTTCAAACTGCGGCGTGTCGAAATATTCATGGTTCGCTCCTGAATTCCACTCGACAGCCAATCTGGCACCTCTAGCAACTAGAGCTTCAAGAGGAAAAATGCGGTTTTTCGATTTTTTTGAAAAAACGACGCCAGCTTCGCGCCAGCCGCGGGGTCCATCATGCCGGCAGATTGGATTCCATGAAGCGGTTCAGATGATAGCACTCCTTTTGAAAAATGGTCGCCGGGCGGCCTCTCTGATGGCTCTTGCGGTTCTGCCGCTGCTGGGCGGTTGCCTTTTCGTGACGGATACGACCCGGATGGACCCGGATGTTTTCGTCAGGGAAACGGCGCCGGTGTTCAATTTCAACTCCGTCAGCTCCAATCGCCAGCCGGAACTGCCGCCGCAGCCGGGCCAGCTTTCAACCCGCCCGCCGGATCTGTTCAGAACCCGCTTCCATCAGGAATACGGTCCGCCAGTGCGCGGCCAGGGGCTGCAAGCCCCACAGGTGCAAGGTTATAACGCCCCTCAGGGACGTGGTCAGGCCATGGCTTATGGCCTGCCGGTTTCCAATCCGCTGCACCGGGTCATATATGGCCCGATCCGCGACGATGATCGCTCGTTGCCGGCCATTCCCTATGGCCGCATCGATCCGCGTTATCTCAGGCAGGAAGTGAGCTACCAGACGGCGGAAGCGCCGGGCACCATCGTGGTCGATACGAAACAGCATTTTCTTTATCTCGTGCAGTCCGGCGGCAAGGCGATCCGTTACGGCGTTGGGCTGGGGCGCGACGGTTATGCCTGGTCGGGTCGCGGCAAAATCCAGTGGAAGGCAAAATGGCCGCGCTGGACGCCGCCGGATGAAATGGTCAAGCGCCAGCCGGAACTCGCCTCCATCTCCGCTGCCAATGGCGGCATGACGCCAGGTCTCAACAATCCGCTCGGCGCGCGCGCGCTTTATATTTTCAAGGACGGCAAGGACACGCTGTACCGCGTGCACGGCACGCCGGACTGGCAATCCGTGGGCAAGGCGACGTCCTCCGGCTGCGTGCGCATGCTCAATCAGGATGTGATCGATCTCTATGAGCGTGTGCCGCAAGGGGCGCAGATTGTGGTTATCTGAACACGTTCTAAAAGAAAGAGTTGCCAGACCCATTCCGCCGGCGCCTTGTGACTGGCTTTTAGCGGTCGGTTAACTATTTTCGCAATACGCATGAAACGGAACAAATGACGTACAACGGCGATATAGCCGTTCGAAATGTGGGACAACCCGGCCTTATGACAAGTACCGACACAGATTTTTCCAGACGCACCTTCCTTTCCCTTCTCGGCATCTCCTCCGCTTCGCTTCTCGCAGGCTGTGCCTCATCCGGTCCGGGAGGCGCCATTCGCCAGCAGGCAGGCGCCATCGGCAGCGATTTCCGGCAGATGTTCTCGCCGGGCGTCAGCGATGCGGAACTGGCCGTCATGTACGGCTCTGTTGAGGATGGCGGTTACGTCATTCCCGCCGTGCCCTATCAGAAGATCGACCGCCGTTATTATCGCCAGCGGGTTGTCGATCCGACCGGCGAACGCCCCGGCACCGTCGTCGTCGATACGCGCTCGCGCTTCCTTTACGTGGTGGAGCCGGGCGGCAGCGCCATGCGTTACGGCGTCGGCATCGGCCGCGAAGGTTTCGCCTGGTCGGGCGAGGGCGTCATCCAGTGGCGTCAGAAATGGCCGAAATGGACCCCGCCGGACGAAATGGTCGCCCGCCAGCCGGAACTCACCAAATATTCTTCCAAGAACGGTGGCATGCCGCCCGGCCTGAAGAACCCGCTCGGCGCGCGCGCCCTTTATATCTTCCAGAACGGCAAGGACACGCTCTACCGCCTGCACGGCTCGCCGGAATGGAACTCCATCGGCAAGGCCGTCTCCTCCGGCTGCGTGCGCCTGATGAACCAGGACGTCATCGACCTCTACGACCGCGTGCCGCAAAAGGCGCGTGTGGTGGTGTGGCAGTAAGCTGACGGAGCATCCGAACCACATTCAGTACATAAGCTGACCGAGCTGAAAAATAATGGCTGCAACACGAAACGTGCTGCGGCCATTTTTTATTATAATGAACACGGGTTATTATGGTGATCGTTACGGCGCGGTTAGGAACGATACGTTTCAGCTTGGCGGCAGTGCGTTTGGCGGTCTAGGTGGAGTCCAGAACGGGTGGGAGCGGTTTTATGGCGGTGAAGGGGAGGATAGAATTTATGTCTCTCCAACGTCGGGCTACTCGTGGACCGCCATCATGATTGCCGATAATGGCTTGAGCAGTATTGAAAAAATTCAATTCAATCAGTTTAGCCAATGGCCGGTGGAGCCCGTCTACTTTGCAGGAAAAGTTGATTTTTCGAGTGTTAAGTACATGGATTCCAGCGTTACGATCTATGGCAGGGCGAACGATAATACGTTCATCGGCGGCAGGCTCGGTGAGACAGTTCAAGGCGATGGCGGGAACGACACGCTTTACGGCAATGGTGGCAATGACAGACTATTCGGCGACTCTACCAGTGCTAATCGCTGGATTGCGGATTTGAACGCGGCCGGGAACGATAAGCTCTATGGTGGTGATGGAAACGACTACCTTAACGGCCAAGGTGGTAACGACCTTCTGTATGGCGATGGAGGCGATGACAGTCTTTATGGTGGGACTGGAACCGACCAGCTTAGCGGTGGGGACGGCGCAGACAAGCTATTTGGTGAAGCTGGAAATGACCAGTTGCGCGGCGGAGCTGGAAACGATGTTCTCGACGGAGGCGCAGGCAGCGATTTGATCGAAGGTGGAGATGGTGAAAACGTTCTTTGGGGTGGGGCTGACGCTGACACGTTCTATTTTTCCGTCAGGAACGCGCAAGACACTATCAAAGACTTCCAGTTAGGAAGTGATAGAATACGGTTTGACACCGCGATAGCAGACGATTTTGCGGATCTTATGATTGCAGACGGTGTCAACGGACACGCCAATATTAGCGTGGACGGTTTGCAAATTGTGCTTTCTGACGTCTCGGCTGCATCACTGGTCCCTTCTATGTTTGAATTTGGCTTGCTTGCATGAGTTAAAGGGTCGGCGCTCCGTCGGAAAACCGACGGGGCACTCTCAACTTGAATACGACTGGAGTTCCGATTTTTTGTAGGCTTTTACCAAGCTCCCCATTTTGTCGAAAATTTCCAGTTCGCCGGTTTCTTTGTACTCAACCATTTTCTGCCCGTTGCCGTAATATAGCGTACCGGGTGTAACCGACACCTGACCATTTTCACCCAGTTTAAGAACTATGGCGGAACCGAAAAATTCCTTAAGCGCTTTTTCGCTGTCATGCATATACTGTCTCGACACTTCGCAATATGTTCCATCGAGAGAGTTGTTGAGTTCCGCCATTTTGACTTGGCCTTCGTAAACTCGGTCACTGATAAAATACGCGACCTGCTTTTTCACAAGCGCCTCATCCTCACCATTCGCGATGCGTTTTGCACCCCACTCAGTGTACTGGGCATCGTACTCTTCGCGCGCTGGCACAATGATTTTTGATACTTGGCGCGGACTGGTTCTCGAAGCCATGGATATTAGCTCCTTTACAATCGCTTCTGCATTCTCCGCTGTCCGTTCGATCGGCTTGATGTAAGAGGACGACATTATAGACGTCGCCGCGGCGTTCATCGCGCTTACCGTTGCCTGCGGAATGGCGGCGGAGACTATCTCCTTTGTGGCAACAGTCTCCTGTTTTACTTTGGTAACGCGGGAAGCAAGCGATACGATCGTGTCAATGGCTTGCGCAGTCTTCTGCGGGCTGTCTGCGACAATATTGAGGATCGAGTTAGCGGCTCTATTCTGTGAGATGTCCCGCGTGGAAAAAATTTGATTGAGAATGGTCAATGCCATCGAATTCGCAGAGATCAAAGTCATCAATATGCCTTTTGAAATCTACCGCAAAATGCCTTCATCGGCTTTTGGGGCTGGAAATGCAGCTTCAAATCATATTAGCTGCATAAAATATAAATGCAACTTTATCGGGAACTAGTTAATAAATCCTTTCCGACCCCTTGTTTTCAGGGGGTCAACCCCTCGAAAGGCCATCCTTCAACGCATTCACCCGGTCCCGCAGCTGGGCCAGTTCCTCCAGCCCGCAGCCGGTGGCGCCGCCGATTGCTGCCATGATCTTCACGCCCTCTTTTTTGAGGTCCGCGCCCTTGGGCGTTAAGGCCACCAGCACCTGCCGCTCGTCCACCGTGCCGCGTTTGCGGGTGATCAGCCCCGCATGTTCGAGCCGTTTCAGCAGCGGCGACAACGTGCCCGAATCGAGGCCCAGCATTTCGCCGAGCGCCTTGACGGTGGATGTCTCCTTTTCCCATAGCGCCATCATGACAAGATATTGCGGATAGGTCAGCCCGATCGGGTCGAGCAACGGCTTATAGGCGCGCGTGAAGGCGTGCGCCGCGCCATAAAGGGCAAAACATATCTGCTGGTCCAGCCTCAACAGGCTTTCCATTGTCTTCTCGTCGCCCGCTGCGTCCATTTTCCTGCTCCAAAATCAACCGGGAGGGGAACAATCAGCCCCCGCTTTCGGTTCCTGCCGCATGGATGCGCGGCGAAATTTCTTGAAAATTATCGCAAAAAACAAAATCGCATTCAATGTGCAAAATTATATTGCGCACAATTTAATTGTGGTCTACAAGATATTCACATCAACCCGAAGGAGTAAATGTCATGCCCATTCTCTACACGACCAAAGCATCCGCCACCGGTGGCCGCGCCGGCAACGCCAAGTCGGAAGACGGTGTTCTTGACGTCACCCTCACCGTTCCGAAGGAACTGGGCGGCGATGGCGCCCGTGGCACCAATCCGGAGCAGCTTTTTGCGGCCGGTTATTCCGCCTGCTTCCTGGGCGCGCTGAAATTTGTCGCCGGCAAGGAAAAAGTAAAAATTCCTGAAGACACGACTGTGACGGCGACCGTCGGCATCGGCCCGCGCGAAGACGGCGGCGGTTTCGGCATCGAAGTGTCGCTGAAGGCCAATATTCCGGGCGTCGAGCGCGAAGTTGCCGAAAAGCTGGTTGCCGCCGCTCACATCGTCTGCCCCTACAGCCACGCCATGCGCACCTCCACGGAAGTGCCGGTCTCGGTGGCCTGATCCAATTCGCGGGAGCAATCCATGTGAACAATGAGGCCGGGTTCATCCCGGCCTTCTTGTTTTCAGAAAGAAAAATGCTATATTCTTTCCAAGGAAAGGATATGCGCCATGAATATTCACGCCAAGAGCGCCATGGATCCCGCCTCACAGGGCAGGGTCGTTACCAAGGCCGTTATCGCCGCCGCCGAGCGGCTGGGCCTCAATGCCGCTCGCACGGCCGATATTCTCGGCGTTTCCGCCCCCACCGTGTCGCGCATGAAGCGGCTCGATTTCCTGCTGGAACCGGGCGCCAAATCCTTCGAGCTTGCGGTGCTGCTGATCCGGGTTTTCCGCTCGCTGGATGCGATTGCCGGCGGCGATGAGGCCGTGGCGAAAAACTGGCTGCGCAATCGCAATGTCGCGCTGAACGCCGTGCCTGCCGACAAACTGACCACCATTACCGGATTGATCGATGTCCTCTCCTATCTGGACGCCCGACGCGCTCCTGTCTGAAAAACGCACCGTATCGGGAAAATACTGGCGGCTGGTGGAAGCGCAGCATCAGGTTTCCACCATGAAACTGGTGGATACGGTGGAGGAGCAATCGCTGCTGGAAGATATTCTGGAGACGAGCAAGCGGCCGTTTCCGCCTGATTGCGCCGGTTTCGATTATCTTCTCGCCACGCCCTTCCGGTATGGAGCCGCCTATCCGCATGGTTCGCGCTTCCGTCGCGCGGGCTATACCGAAGGCGTTTATTACGCCGCCCAAAAAGTGGAGACGGCGCTGGCCGAAATGGCCTTTTACCGGCTGCTGTTTTATGCCGAATCGCCCGGAACGCCGCTGCCTGCCAATCCCGCCGACTATTCCGCCTTCGCCGCACGTATCGCCACCGATGCGGCGCTCAATCTGACGAAACCTGAACTGAACCGGGACGCTCGCCTGTGGACCGATCTGCAGAATTACGAGCCATGCCAGGCGCTGGCCGATCAGGCACGTCTGGCGAAGATCGAAGCTATCCTCTATCGCTCGGTACGTGACCCCGCCGGCGGCCTCAACATCGCGGTTCTGTCGCCGACGGCTTTTGCCGCGAAGACGCCGGTGGAACGGATGAGCTGGCGCATCCACCTGTCGAAAACGGGGGTGCAGGCGCTTTGCGAATTTCCGATGCGCAGAACGGGTTTTGCGGTTTTGGATTTCGCCGGCGATCCACGCCTCGCCAGCCTTTTGGGCTGACGGGCGTTTGCTTTTCAAAACCATCAGGCCGAGGCGAAAAATCCTTCGGGATCGTCGACTTCCACCAGTTTGCGCTTGTCGATCAGCCAGAAGCGGGTTCCGACAGCCCGAACGAAACGCCTGTCATGCGAGACGAACACGCAGCTGGCTTCGCGGCTGATGATTTCCGTCTCCAGCGCTTCCTGCCCCTCAATATCCAGATGGTTGGTCGGCTCGTCCAGCAGGTAGAAATTCGGCTCCGCCAGCCTGAGCGCCAGCATGGCAAGCCGCGCCTTCTGCCCGCCGGAAAGGGCGGCGATGCGGCGTTTCTGCATTTCCATGTCGATGCCTGCGCCCGCAAGCAGGCCATGGATGCGCTGGTCGCCAATGTCGAAGCGGCGGGACAGCAGTGAAACGGGCGTGCTGTCGTCATCGATCTCGGCGAGCGACTGGTCGACATATCCGGCCACCAGCGAGGGCGTCGCCTTGATACCGTCCTGTATCTGGCCTGCGCCCGATACAGCCGCCTGCAGAAGCGACATCAGTCTTGTCTTGCCGACGCCGTTGCGGCCGAGAATGACGATACGGTCGCCCTGGCGGATAAATTGCCGGCCGGTGCGAAACAGCACTGTCCCGTCCGGCGTCGAGACCGGCACATCTTCCAGAGTGACCAGAACCCTGGCATGGGTGCCGCGATTGGCGAGCTGGATCTTGCCGGCGGATCGCTCGATATGGGCGGGCCGCGCCTTTTCCTCGATCTTTTCCGCCCGCTCGCGCAATTGCCTGGTCTTGACGGTCAGCAGGTCGCTGCCGGAATTGATGCCGATATTGTTGAGCTTGGCGGCCTGCCGGCGCAATTGCTGCGCGGTTTTCATGTCGCGCTGGAAACGCCGCTCATCGGCGGCATCCTCCTCCTCCAGCGCCGCGCGCGCATGGCCATAGGGCAGGCGGAACAGCGCCGAGTTTTCCGGTCGTAGAAAGAGGGTGGTCCGGGTGACATTGTCGAGAAACGCCCGGTCGTGGCTGACGATGATGACGGCCGTATCGCGCGGCAATTCCCCAAGCCAGCTTTCGAGCACGTTGATTTTTTCGAGGTCGAGATGGTTGGTCGGCTCGTCGAGCAGCAGCACGTCAGGTTCGGTGATCCAGGCTTTGGCCAGCATGGCAAGCCTTTGCCAGCCGCCGCTCAATTCTTTCAGCCGCCGCTCGCGGAACGGTTCGGGCACCAACATGGCATCGAAGATGATGTCGGCGCGCCAGCTGTCGCTGTCGATCGTGTCCGCCGGCAGGGCGGAAAGCACGGCGTCGCGCATCGTCCGTTCCATTAGCGGCGAGGGTAGGTGCTGGTGGACGATCGACTGCGTCAGCCCGCGCAACCGGGTGATGTCGCCGCTGGTGGGTTCCATGTCACCCGCGAGGCAGTTAAGCAGGGTGGATTTGCCACAGCCATTGGCGGCGACGATGCCGATGCGGTCTCCCGCATTGATGGTGAGGTTGAGATTGAAAAAAAGCGGCTTGCCCAGAATGATTCCGAGGTTGCGCAGCGTGATGATGGTCATGATGTCGTCTCTGGCAAAGACGGACCCGTACCGTTGCCTGCGCGTGCAGGACGGGTTTCGGTTCTCGGTGATCCGTCGTGAAACTATGCGCAATGGCAGACAAACTGCGTCCTGCGCGGCCTTTTAGGCAAACCAGAGGGTGGTTGTTCCGGTCAGCCCTGCAAACGTGTCCGCAGGGCAAAAAGGTGGCAGAGCTGACGATTGCGCCAGAAGCAGGAAATATCCATGCGAAGCCTCCTTTCTTGAAACGTGTTGAACCACCTGACCATTACCAGCGGTGGTGATCCATGGCAACCCGATTAGAGAAGGGTGAAGATTTGGGAAGGGCGGTGCGGCCGGATCCATCCCTGACGGGAGGGTGAGAGGTGCCGCACCGGATCATTTTACGCGGATTTGTTCAGCGCGCTGGCATCATTGTTTGCCGACACGCGCGCGCAGTTCTTCCACATGGGCGGCGATCTCGGGCGTCACGGCATCGCCGAAGTCTTCCATCTCGAACATCGGGCGGATTTCGATTTCGCTCTTCTCCAGCATCGGGTTCGGGCAGCGCTTCACCCATTCCACGGCCTCATCCATGTCCTTCACGTGCCATATCCAGAAACCGGCGACCAACTCATTGGTGTGCGGGAAGGGGCCATCGACTACGGTGCGGCTGTCGCCGTCGAAAATCACGCGTTTGCCTTTGGAGGAGGGGTGCAGGCCATCGCCGGATTGCATGATGCCGGCATTGACCAGTTCCTCGTTGAATTTCCCCATCGCCTCAATTAGCTCCGTCGTTGGCATCACGCCGTCTTCGCTGCTTTTGGTGGCTTTCACAAAAACGATTGCACGCATGATCATTCCTCCTTGATTGCGCTTTCTTCGTAGTGTCGCTCCCCGGCACGACGGCCGGATGACATTTTCGCCGACAAAAGTGGCGCCATGCCGTCAATCCTGTCAGCCGAGGTCGACAAGATCGCGGCGCAACCTTTCAGGGTCGCCGCTGCCAATCTTGGCTTCTATTTCCGCATGGGTCTGCTGCCAGATGGGGAAGGCGGCGGCGAGCACGGCCATCCCGTCAGCCGTCAGCCGCAACCGTTTGCCGCGCTTGTCCTTCGGGTCCTGCTCAATGCTGACCAGCCCGCGCCGTTCCAGCGGCTTCAGCGCCGCCGTCAGCGTCGTGCGGTCCATCGCCAGAAGATTGGCGACCGGCCCCATTGGCGGCGGCTCCGGCCTGTTCAGCGACATCAGCAGCGAAAACTGGCCATTATTGATGCCCACCGGCTTCAGCGCATTATCAAACAGCCGTGCCAGCGCCCGCGCCGCGCGCTGCGCATGCAGGCACAGGCAGGAATCGCGCACAAGAAGAGTTGTCGAAAAAGGAATCGCGTTGGCGTTTGACATGCGCTAAATATGTTGATATCAACCTAAATAGTCAAGCGAAACTTGATGCTCTGTGGCTCCATTTCTCGGATTTCAACACAGAGATGCGCGGCGCCCGCCACGGAGAGGCCAAGCCGCAGTGAAAGACGGATCCAAGGAGGAAAGATCATGTCTCATCCCGTCGTTTCGAAAGAGGAGTGGCTTGCGGCCCGCCGCGACCTGCTGGTGAAGGAAAAGGAACTGACCCGCGCCCGCGACAGGCTGAACGAGGCCCGGCGTGCGCTGCCTTGGGAAGAGGTGACGAAGGATTATATCTTCGATGCCCCTTCCGGCCCCAAGTCGCTCACGGAACTGTTCGGCGGCTGCAGTCAGCTCATCGTCTATCACTTTATGCTGGCACCGGACTGGGAGGAGGGCTGCGTCGGTTGCTCCTTTTTTGCCGATCACGTCGATGGTGCGCTGATCCACCTCAAGCATGGCGATGCGGGTTTCGTCGCCGTGTCGCGTGCGCCGCTTGAGAAGATCGAAAGCTACAAAAACCGCATGGGCTGGAAATTCCCCTGGGTTTCGGCCGAGGGCGGCGATTTCAACTATGATTATCAGGCCTCGTTCCGCGACGAGGACATGGCCAAAGGCGAAATCACCTATAATTACCGTAACATGGCGCCCTATGGCGACCTGAAGGACCTGCACGGCATCAGCGTTTTCGCCAAGGGCGATGACGGCAAGATCTACCATACCTATTCCACATACGCCCGCGGTGCGGAACAGACGCTCGGCACGCTGATGCTGCTCGACCTGGTGCCAAAGGGCCGTAATGAAGATGAGGTAATGGATTGGGTGCGTCGCCACGACCAGTACGAGGACGCGCCGAAGGCGGCGGCCTGCTGCCACTGAAAACGGACGGATGAGGAGGAGAAGACAATGGAAATGGAAATCGCCAAGCCGCAGAAGGAACATGAATTCCTCAAGAGAATCGTCGGGGACTGGGTCATGACCTCCAGTTCCGGCCATGAGAACTACGACGCCAGCGACCCGTCGCAGCAATTCACCGAATCCGTCCGCTCCGTCGGCGGTCTGTGGATCATCGGCAACGGCACCGGCAAGATGCCTGATGGTACGGATATGACGGCGGTGATCACGGTCGGCTTCGACCCGGCCAAGGGCAATTTCGTCGGCACCTGGGTAGGATCGATGATGACCAATCTCTGGGTCTACAAGGGCTGGCTGGAAGATGATGGCAAGACCCTGACGCTGGAAGCGGAAGGCCCGGCCTTCGACGGTTCCGGCGGAACCGCTACCTATCACGACGTGCTGGTGCTGCATGACGACAATCACCGCAGCTTTTCCGGCAGCGTCAGGCAGCCGGACGGCACATTCAAGACCTTCATGACATCGGAATTCCGCCGCAAGGCCTGATGCCCGGCCGGTATTGCCCGTCGACAACAGCGCCGCCGCGTCCTGCGGCGGGTGCGCGCCGAACACCTCGCCAAACCGTCCACAGGAGACGACAATGTCCGATACGCATGGAGAATTCATCTGGGTTGAATTGATGACGCCCGACATGGAAGCGGCCGCCCGCTTTTACGGTCATGTCGTCGGCTGGCAGACCAAGGATTTCGGCTCGCCGGAAATGCCCTATCTCGTGCTGGAGGCCGACGGCTGCGGCATGGGCGGGGTCATGGAACTGACCGACGAACACAAGGGTCAGGGCATTCCGCCCAACTGGACCGCTTATGTCGATGTCGACGATGTGGACGCCACGGCGAGGCTTTTCGCCGAGAAGGGCGGCGCGGTCAGGCGTCCGCCGCAGGATATTCCCGAAATCGGCCGCTTCGCCGTTGTTGCCGATCCCTTCGGCGCGGTGCTCTGCATCATGACGCCGCAGCCGATGGAAACCGGCGGCTTCCCTGAAGACAAGCAGGCAAAGCAGGGCCATGTCGGCTGGTATGAACTCTTCACCGACAATGTCGACGAGGCCATGGCCTTTTATGGTGAAGTCTTCGGCTGGACCAAGGACCACGATTTCGACATGGGCGAAATGGGCCCCTACCGCATCTTCGCCCATAACGGCAAGGCCGTCGGCGGCGTCATGAAACGCATGCCGGAGGTTCCCGTCTGCCATTGGGGTTATTACTTCAACGTGGACGGTATCGATGACGCCGTTACCCGCGTCAGCGCCGGCGGCGGACAGGTCGTCAACGGCCCGATGGAAGTGCCCGGCGATAGCTGGATCGTCAATTGCGTCGATCCCCAGGGTGCCTATTTCTCGCTGGTTTCCCAGAAGAAGTAATCATGTTTTTCCGACGATCTGCCGGGGTAATATCCGGCAGATCAGCGCTCCCTCGACAAGCGGACATGATCGATGAAGGCGCGCAGCTTCGGCGCGAGGTTTCGACGGCTGGGGTAATAGAGATAGAACCCTGCGAAGCTGGGTGAATAGTCTTCAAGCATGGGAACAAGCTCTCCGCGCTCCAGATAGGGCCGGAACGTCTCTTCCATGCCGAAGGTGATGCCCGCACCGGCACAGGCGAGCTTTATCATCAGTTGCATGTCGTTGGTGGTGAAATCAGGCTCCACCGCCACCGCAAATTCTCGGCCGTTTTCCGCAAATTCCCACCTGTATGGCGCCACGCCCGGGCGGGGTCGCCAGCCGATACACCTGTGCTCTATCAATTCGCGGGGCTGCGTCGGCAGGCCGAAGCGGTTCCGATAGTGCGGCGAGCACACGGCCAGCTGCCGCTGTGGAACCGAGACGGGAACGGCGATCATATCCTGTTCGATAAGCTCTCCCAGTCGCACGCCCGCGTCGTAATGCTCCGCAACGATATCGAATTCCTCATCCGTCACGACGATATCGAGCTGCACCTGTGGATGCGACTCGGCAAAACTCGCGAGCAGGGGGCCGGATAAGAAGCGCTCGGCAATGGAGGACACGGCGAGCCGAAGCTGACCGCGCACCGTGCCGCCGAGCGATGAGGCCGCCTGCGCTGCCCGCGAGATCGCGCCTATGGACGGCGAGGCATCGGCGTAAAGCTGCTGTCCCGCTTCCGTCAGGCTGACGCTGCGGGTGGTCCGTTGCACCAGCGCAATTCCCATTGTTTCTTCGAGCTTGCGAATGGTCTGGCTGACAGCGGAACGGGTCACGCCCAGCCTGTCGGCAACGGCGCGAAAATTCCGTTCCTCGGCAACAAGGCAGAATGTCGAGACAGCATTGAGATCAATATTCATTGGTTAGAAATTCTATCCATTGAGTTAATTATTGACGAGGTTATCACGACAATGCCTGAGCGTTATCTTCCCTGCAACGGTCGGTTTCGAAAAAAAACGGCCGTAACAGCAAGGAGATAGCCATGACACTGAACAAAGTTGTTCTCATTACCGGTGCATCGAGCGGGATCGGTGAGGGGATTGCCAGGAAACTGGCCGCCGCCGGCGCGAAGCTGGTGCTCGGCGCGCGCCGGCTGGATCGCCTCGAGACACTGGCCGAAGAGCTGCGGCGGACGGGGGCTGACGTCGTCGTTCACCCGCTTGACGTGACCGATAGGCACAGCGTCGATGCCTTCGCGGAAGCGGGGCGCAAGGCTTTCGGGCAGATCGACGTTATCGTCAACAATGCCGGCATCATGCCGCTGTCGCTGATGTCGTCGCTCAAGGTCGATGAATGGGACCGGATGATCGACGTCAACGTCAAGGGCGTGCTTTATGGCGTCGCCGCCGTGCTGCCGGAAATGACGGCGCGTGCCTCCGGCCATATCATCAACATCGCCTCCATCGGTGCGCTCGCCGTTTCGCCCACGGCAGCCGTCTATTGCGCGACGAAATTTGCGGTTCGCGCCATTTCGGACGGGCTGCGTCAGGAAAACCGCGACCTGCGGGTCACCTGCATTCACCCCGGCGTGGTGGAAAGCGAACTTGCCTACACCATCACCGATCCGGCGGCTGCGGAATTGATGCAGACCTATCGGGCCATCGCCCTGAAGCCCGACGCCATCGGCCGCGCGGTGCGTTACGCCATCGAGCAGCCCGACGATGTGGACGTCAACGAAATCGTCGTGCGACCCACCGCCGCCTGAGGAGGATGTGGCAATGAATATTGTTTCAACGTCAGTTGCGGTTCTGCTCGCAGCGGCTTCCGCCGAGGCCGAGACCCGCAAAGCAGATAACGCCATGGAGCTGACAATGACCGAAACCGCTGAAGTCAAGAACCACCCTTATGTCGGCATGTGGGTCACCGGCGATGGGCATGTCCGTCAGGAGCTTTTGCCCAATGGTCGTTATGACGAGGCGCGGGGCAGCCGCAAGAGCGCCTATCGGGGACGATATGAGGTGAAGGGAAACCACATCGATTATTGGGACGATACCGGTTTTACGGCGGACGGTGAATTCGTCGACGATGTGCTCCATCACGGCGGCATGATTTTCTATCGCCAGAAGTGACCGCGACGCCAATAAAGCGCCGCCCGTCTCATCGAGAACGGGCGGCGTCTCCATTTATCGCTTCAGACTTCCCAGAATCCCGCGCACGATGGCGCGGCCGACGGAGGTTGCGACCGAACGGGCAGCACTTTTCATCGCCGCCTCGATCACCGTTTCGCGCTGGTAGCCGGACCGGCGGGCGCCGCCGCTGCGTGAGCCGCTGGAATTTTGCGCGGGTTCGTCATCGCCAAAACCGGGCAGGCGCCAGCGGCCGGAGGCGTTGTCGGACTGGTTTTTGGCGTTTTCCTCTTCCGCGCGCCTGGCGGCCTCGGCCTCTGCCGCCTTCTGGGCGCGGGCCGCGAGGATTTCGAAGGCCGATTCCCGGTCGATATCCTTGTCATATTGCCCGGCGACGGGGCTCACATCGATCAGGGACTTGCGCTCCGCATCCGTCAGCGGCCCGACACGGCCGGATGGCGGACGGACCAGCGTGCGCTCGACAATGGAGGGGGCGCCCTTGTCGTGCAGGGTGGAAATCAGCGCCTCACCGGTGCCGAGTGTGGTGATGGTGTCGGCGGTGTTGAAGGCCGGGTTCTGGCGGAAGGTGTCAGCCGCGGTGCGCACCGCCTTCTGCTCGCGCGGGGTGTAAGCGCGAAGCGCGTGCTGCACGCGGTTGCCAAGCTGGGCGAGAACGGTTTCCGGCACGTCGAGCGGGTTCTGCGTCACGAAATAGACGCCCACGCCCTTGGAGCGGATGAGCCGCACGACCTGTTCCACGCGCTCGACCAGCACCTTCGGCGCGTCGTTGAACAGCAGATGCGCCTCGTCGAAGAAGAACACCAGTCGCGGCTTTTCCGGGTCGCCCACTTCCGGCAGCTCCTCGAACAGTTCCGAAAGCATCCAGAGCAGGAAGGTGGCGTAAAGGCGCGGGTTCATCATCAGCCGGTCGGCGGCGAGAACCGAAATCGTGCCGCGCCCATCCGTACCCACACGCATGATGTCGGCGATTTTCAGCGCCGGTTCGCCGAAGAAATTCGCCGCACCCTGCTGTTCCAGAACCAGCAGCCCACGCTGCAGCGAACCGACCGAGGCCTTGGAAATCAGGCCGAACTGGTTGGAAAGCTCGGTTGCGTTTTCGCCCATATAGTTCAGGAGCGATTGCAGGTCCTTGAGATCGAGCAGCGGCAGCCCGCCCTGATCGGCGATCTTGAAGGCAATGTTGAGCACGCCTTCCTGCGCTTCGGAAGCGTCCATCAGCCGGGCTAGCAGCAGCGGCCCCATCTCGGCGATGGTGGCGCGCACGCGATGGCCTTTTTCACCGTAGAGATCCCAGAAGATCACCGGCGATTTGCCATAGGCAAAATCGGTGAAGCCGATCTGTTCAGCGCGTTTCTGCACCCAGTCCTTGGCTTCGCCCTCAGCGGCGATACCGGAAAGGTCGCCCTTGATATCGGCACAGAAAACCGGCACGCCGGCCTTTGAAAAACCTTCGGCCAGCACCTGCAAGGTCACGGTCTTGCCCGTTCCCGTCGCGCCGGTGATGAGGCCGTGGCGGTTGCCGAATTTCAGTTCGAGATATTCGCCCTTGTTCAGGCTGTCGTCCGGATTGCGGCTGGTCCCGATATAGAGCTGTCCGTCCTGCAACATCGACCATTTCTCCTGCGGCTGGTGCCTGACCCTTAAAATCGCGGTGGATTTTGTAAAAGTCATGTCCGAATTTAAAGCGTCACCACCATGTTGTGGCCACTTCTGACGATAGCGGCCTTTTCATAGTTTGGTTGTGATGATCTTATAAGGACAGTTTCAAGGCGCAACAACTGCTTGATGGCGATGAAGAAAAACCGCCTGGTGAAAGTTGCCGCACCTGTCCGTGGCCGCTTGAATGCGGCTCCATATTGTTTTACGTTGACGTTAACGTCAGTTATTCGATGTTGGCGTCGTTTTTCAACAGGAGGCAAGAATGAACGAAGTCGTGAGCCAGATCGCCGAGAAGGCGGGAATAAGCCCCGAGCTGGCCGAAAAGGCCATTGGCATGATTCTCGGTTTTCTTCAGCGTGAGGCCGCAGACGGCCCGATCGCCCGCATGATCGAAGCCATTCCCGGCGCCAGCGAACTGGTGGCGCAGTTTAATGGCGAAGGTGCGGGCGGTGGCGGTCTGCTCGGCGGCCTGATGAGCGCGATCGGCGGCGGCGGCATCATGGGGCTGGGCCAGCAACTGATGAGCCAGGGCCTCGGCATGGGCGAAATTTCCACCATCGCCAAGGAAACCATCGCCGTTGCCCGCCAGCATGCGGGTGATGAGGTCGTCGACCAGGTGATTGCCTCGGTTCCGGGCCTCAGCCAGTTCGCCTGAGGCGAAACTACTCAGTAGCGGGGCGCGGCGGCTGTTCATTGAACAGGCGCCGCGCCTCTTCTATTTCGGCATGGTGTGTTTCCGCCCATATCCACACGCCGCAAAAGGCGCTGCCCAGCGTGCGGCCGAGGTTCGTCAGGCCGTAATCTACATGCGGCGGGATGACGGGATGCACGGTGCGGCGCACCAGCCCGTCGCTTTCCATCTGCCGCAGCGTTTTCGTCAGCATCTTCTGGCTGATGTTGCCGACCAGCCTGCCGATCTGCGTGAAGCGCAGCGTGCCATGTTCTTCCAGCACTTCCAGAATGAGCATCGTCCATTTGTCGGCCACCTTGGCAATGATGTCCTGAACCAGCGCCTCTATTGTCGGATCGGTATCCGTGGGCGGCGGAACCTTGCGCCGGCTCTCGATGGCCGGGTCGGCGGCGTGCCGTTTCATTTCACACTCTCCTTTTGGTAAGTATAAATCTTTTGGGTGCCTACTTTCGATTGGAGAGCATAATAGCTAACTTCCTTTCAGCCAACAAGCAAAGGATGTTGCAATGAAAATCGCTGATAACACCATTCTCATCACCGGCGGCGGTTCCGGCATCGGCCGGGCGCTGGCGGAGGCGTTTCACAAGGCCGGCAACCGGGTCATCATTTCCGGCCGCCGCAAGGCCGTGCTCGACGAGGTGACGGCCGCCAATCCTGGCATGGCCTCGATGGTGATGGACGCGACGGACGCCGCGGGCATACGCGCGTTTGCCGAAGCTCTGGTGAAGGCCCATCCGACCCTCAACGCCGTCATCAACAATGCCGGCATCATGCGGCCGGAAGACATCGCCGCAGCACCGGATTATCTCGACACGGCCGAAGAAACCATCGCCACCAATCTTCTCGCGCCCATTCGCCTGACGGCGGCGCTTCTGCCGCATTTCCTTAAGCAACCTGCCGCAACTGTTTTGACGGTCTCGTCCGGCCTCGCTTTCGTGCCCATGGTGCTGACCCCCACTTACAGCGCCACCAAATCGGCCATCCACGCCTATTCGGTCGCGCTGCGCGAGCAGCTGAAGGAAACGCCGGTAGAGGTCATCGAAATCGTGCCACCCTATGTGCAGACGACGTTGATGGGCGAGGGACAGGCGAGCGATGAAAGGGCCATGCCGCTCGACGCTTTCATTTCCGAGGTGATGGATATTCTTGAAAATCGCCCGGATGAGAAGGAAGTGGTGGTGGAACGCTGCAAGCCTTTGCGTTTTGCCGCGCAGAACGGCAATTTCGATCAGGTCTTCGCCATGATCAACCATATGCATCCGTAAAGGGCAGCATCTGTCGCGACTGGACATCCTGTGATAGCGTCGCGCTCTTATTTGTGGAGCGCGCGCATTCATGGCCCAAGGCCGGTTCCTGATGCCGAAAACCAGTCTGCCCGGCGTCGTCGCCGTGGCGGCGGATAGCGACCGTTCCTTTCCGCGCCATATGCATGATCAGTTCGGCATCGGCCTCATCCATCGCGGCGCGCAGAAATCGCTCTCCGGCCGTGGCATGGTGGAAGCGGGCGCCGGCCATCTCATCACCGTCAATCCGGGCGAGGTGCATGACGGTATTCCGCTCGGGGAGGGCGGCCGCGCATGGCGGATGCTCTATCTCGACATCGATATCGTCCGCGACGCTGTTGCCGATATCGGCGAGAAGGATCGAGGTTCGTTCGAATTCGCCCATCCCGTCGATATCAGGCCGCTGGCGAAGCGGTTCAATGCAGTCTTTGCAGCCATGACGGCAAGGGAACGGCCGGGCGAAACCCTCGATAGTGACGAGACCCTGCTGACGCTTCTGGCGGGTGCGATGGAGACCCCGGCCAACTCGCCTGTCGTGGCGGCGCCCGCCACCATAAGGCGGGCGAAAAGCAGCATCGATGACGACCCCGCCCGGCCGTTCCGCCTTGCCGATCTGGCAAGGGAGGCCGGCATGAGCCAGTTCCGCTTCCTGCGGGCTTTTGCGAAGGCCACGGGCCTGACGCCGCACAGTTACCTTCTCCAGCGCCGCGTCCATCTGGCGCGCCACGCGCTGGCTGGCGGCACCTCGCCCGCCGAGGCTGCCTTTATTGCCGGTTTTGCCGACCAGAGCCATCTGAACCGCGTTTTTGTGCGGCAATTCGGCGTGACGCCGGCGGTTTATCGGGCGGCACTTTCGTAAGGCATGTTAGCGCAAATGGGGAATAGCCTTATGCGCCAGCCTCGGGATCCGAGGGAGCGCGGGACGCACCTCTCCACCCTCATCAAGTCAGTCGTATTTTCTCGTTTTGAAGTGAGCTGGAATGAACGGAACCGGACGGAACCGGACGAGGCCGACACCGTAGCCTCCCACTTTGGCACCGGCCTCCGAGCACCAATGCCGCAATTTCATCCAAGACACCCACCCCACGCGCCATCATGCTCCTGTCCTCCACCCACAGGACATACCCGCACCATGACACCCGAATTCCTCATCACATCCTTCATTGTCGCTGCCTCTCCCGGAACCGGCGTGGTCTACACGCTGGCCGCAGGCCTCTCGCAAGGGGCGAGGGCGAGCGTCGTTGCGGCCTTTGGTTGCGCGCTTGGCATCGTGCCGCATCTGCTCGCCGCCATCACCGGCCTTGCCGCCATCCTGCACACCAGCGCGCTGGCTTTTGGCGTGGTCAAATATCTGGGGGTTGCCTATCTGCTTTATATGGCGTGGAACACGCTGCGGGAGGAGGGTGCGCTGAAGATCGACGATACCAGAGAACCCCGGAAGGCCGCCCGCATCATCGGGGAGGCGATCCTCATCAATCTGCTGAACCCGAAACTGTCGATCTTTTTTTTCGCCTTTCTGCCGCAGTTCATCGCGCCGGATGAGGCTTTGCCGACGTGGCGCATGATCGATCTCGGGCTGATCTTCATGGCCATGACGTTTCTGGTCTTTGCGCTTTATGGCTGTTTCGCCGCCTCGGTCCGGCGGCAGGTGGTGTCGCGCCCGGCGGTCCTCGCCTGGCTGCGGCGCAGCTTCGCGGCCGCTTTCGTGGCGCTGGGTGCGAAGCTGGCCTTGACCGAACGATGAGACCAAAGCGGAGGGGAGGCCGCCTCAATCGTCCCAGTCGGGCGCGAGGTGGCCGGGATTGACGATGCGGCCATTCGGCTTTGCAAGCGCGTGGATCGCCCGCATTTCCTCTTCCGTCAGCACAAAATCGAAAACATCGAAATTTTCCTTGAGGCGGCTTTCCGTCGCCGTCTTGGAAAGCGCCACGATATCCGGCTGCTGCACCGCCCAGCGCAGGGTCACCTGCGCGGCGGTCTTGCCGTGTTTTGCGCCGATATCCTTCAGCACGGGATCGTTCGGCACCTTGCCGTCGGCCATCAGATAATAGGCCGTCACCGACATTCCATGCTTGCGCGCCGCCGAAATCACCTTCGTCTGGTCGAGATAGGGGTGATATTCGATCTGGTTGGTGGCAAGCGGCGTGTCGGACAGTTTCACCGCCTCTTGCGTCAGCGCCACGTTGAAGTTGGAAATGCCGATATTGCGCGCCTTGCCGGCCTTGCGCACCGCGTTCAGCGCGCCCATGCGCTCGGCAAGCGGCACATCGCTCTTCGGCCAATGCAAAAGCAGCAGATCGACATAGTCGGTCTTCAGCTTTACAAGGCTTTCATCGACGGAAGCGAGAAAATCGTCGTGGCGGAAACGGTCCACCCAGACCTTGGTGGTAAGAAAGATATCATGTCGGGAAATGCCCGATTGCGCGATGACCTCGCCGACGGCGCCCTCGTTCTTGTAAATCTGCGCGGTATCGATATGGCGGAAGCCGAGTTTCAGTGCCTCCGGCAGAATGCGCCTGACATCGTCTTCCGGAATGCGGAAGGTGCCGAAACCGAGGGCGGGAATATTCGCGCCATTCGCGCTGACGTCATACATGGATATTTCTCCTGTCATTGAAGTGATGGCCGGCAGAGACAGCCGGTGGGGGACGTTTCCTTACTAACTCGTTACAGCGTAATCGGTTTCAAGGTTTTGCCATAGCGGGAAACCGCGCTCGTTGCGGATTGGTCGTTCCCGCGCTACCAGTCTCAACCGCGTCGCGCCCTGGCGAACCAGGCAAGTTCAACGCAGGAGTATCAAGTGTCACGCTCACAACGGCTTCTCGATCTGTTGCAGATCCTGCGATGCCACCGCATGCCGGTCAGCGGCGCGGCCCTTGCCGCTGAGACCGGCGTCAGCCTGCGCACGCTCTACCGCGATATAGCGACGCTTCAGGCGCAGGGTGCGGATATCGAAGGCGAGGCGGGCGTGGGTTATGTGCTGCGCCCCGGTTTCCTGTTGCCGCCGCTGATGTTTTCGCAGCAGGAAATCGAGGCGCTGGTACTCGGCTCGCGCTGGGTGGCGGGTCGCGCCGATGCGGGATTGGCGCAGGCCGCCCGCGCCGCTCTCGTCAAGATCGGCGCCGTCCTGCCCGATGCGCTGCGCGAGGAACTCGATCATTCCACCCTGCTTGTCGGTCCGGGGCAGGGCCTTGCGGCCATCCATGTCGATCTGGCGGCCATTCGCGATACGATCCGCAAGGAAAGCCGGGTCGCCATCACCTATCGCGATGAAAAGGGAGACCTGACGGAACGGGTGATCTGGCCTTTCGCGCTTGCTTTTTTCGATCTGGTGCGGGTGGTGCTGGGCTGGTGCGAGACACGGCAGGACTACCGTAATTTCCGGGCCGACCGCATCGAAGATTTCCGTCCCCTCGACAGCCGTTATCCGCGCCGCCGCCAGGCGCTGCTGAAAGAATGGCGCGAACGGGAAAAACAGCGGCGGCGGCATCATGCTGACAAAAACTGACAGCAGCGGGGTCTAGGAACCGTTCATCCGCAACACAGGAGAACAGCCATGACCCACCCTGATTTCACCATCCTTTACGTCGACAACCCGCCGGCCAGCACCGAATTTTACAAGGCCCTGCTGGGTGTCGATCCCGTCGAATCTTCCCCGACATTTTCCCTCTTCGTCCTTGCCAATGGCATGAAGCTCGGCCTCTGGTCGCGGCACACCGTGGAGCCCATGGCATCGGTGACAGGCGGTGGCGGCGAGCTTGCCTTCCGGGTCGAAAACGATGCGCAGGTGGATGAGACTTTTGCCGGGTGGAAGGCAAGAGGCATTGCCATGCTGCAGCAGCCCGCGAAAATGGAGTTCGGCTACACCTTCACGGCCGCCGACCCGGACAGCCACCGTCTCCGGGTCTATGCCTTTGCCGGTTAGAGAGAATGCGTTGAGGACTGTTTGGCTAAGGAAGCCTGACCTTTTTCACCGTACTCCGTATCCCGTACGCTCCTCATCCCTGTGCTTGTCACAGGGATCCAGCCAGCCCAAGTCCTTGGGCTGAAAGAACTCTCCCCGCCGCGCAGACGAGCGTCGGCTGGATTCCTGTGACAAGCACAGGAATGAGGATTGAGAGGATGCGCCAGTATGCGAAAAACGCGGCATCGTGTAGCGTGCCCTACTTCTTCACCGCCACCACAAAAAGCCGTGGAAAGCGCAGGAGCAAACGGCCGTCCGCCATCGGCGGATAGGCCGCCGTGATGCGCCGCGTGTAATCAGCGAGGAAGGCTTCGCGGTTTTCCTCGCCGACGGCGGTGAGATAGGGGCGCAGTCCCGTGCCCTTGACCCATTCGACGATGCTTTCCGCATCCTTCATCGGATGATTATAGATGGTGTGCCACACATCCACCCGCGCGGATTTCGGTGTCAGCGCATCGAAATAATCCGAAGGCGCGGGCAGGGGTTTGCGGCGCAGCCTGCCATCTGCGAACGTGTCCTTCCAGGACCCGTTCGCCCCGGTCTCCTCCATGGCGCGATGCGTCGGTTCCTGCAGGTTGTCAGGCATTTGCACGGCCAGAACGCCGCCGCTTTCCAGCTGGTCCATCAGTTGCGAAAGAACGGCGAGATGATCCGGCACCCATTGGAACACGGCATTGGCGTAGAGCAGGTCTGCCTTCTGCGCCGGCTTCCACGTGGCAAGATCGGCCTTTCCGAAACTGGTGGTGGGCAGCCGGTCCGCCGCCTTTTCCAGCATGTCGTCATCGCTGTCGATGCCGGTAATGACATTGACGCCGTAACGGTCGGTCAGAAGCTCGGTGGAATTGCCGGGGCCGCAGCCGAGGTCATAGCCGTTCAGCACCCGCTCCAGCGGCACCTGCGCCAGAAGATCCCGCGCGGGACGCGTCCGCTCGTCTTCGAATTTCAGATATTGCTGTGCGGACCATACCATTATTTTTCTCCTGCAGACTGCCGTCAGATCCTCAGCATCGCATGGGCCACATTGCCCCGCCATCATCCGATCAATGAATTATGGTGATGAATTCATTCATCAAGCTTTTGTTTCACCTTATAAAACGTACCTGCGGGGCCGTCGCTTTGTTATTTTCCATCAAAATCAGAAATCACTGCAATTAAAACTTGACCTCGTCAGGGGAGAGGCATTCACTCCGGCCGATTTCCAGCACACGCCCAGTTGAGAGCGCGCAGCGTTCTTCATCCGGCAATGAATCAGAAAAAAAGACGGAGCGTTTTATCGAACGAAAACGCTTGAGACAGGAGACCATCATGAGCGTCGATACCGCACCCCGATCAACCACTTGGACCTATGTTGACGGTCAATGGCTGCCCGGCAACCCGCCGCTCATCGGCCCGACCTCGCATGCCATGTGGCTGGCCTCCACGGTGTTCGACGGTGCCCGCTGGTTCGATGGCGTGGCGCCCGATCTCGATCTGCACTGCCAGCGCGTCAATCGCTCCGCCGCCAATATGGGCATGAAGCCGACCATGACGGCCGAGGAGATCGAGTCCCTGGCGCTGGAAGGCGTCAAGAAATTCGACGGCAAGACGGCGATCTACATCAAGCCGATGTATTGGGCCGAACATGGCATGCCCGGCAGCGTCGTGGCGCCCGATGCCGGTTCCACCCGTTTTGCGCTCTGCCTGTTCGAAGCGCCGATGGATGCCGGCAAGCCGCTGACGCTCACCGTTTCGCCGCTGCGCCGCCCTTCGCCGGAAACCGCCATGACCGACGCCAAGGCCGGCAGCCTTTATCCCAATAGCGGTCGCGCCATTCTGGAAGCACGCTCGCGCGGTTTCGACAATGCCCTGATGCGCGACATGAACGGCAATGTCGCCGAATCCGCCTCGGCCAATATCTTCATGGTCAAGGACGGCGTCGTCCTTACCCCGGTTCCCAACCGCACCTTCCTTGCCGGCATTACCCGTTCGCGCGTGATCGGTCTTCTGCGCCAGGCCGGTTTTGACGTGCGCGAAGCGACGCTTTCGGTCGAGGATTTCCGGGAGGCCGATGAAATATTCTGCTCCGGCAATTATTCCAAGGTTTCGCCCGTCGTGAAGCTCGATGATCGCGAATTGCAGGCAGGCCCGGTCGCGCGCAAGGCTCTCGATCTCTACATGGACTGGGCGCGTCTCGGCGCGGATGTTTAAGGCCGGGTAAACCCCAATTTTTCAAAAGGCCGCGGCGGGCTCATCCCTGCCGCGGCCTTTTATTTTGAACCGCATTATTTCCCATAAAAATTCAGGGGAATTTAATCCAATTTTAGAGGACCACTGGTTAGCTTGCGGCATTACCGATCCGGGCTAATGGGGGCCGCCAAATGTCTTTCAGCATACGTAATATACTTGTGGGATTTTTTCTGCTCGTCGGCATCGCGCTGGCGGGCTTCGTGGGCAATGGCATGTTGCAGTCCGTGCAGCGTGCCCGCAGCTTTTCGGAGGTGGCGCAGCTCGTTTCGCTGGACAGGCTGCTTTTCAACGCCTTGCTGAACTTTCGCAGTGAACGCGGCAACAGCGCCTCGGCGCTGACGGTCGACCCGGCGAAGACGGCCAGTACCATCGCCAGCGTGCAGGCGTCGCGCCAGAAGGTGGATGCCGCCATGGGCGCCTTTCTCGAACAGTCCGCCACGCTCGATCAGGCTGGCCTCAAGGCCCCGCTTGCCCGCGTGAAGGATGTCTACACGCAATTCCTGGAGCTGCGCAAAAAGGTTGACGCCAACGTGACCCTGCCGCTCGACCGTCGTGAAAACGGGCTGGACAAGACCGTGCTGGCGCTCGGCCAGGATTTCCTGACGGCGCTAGAAGCGGGCTCGACGGCGGTGGAAGGTGAGGTTCGTTCGCTGGACCAGAGCCTGACCGGCCTCATCCAGTTGCGGTCCTATGGCTGGTCGGCGCGAGCGCTCGGCGGCAGCGCCACCGTTGTCATCAATGCGGTCGTGGCCCAGCAGCGGCCGCTGACCCCGCAGGAAACCCAGCAGCTTGGCAATTTCGATGCCGGCGCGGCTTTTGCCTGGAAAGCCACCGGCGACCTCGTCGCGCATGAATCGACGCCGAAGGCACTGAAAGATATCTATGCCGTTGCCGACAGAACCTATTTCAAGGGTGATTTCGTCGCGCAGCGCGCAAAGCTGATCGACGATCTGAACAACGGCCGCACGCCAAACTTCACCATCGATACATGGCGCAATACCGTCACCGAAAGCCTCGATACGGTTGCGAAAATCGCCTCTGAAGCGATGGATGTTCTCAACGCCAATGCCGAAAAGGCGAGACAGGACGCCTTTATCGGCGCGATGATCTATCTCGCCGCGTTCATCCTCACACTTGGCATCTGCATTCTCTGCCTTGCCGTCATCGTCGGCCGCGTCACCCGTCCCATCAGCCGCCTGACAAATGCGATGATGGAATTGTCCACCGGCAACCTGACCATCGATGTGCCCGGCGCAAAACGCGGCGACGAGATCGGCGAGATGGCCCGCGCCGTGGAAATCTTCCGCGAGGCGGCCGTCCGCAACAGGCAGCTGGAAGCCGACGCCGTCGCCAACCGGGAGCAGGCCGAACGCGACCGGGCCGAACTGCAGCAGCGTGCGGAGGCGGAGGCCGAAGAGCGGCTCAATCAGGCGACCGGTTCGCTGGCCGGCGGTCTTCGCCGGCTTGCCTCCGGTGATATGGTCTGCGAGATCGCCACGCCGTTCGCACCGCAATTCGAGGCGTTGCGGCACGATTTCAACAGCTCCGTGCACCAGCTGCGCGAGGCGCTCAGCAGCGTCGGCCAGTCCGTGCAGACGGTGAATGGCGGCGCTCACGAGGTGTCGTCGGCCTCCGACGATCTTTCCCGCCGCACCGAGCAGCAGGCCGCTTCTCTCGAAGAAACCGCCGCTGCGCTGGAAGAGATCACCGCCAATGTTTCCGCCACCTCCAAACGAGCGAGCGACGCGCGCGACACGGTGCGTGAGGCAAGGACAAAGGCCGATCTTTCCGGCAAGGTTGTGCGCGATGCTGTCGCCGCTATGGAGCGCATCGAACATTCCTCGCGCCAGATCGGCCAGATCATCGGCGTCATCGACGAAATCGCCTTCCAGACCAACCTTCTGGCGCTGAATGCCGGCGTCGAGGCGGCACGGGCGGGCGATGCCGGCAAGGGCTTTGCCGTCGTCGCACAGGAAGTGCGCGAACTGGCGCAGCGCTCCGCCAACGCCGCCAAGGAAATCAAGCAACTCATCACCGCGTCAGCCGTTGCGGTGGGTGAAGGCGTGAAGCTGGTGGCCGATACCGGCGTCGGGCTCTCCGAGATCGAGCAGCTGGTGCTTTCCGTCAACAGCCATATGGACGCCATCGCGACCGCAGCACAGGAACAGTCGGCCGGCCTTTCCGAGGTCAACACGGCCGTCAACCACATGGATCAGGCCACACAGCAGAATGCCGCCATGGTCGAGGAAATGAATGCGGCGGGTGCCGGCCTGGCGCAGGAATGCGCCAATCTCCAGGCGCTGCTGGCACAGTTCCAGCTGGGTCAGCAGACTTCTGCCTTGCGGGAGACGGCGCGGCAGATGCAGCGTGCTGCAAATCCGGTCCACGCGCCCGTCGCACCGGTCACTTCCTCCCCCAAAGCCCGCCCGGCTGCCGCCCGTGGCAATGCGGCGCTGGCCGTGAAGGGTGACGACTGGACGGAGTTCTGAAAGCGGGGCTGTCTCAGTTCCGTCATGACGGAAGAAGAGTATCATGAAGCCCGCGCCGGAGACCGGCGCGGGCTTCACCGTTTCCGCGCATCCGGCAGCGCAGCGGCAAGCGCCCGCAGCGGCGCCGTCATGTGTTTGTCTCTCCGCATCGCCAGCGCGATCCGCCTTTCAAGCGGCGGTTCGAGCGAGCGGTGTCCGAGCCCGGACGCCGCATCTTCATGCTCCATCGCCATGCGCGGCACGATGGCAATGCCAAGGCCCGCGCCCGCCAGTTTCTTGATGGCCTCGACGCTGCCCAGTTCCATGGCGGGCTGCACGGTGCGGCCGCTCACCGAAAACCATTGATCCACCAGCCGGCGCGTATTGCCGCCCTCGTAAAGCAGCAGCGGCCGCGCCGAAAGCGTCTCGGCGTTGAGCACCGTTGCGTCAGAGACGGAACCTTGCGGGAAAACCGCGACGAGTTCGTCGAGATGGATGTCGCGAATATCGAGGCTGCGGCCACTGGCGGGCAGGGCCACCACCGCCGCATCGATGGTATTGGCCTCCAGAAGCCGGAGGATATCGTGGGTATTGCCGGTCTGCACAACGATCTCGATGCCGGGCATGGCCTGCCGGATTTTGCCCAGCACCGGCGGCAGCAGATAGATGCAGGCGGTGGCGCCCGTGCCGATTCGCAGGCTTCCTGTCGCTCCGCTGCGGTGCGGCGCAACCGTTTCGATCGCATGCGCCACCTCTTCGGATATGCGCCTTGCATGGACGAGAAAATCCCGCCCTGCCGCCGTCGGCTGCGCCCGCCTGCCGACCCGCTCGATCAGCCGCACGCCCAGTTGTTTTTCCAGAAGCTTTATATGCAGGCTGACGGCTGGCTGCGTCAGCCCGGCCTTGTCGGCGGCGGCGGAAAAACTGCCGAGATCGGCCACATCCATGAAGCTGCGCAACTGCCGCAGGTCGAGGTCCATCATCAAAGAAAACCTTATCGTTTGTATAAGATAGATAATCTTTATTTTGGCTGCGTCGCAATGCACAATGAGGATGTGAATGATCCGCAGGACAAAAGAATGACCCTTTCCACCGTTTCCAGCCTTTCAATCCGCCCCTGTGAGGAGGCAGATATTCCAGCCATCACCGAAATTTACCGGGATGCCGTATTGTATGGCCGCGCCAGCTTCGAGATCGATCCGCCTGATGTGGAGACCATGGCCGAGCGTCGCCGCCTGCTGGTGGAGGGCAACTATCCCTATCTCGTCGCGGAATGCGATGGAACGATAGCCGGATATGCCTATGCCGGCGCCTATCGCGCCCGCCCGGCCTATGGCGCGACGCTCGAGGATTCCGTTTATATCGATCCGGCCATGAAGGGCATGGGCATCGGCCGCAAACTGCTCGATGCGCTGATTGCGGAAGCCACCGCGCGCGGCTTTCGGCAGATGATCGCCGTCATCGGCGACAGCGCCAATGCGGCTTCAGTCGGCGTGCATCGCGCTGCCGGTTTCGAACTTGTCGGCACGTTCAAGTCCATCGGCTGGAAACATGGCCAATGGCTGGATACGGTGCTGATGCAGCGCTCGCTGGGCGAGGGCGATACCACGCCGCGTTTCTGAACGATCAGGGTTTCGTGGAACCGGGGATTTCCACCTTCAGCGTGTCCCCGGCAAGCTCGCTACCCAGCTCCACGGCCTTGGTTTTTTTGTCGTAAACGCAGATATGGCTGACCATCGCATCCGTACCCTTCGCTTTGCCGGTCAGGATGGCGAGACCGTAATTTTCGCTACCGACAGGATCGACCACCGCCTTGGCATCCTCGATCATGTCCTTGGCTCCGGCTAGGCAGGCTGTCTGCACATCCGCCACGAATTCCTTCCAGGCATCGTCCGAAGATGCGGCGGCCGGCAGGGCGAGGGAGGAGAGGGCGGCGGCGAGAATAAGGGGACGGATCAAAGCGCGGGTCATGGAATTTCCTTCCTGCAATCTCGGCAAAAGCGAACCGATAGGGTGGAAAACGGTACGCCGGGGTTGTGAAACAAATATGGTGGCTGCCGGTGCTGGAGGAATTTTCCCCTTTGGCGGAACATTTTGATATTTCACAGGTTGCCCAAATGGAGCTTCGCTCCTATGGTCCGCTCACACGGTTTCTAGGAGCGGTAACCCGCTGCAAAAAGGAGTAAAAACCATGGCCTTCGAACTTCCTGAACTCCCCTACGACTACGACGCGCTTGCACCCTACATGTCGCGCGAGACGCTCGAGTTCCATCACGACAAGCACCACAAGGCTTATGTCGACAACGGCAACAAGCTGGCTGCCGAAGCAGGTCTTTCCGACCTGTCGCTCGAAGAAGTCGTGAAGAAGTCCTTTGGCACCAATGCCGGTCTCTTCAACAACGCCGCGCAGCACTACAACCACGTCCATTTCTGGAAGTGGATGAAGAAGGACGGCGGCGGCAACAAGCTGCCGGGCAAGCTGGAACAGGCATTCGCCTCCGATCTCGGCGGCTACGACAAGTTCAAGGCAGATTTCATCGCTGCCGGCACCACGCAGTTCGGCTCCGGCTGGGCATGGCTCTCCGTCAAGAACGGCAAGCTTGAAATCTCCAAGACCCCGAACGGCGAAAACCCGCTGGTTCACGGCGCAGATCCGATCCTCGGCGTCGACGTCTGGGAACACTCCTATTACATCGACTACCGCAACCTGCGTCCGAAGTACCTCGAAGCCTTCGTTGATAACCTCATCAACTGGGACTACGTCCTGGAGCGTTACGAAGCCGCTGCCAAGTAAGGCTTGGCGAACGGAATTTTTCAAACACCCGGCCTTTGTGCCGGGTGTTCTGCTTTTGGCATGTCGCGCGTTGTCACAAGCCTGTCATCAGCCGGGTTTATCGCGGCGCATCATGACTGAAAAAACCACGCCTCTCTTCTCCTTCGGCATTGTCGCCGATCCCCAATATGCCGATGCCGATCCGCGCCCGGAGATGGGTCGTTATTACGCCGAGAGCCCGAAAAAGCTCGCAGACGCGATCGACGCCTTCAACCGCGAGGAATTGGCCTTCGTGGTAACGCTCGGCGATATCATCGATCGCGGCTTCGACAATTTCGACGCGATCCTTGCCGTTTACGACGGGCTTCGACACCGCTCGGTCCTGCTGCCTGGCAATCACGATTTCGCCGTCGCCGCCGAGCATTTGCCGGCTATCCACGCCCGCCTCGGCATGTCCGCCCCCTGGCATGATTTTTCCATCGGTGATATCCGCTTCGTCGTGCTTGACGGCAACGAGGTCAGCCTGTTCGCGCCGCCGCCTGGCGATCCGCGACGCGCGCTTGCCGCAGACCGGCTGAAGCGCCTCAACGATGCGGGTGCCATCAATGCGCAGGACTGGAACGCCTCGCTTGGCGACGAGCAGTTCGAATGGCTGCGGGAGGTTTTGCAAAAGGCGGATGCGGCGGGCGAAAAAGTGATCGTTCTCTGCCATTATCCTGTCTATCCGGAAAACGCCCACAACATGTGGGACGCGCCGCGTATCCTTGAGCTTCTCGGCTCCCACCCGTCAGCCGTCGCATGGTTCAACGGCCATAATCACGAGGGCAATTACGGCCTGTTGGGCAATACCCACTTCGTGAATTTCAAGGGCATGGTCGATACGCCTGACCAGAACACCTTCGCCATTGCAGACGTCTTTGCCGACCGCATAGCGATCCGCGGTTTTGGGCGTGAGGAAGACCGCATTTTGGCCCTCTAAACCGGGCCTTGGCTTCTCCAATCGGCAACTGCGTGGGGGAATACGCCGCGCCGCTTGCTTTCAGCCAATTATTCTCATTCAGCCTGCCGTCAGAGTGAGGCCCTAGAGCCGGGGGGTGACCTGCATTGTCACCTCGTCTTAGGCTTCTGTTTTCACGATGGAATTCACTGCAATGTGACTTCTTTTCGCCATCCGGAAAGGGCATCCTCGCGCCGTTCCATCTAGCGCCCGGTGTCCCGGCCGGAATCAAGGAGAGTTGCATGAAACTGAAAACCATCACGGCGGCCATGTTGTTCGGCTGTCTTTGCGCCGGAGCGGTCTACGCTGCCGGCGAAGTCGAAAAACGTGAAGGCATGATGAAGCAGATCGGTGGGGCGATGGGTTCGCTTGCCGCCATCTCCAAGGGTGAAAAGCCCTTTGACGCCGATACCGTCAAGACTGCCGTAACCACCATCGGCGCCAATGCCAAGGCTTTCCCGGACCAGTTCCCCGTCGGCTCAGAGACCGGCAGCGCGGCTGCTCCCGCCATCTGGGAAAACTTCGACGACTTCAAGGCCAAGGCCGCCAAGCTCGGCACGGATGCGGACATGGTTCTCGCCAATCTCCCCACCGATCAGGCCGGCGTCGCCACCGCCATGAAGACGCTCGGCGCCGATTGCGGCGCATGCCACCAGACTTATCGTCTGAAGAAGTAGTCGCAGCACTTTGAAAACGCCGCTTCCCGGCGGCGTTTTCTCAAGGCACGAAAGACATCTGACCGGATCAGGTGAGAATGGGGAGAGGGGCATGTCCTCCATCTGGACGAAACTCGTCGGCGGGGCCGTCGTCGCGGCCATTGGGGGCTACGGCATTTTCGCCTGGGTTACCGCGCCGCAACGGCAGGCGCCGAGCCATTGGGTGAGCCTGGGCGAACCGGATCTGGCCAATGGCGAAACGCTTTTCTGGGCGGGCGGCTGCGCAAGCTGTCATGCAGCACCCGACGCGAAGGGCGAGGCGCTGTTGACGCTTTCGGGCGGGCAGGCGCTGAAAAGCCCCTTCGGCACCTTCCATGTCCCCAATATTTCCTCCGATCCACAGCATGGCATCGGCGGCTGGACGCTGGCGGAATTCGGCGATGCGATGACGCGCGGGGTGGGCAGGAACGGCGAACATCTCTATCCGTCCTTTCCCTACGCCTCCTATGCCCGCATGACGCAGAAGGACGTCAACGATCTCTTCGGCTATCTGAAAGCCCTGCCGGCCAGCCAGAACGATGCGCCGGATCACGAGTTGCCGTTCCCCTTCAATCTGCGCATGGTGCTGGGCGGCTGGAAATTCCTTTATTTCGACCCCTCGGCGCGGCCCCGCGTCGAGCTTGCCGATGCCAATGCCGAATTGCTGCGCGGCCAGTATCTGGTGGAGGGGCCGGGCCACTGCGGCGAATGCCACACGCCGCGCAACGCGCTTGGCGGCTTCCTGAAAGACAAGTGGTTGGCCGGCGGCCCCAATCCGGAAGGCGAGGGCCGCATTCCCGACATTACCCCCGGCTCGCAAAGCATCGGCAGCTGGGCCAAAGCGGATATAGCCAGCTATCTGGAAACCGGCTTCACCCCGGAATTCGACAGCGTCGGCGGCTCGATGGTCAAGGTGCAGCAGAATATGGCGCATCTGACGGCCGAAGACCGCGATGCGATTTCCGCCTATCTGAAGGCCATACCGGCGCGGTAGGGCCTGATACCTCTCCTCCGTCATCCTCGGGCTTGACCCGAGGATCCACCACCACGCCAGCCCATGGATCCTCGGGTCAAGCCCGAGGATGACGAATGAGAGGTGGGTAAGCGCCATTGACTCCCGGCCCCGCCCATCCGATAACATGTCCGTGATGGTTCCTTCCGGGCGTTCCGGAAGGTGAAAAGGGAACACGATAGGGAGAAATCCTCATTCGTGGCTGCCCCCGCAACTGTGAGCGGAGAGCCTGAAACGAAATGCCACTGGCAAGCCATCTCGCCTCCATCAAGGGTGAGGGCGATGCCGGGAAGGTGTTTCAGGTTTTGACCCGTAAGCCAGGAGACCTGCCATCGCGGAAATATCCATGCCGGCGGGGTGTCCGGAAGAGCGGAATTTCAGGGTGGCGGGATCGACGCCTCCCTGTATCAGTCTCGTATCCCCGTGGTGAAGTATATCGCATGCGGTCCTGCGGCTTTGCCGTTCGGCCGCATCTAAAGGCGCGGGGTCGCGCCGGGAGAGGGGTCACCATGTCCACCAACCTGAATACGGCCAATTCAGCCGTTTCCGTAAAAACAGCCAGCGTCGCGCAGTCGCTGACAGCGATCGTGCTTGGCCTGTTCGTCGTCGGTTTTGTCGGCTTTTCCCATGTGGAAGCCGTTCACAATGCCGCGCATGACACGCGTCATGCCAATGCCTTCCCCTGCCATTGAGGGGAAACGGCATGTCATTTTTTCGCAATATCGTCTTCACCGCCATTCTCGTCGGTATTGTCGGCGGTTTCGCTGTTTCAGCCATGCAGGCTGTCGGCACCACGCCGCTCATCCTTCAGGCGGAAACTTTTGAAAGCGCTGGCGAAGCGCCGCACAGCCATGATGCGCCGGCGCCTGGCGTTGCGGCTCCCGCCCATGAGCACAATGACGAGGCCTGGGCGCCGGCCGATGGCTTCGAGCGCACGGCCTATACCGTCGCCGCCAATGTCTTGACCGCCATCGGTTATGCGCTGGTGCTGACCGGCCTCATGTCGCTGCGTGGTGCCGATACCGGCTGGCGCGAAGGCCTTCTCTGGGGCGTTGCGGGTTTTGCCGCCGTCATGCTGGCCCCGATGATCGGCCTGCCGCCGGAACTGCCGGGCAGCCCGGCCGCCGCCCTTGAGGCGCGCCAGATCTGGTGGCTCGCCACCGTTGCCGCAACCGCGGGCGGCATTGCGCTGATCGCGTTCCGCCGCGAACCGTGGGCAGCTCTGCTGGCGATGGTGCTGATCGTCGCGCCGCATGTGGTGGGCGCCCCCCTGCCGCCGGAAGGCGAACATGCGCTGGCGCCGCTGCCGCTGGAACGTCAGTTCATCGTTGCCGCCACCGTCACCAGCTTCGTCTTCTGGGCACTTCTCGGCACGTTGAGTGCGTTTTTCCTGAAGCGCTTCCAAGAGGCTTGAAACCATGCAGGACGCAGCGGAATGGAGTGAGGAGCTCGATGCGCTGCGTTTTGCCGTTCCCGGCCACGGCGCTTTCTGCGCCGTGCATCGCCTTGCTTTCAAGGCGCTCCTCGGGGCAACCCCGGGGCGCGAGGCGGCTCTCTCCTGTTTTCATGAACACCAGGCTGCTTTTATCGCTGCTGCGCTCAGTAAGATAAAACGCTCGAATTTGCCCGCGGGTCGCAGCCTGCATCTGAACAGCCGCGATATTCGCCGTGCTATTGCCGGTGAGGGCAGGGAGCCATCGGCGCGTGTGTGCAGGGTGTTGGATCGGGGTAATGAGTGAGGTGCAAAGACGTTCGTATTTTGCACTACCTGTGCCAGTCACAGGAATCCAGTCGACGCGCGTCTGCGCGACGAGAGGAGTCCTTTCAGCCCAAGGCCTTGGGCCGACGATATTCGCGTATGCCTCACCGATGCTCCGCCGCAAAAACCTGAAGTTCCGCCTCGGCTTCCGGACCAAAGAGGCCGAGGTGTTTCAGGATTTCCACGGCGAAACTGACCGGCGCGCTGCCGGGTGCCGTGACGATGCCACCATCGCTGACCGCTTTGGGCTGATCGCGATAATGCGCCTCACCGCGATAGGCCGGATAGGCCTTGTGGGATGCCAGTGCATTGCCGGTATGGGCGATATCGTTAAGAACACCCGTGCCGCCGAGCGCACTTGCCGCCGCGCAGATGCCGGCTACCAGCCGGCCCTTGTCGCGAAACCGGTGCACCAGCCCGCCAAGATCGACAGCATTTCCCTTTTCCCAGCTGAGACCGCCGGGAATGACGAGCGCATCGATGTCAACGGGATCGAGCGCGTCATAGGATGTGTCCGGCGTCACCTTCAGCCCGCCCATCGACGTCACCGGCCCACCATCAGGGGTGGCATAGACGATTTCGACGCCGAGATAGCTGCGAGCTGCGGCGGCAAGCAGCGCCGGCTCCCAGTCGGCAAAATCCTGCGCGAGCGCAATGGCGATCCGTGTCATGACCGTCTCCGTGGGTTGAAATCAGGCGATGGACTGCATGTAGCGCATGCCGGTAACCGGCCGCGGCGCGAAATCCATGTTTTCGTAGAAACGATGTGCCGCCACATTGCCGGTCGTGGCGCTGACGGAAAGATAGTCGCAGCCGAGACGCTTGGCGATATCGCGGGCGCGGGAAACCAGATGCTGGCCGGTGCCATGGCCGCGATGGCCGTCACGCACGAAGAGATGATGCAGCTCCAGTCCGCGTCGGCCTTCCTGCGCCCTGTAGAGCGGCAGAAGCAGGGCGTAACCGATCAGCGCGCCATCGGCTTCGGCGACGAGACCATGCACCCAGGGCAGGGCGCCGAACAGGTCGCGCTCAAGCTTCGCCGGCGTGATCGCCGCCGCATCGCCATGGTAGGAGGCAAGCAGCGTGATCATCTCGTTGAGTTCGGGCAGATCGGTCTTGCGCGCGCCGCGAATGATGACGACGGGCGGTCTTTCCAGTGTCAGGGAGCTATCTTCGGTCATTTTTTCGGTCCTTTGGTCTTATCGGTGCCGTCAGGACGTTTGAAAACAACAAAGCCGCCTGACGGCGGCTTGTTGACAATATGATCTGTCGAGCCGCCCTTAGAGGAAGGCCCAAAAATACGAGCAGGAGATGGGTGCGCGTTCGTTGATCATGGGAAATGCAATGCGCTCGAATCCGTCATCTGTCAAGCCCGGTTTTTGGCTCAATGCTCACCCTCGCACATGCCATGGTTGGAAAGCGCGCGGATGACGTAGCAATCCTCGATCGAATGGCCGTGGCAATGGGAGACGATGCGTTCGAGCTCGTGTTCCAGCTTCTTCAGGCTGGCAATCTTCTCGCGCACGTCAGCAAGATGTTCGGCGGCGATGCGATCCGCACCCTCGCACGGCATTTCCCGGTGCTGACTGAGCGCGATAAGTTCGCGAATGGCATCAATGTTGAGGCCGAGATCGCGCGCATGGCGGATGAAGGTCAGCCTTTCGAGGTCGGATTTCTCGTAACGGCGCTGGTTTCCCTCCGAACGATCCGCCTCGCGGATGAGGCCCATCTGCTCGTAATAGCGGATCGTCGGCACTTTCACGCCGGTGCGTTTCGATAGTTCACCGATGGACAGCATGGTCTTCTCCATATCTCCAGTCTCTAGAGATATGGCTTTTTCGCGCCCGGTTCAATGGCCTCAAGTGGCGTCGTTGACGCCAAGAGCATGGGCCAGCGCCTTCAGAATCTGCGATTCGAGGCTTGCCATGTCCGGCTGGGCGGAAGCGGCCACGTCAGCATTGGCGCCAGTTGCGGCGGAAGCGCCGCTGTCCATGTTCCAGAGAGCAGCGGCCAGGCTGGCGGAGGCACCGGCAAGCGGGGCTACGGCAGTGGCGACATTGCCTGCCACCGAAATGGCGCGATGGGCCGCCCGCGTCAGCTCCTGCAAAGCCTCGGTTGTGGACTGGCTCTCCCGGTTGTGCGCAGGCGCGATGCCGCGGACCGGAGAGGCGAAATTGATGCTGCTGGTTGCTGCGATAGTCGTCATGACTGTGAGTCCCCTAGTTCTGATGGGGCATTTTTAAGGTCCGAAACATTCCCGAAGATTGCGTCATGCACGCCTTGTGCAAAAATTAGACGCAATATAGTATACCCCCCTATAGTATATGAGGTGCACATGTCCCACACGATCCGCAACAAGGACAAGCTGCTGGCCCGCATCCGCCGCCTGAAAGGGCAGATGGAGGCGGTGGAACGCGCATTGGACGAGGCCAAGCCTTGCGGTGAGGTGCTGCAATTGCTCGCCTCCGTGCGCGGCGCGCTTTCAGGCCTGACGGGGGAGGTGATGCAGGAGCACCTGCACGAACATGTCGTTCATGCCGAAAATGAAGACGAGAGGGCGCGGGCGGCGGAAGAGCTGGCCCAGGTACTGAAGACCTACATCCGGTAGGTCGACGCAGGCCAGCAGAACGGAAAAAGCCGGCACAGCTGAGAAGCGCCGGTAGAGTCGAGAGAGGATTGAGCGACATGACGACGACTTCCGAGCCTTTCGCCACGGCGGAGCATCACCATATTTATCTTGGCCAGAATCATGAGCGCAATGAAAGGCGCGTCTGGATGGTCATTGCATTGACCACCGTCATGATGGTGGCGGAGATTGTCGCCGGTCACTGGTTCGGCTCCATGGCGCTGACGGCTGACGGATGGCACATGTCCACCCATGCGGGCGCGATGCTGATTTCGGCGCTCGCTTATCTCTATGCAAGGCGCGAGGCGCGCAATCCCCGCTTCAGCTTCGGCACCGGCAAGTTCGGCGATCTCGCCGGTTTCGCCAGCGCCGTCGTGCTCGCCGTGGTGGCACTGCTTATCGCGGTTGAAAGTGGCCTGCGCCTCGTCAGCCCCGTCGAGATCGATTTCAACCAGGCGATTCTCGTTGCCGTCATCGGACTTGTCGTCAATCTCGTCAGCGCTGTTCTGTTGAAGGATGACCATCACCACGATCATGGTCACGGCCACGGCTCGCATGCCCATCACGACCATGGCAGCCATGCCCACCACGATCACGGTTCGCATGCGGAGCATGGTATAAAGGGCGGGCGGGACAATAATTTGCGCGCCGCCTATCTGCATGTGCTGGCGGATGCCCTGACCTCGGTCCTTGCCATCGTTGCACTGCTGCTCGGCAAGTGGAACGGCTGGAACTTTCTCGACCCGTTGATGGGTATCGTCGGTGGTCTGGTCATCGCCCGCTGGTCATGGGGGCTCATTCGTTCCACGGCAACGACGCTTGTCGATGCGGTGCCGCTGGCGGACGACCTGCCGCAGGAAATCCGTGAAAGTGTGGAAACGGAAGAAGATCGTATCACCGACCTGCATGTCTGGCAGGTAGGCCCCGGCCACCATGCGGCCATTGTGGCAATCCATTCGCGGGCGCCGAAAGCGCCGGCCTTTTATAAGCAGAAACTTGCCGCCATACATGAACTGTCGCATGTGACGGTGGAGGTCAGCCCGGCAAGGGCCTGATTGGAATCGCCTATTCGGTATATTCCGAATAGGCGCTGCGCACCCATTCAGCTTGGGCTTCCGCCGTGTCTTCGGCGGAGGCCGCGACCGTCTCCTGATAAGCGGGCGCGCTGCCATTGCCCACGGCCCACAGAACATTGGCCAGCGACTGGGAAAGAATGGTGCTGGAAACGGTGGGGTTGCCGGGGCCGCGCTTCACGGCCTGCTCTTCCGGCGCACTTTGCGCGCTGCCAGCTTTTTCGATGTCGCGGATGCGACCCTGATAATTATATCCGCCAATATTGCTTTCGATCTGCATGTCGATGATTCCGCGTTCAAAAGTTAACGAATGGTTAACGGCGGCAACTTGTCCGAAGCTTGCGCTTGCTGCGTTGCAGCGATCGCCGAGGGTTGACAGCCGGCGAAGTAGTGCTTCGTTTTTGCATGGAGGGGGCGGGGCGTGCGAGGATGCAGCAGCCGTTTATATACGAGACGAGGCAGGATCACATGGGTGCCGAAAGGCCTGCCTCACACTCCACGTCATCCTCGCCTCAAGGGCGAGGATGACGTGGAGAGTTTTAGAACTTTATAGACAGGATCAAGCGGATCACACCGTTTCCTTCTGCACCGGAGCAACGGGCTCCGGTACCTTCTCCGGTTTATCCGTCGCCTTCACCTCCACCTCAACCGTCGCCACCGTCTCCTGCTGCGCAGGCGTCACCATGGCGGCCACCAGCGTGTCGAGACCGATGCTGCCGACCGGCTTGCCGTCCTCATCCACCACATGGGCCTGGGTTTCATTGGCCTCCGACATGTCGCGGGCAATGGTTTCCAGCGTCGCGTTCTCAGGCACGGACATGCCTTCCGGCTTGCTGTCCAGCGGCTCCATCACCGTCGTCGCCTGCAGCACGCGGCTGCGATTGACGTCGCGAACGAAGTCGGAGACGTAACCATCGGCCGGTGAAAGGATGATGCTCTGGCCGTCGCCCTGCTGCACCACTTCGCCGTCTTTCAGGATGGCAATGTGGTCGCCGAGCCGCAGAGCCTCGTCCAGATCGTGGGTGATGAACACCACGGTCTTCTTCAACTCCTGTTGCAGATCGAGCAGCATCGTCTGCATATCGACGCGGATCAGCGGATCGAGCGCCGAATAGGCTTCGTCCATCAGGAGAATATCGGCGTCATTGGCAAGCGCGCGGGCAAGGCCGACACGCTGTTGCATGCCACCGGAAAGCTGGTTCGGATAATAATCCTCGTAGCCGTCAAGGCCGACACGATTGAGCCAGTAACGGCCTTTCTCTTCGCTCTCCTTGCGCGGCATGCCCTGGATGTCCAGGCCGTAAACGCTGTTTTCCAGCACTGTGCGATGCGGCAGCAGGCCGAATTTCTGGAACACCATCGCCGTCTTGTGGCGGCGGAATTTCCTGAGCGCCGACGTGCTCATGCCGCAAATGTCTTCGCCGTCGTAGAGAACCTCACCGGCGGTCGGGTCGATCAGCCGGTTGATGTGGCGGATCAGCGTCGACTTGCCGGAACCGGAAAGCCCCATGACGACGGTGATCTTGCCGCCCGGCATGGTGATGTTGATGTTGTTGAGACCGAGTACGTGGTTGTGTTTGTCGTTCAGCTCGACCTTGTCCATGCCTCTTCGTACCGCTTCGAGATATTTCTCGGGATGCTTGCCGAAGATCTTGTAAAGGTTGCGGATTTCGATGCTTTTAGCCATGGGAGACCTCGCGGTATTTCTGCAGGCGTTTGCCGAAAGCCTGGCTCGCCCGGTCGAACATGATGGCGATGGCGACCAGAGCGAAACCGTTCAGGAAACCTACCGTGAAGAACTGGTTGTTGATGGCCTGCAGCACGTTCTTGCCGAGCCCGCCGACACCGACCATGGAGGCGACGACGACCATGGCGAGCGCCATCATGATAGTCTGGTTGATGCCGGTCATGATGGTGGGCAACGCCAGCGGCAGCTGCACATTGAACAGCTTCTGGCGGTTGGAGGAGCCGAAGGCGTCCGCCGCTTCCAGCACTTCCCGGTCCACCAGGCGAATGCCGAGGCTGGTCAGGCGGATGACGGGCGGAATGGCGTAGATCACCACTGCGATCAGGCCCGGAACCTTGCCGATGCCGAATATCACCACCACGGGGATGAGATAAACGAAGCTCGGCATGGTCTGCATCACGTCCAGCACGGGGTTGATGAGGCGCTGAAGGCGTTCCGAGCGTCCCATCAGGATGCCGAGCGGCAGGCCGATGACGATGGCGATCAGGGTGGCGATGGCGACGATGGACAGCGTTGTCATCGCGTCGCGCCAGAGGCCCACTGCGCCGATCATCAGCAGCGACGCCGCGGTACCGGCGGTGATCTTGATGCTGCGACCGGCGAAATGCACAATGGCAAGAATGACCAGCATGGTGATGATCCACGGCGTCTGAATAAACAGCCGCTCCGAGGAATTGAGGAAGAGTTGCAGCGGATGCACGACGACGTCGATTGCATCGCCGTAATTGCGCACGAGATCGCGAAAGCCGTCATCGATGGTCTTGCGTGCCACACGCATGGTTGAATTGTCGATGGCGGGGAACTTGCAGAGCATGTCCGGCAAGTAATTGCAGAGGGCCATTATTGTTGTTTTCCCTATGGGTTTTGGGGGATGGGTGGTGGAGGTTGGAGTGCGCGGGCACCCCCCTCTGTCCTGCCGGACATCTCCCCCTCAAGGGGGGAGATCGATCTGCGGCAAGGTCTCGCCCATCTCGATGGTTGAGGATGAAGCGGTGAAAGCGCGCCCAGCCGATCTCCCCCCTTGAGGGGGAGATGCCCGGCAGGGCAGAGGGGGGTAAGCGGCTTGCGCCAACCCCGCCAGCAATCACATCGAAGCCTTGATCTTCTCGACCACCTCGGCCGGCACCCACTTTGTCCAGATGTCCTCATGGTTCTCGAGGAAATATTCCGCGCCGTCCTCGTTGGTGCCCTGGTTCTCATCCATCCAGGCGAGGATTTCGGCCACCGTCTTGTTGTCCCAGCTGCGGGCCTTGATGTAGTCCAGAGTCACGCCGGCCTTGCTTTCGAAGTCCTTGGTGATGACGGTATAGACATCGGCCACCGGATAGGCGTTGACCTTGGGGTCGGCGCAGTCGACCTTCGCCGTGCATTCGTCGAAATGGGCGCGGTCTAGTTCGACGCCATCGTCCAGCTTCACCATTTCGTATTTGCCGAGAATGGCGGTGGGCGACCAGTAATAGCCGAGCCAGCCCTGCTTCTTTTCAAACGCATTGGCAATGGAGCCGTCAAGGCCAGCGGCCGAACCGGTGTCGACCAGCGTGAAGCCCTTCTTGTCGCCTTCGCGCGCCTTGTAGAGATTGGCGGTCGTCACCTGGCAGTTCCAGCCGGAGGGGCAATTATGCACGGCGCCCTTGCTGGCGTCTTCAGGCGCCGGGAACAGTTCGGGATGTTTCAGAGCATCCTCGACGGTCTTGATGTCGGGGTGTTCGTCGGCGATGAATTTCGGGATCCACCAGCCTTCGATACCGCCATCGGTGAGAATTTTCGAGGCTTCGATCAGCCGGCCTTCCTTGACGGCGGCATTAAGCGGCTCGCGCACGGCATTGACCCACAATTCGGGCGCCATGTCCGGCTGGCCCTTTTCGTTCATTGAAGCGAAGGTCGGCATGGTGTCGCCGCTGACGACATTGACCGTGCAGTCATAGCCGTTTTCCATGATGAACTTGTCGACATAAGCCGCGACGCCGGCGGATGCCCAGTTCATTTCGGCGATGGTGACGCTGCCGCACTCTTCGGCGGCATTGGCGGAATGTGCTGCACCGGCAGCGATGGTAAAGCCCGTTACGAGAATGGTCGAGGCTAGGAGTTTCTTCATGGTGTAAGACCCCCAAGTCTGATGCAGTGTTTTCAGTTGGCAAAGCGGGAGCACTGCAAAGCCCGGATTGCCAAGGGCGAACTGACATAGCGCGTGAAAAAGCCGAAAATTGACGGCAAGAAGAATAACCGCAGAACACGCTGCGGAATTGCCGCAAGAACAACGGCGAAAATGCGCATGAATATGTCAACGGTCGGCATAATACGGCCAAAAAGTGATATTGCAACGCAAAATGGCGCATCGCAGCCATGCGTTCGATTTTTGGAGCGTTTTTTATTTGGTGTAATACATGGAATATATTCTAATTTTTTAGAAATATATTACATATTTCAGTATGGCGAAATAAAAATCCCGGTGGAATCAAGTCGGAATTCAAGGAGAAAATAAAGTCGCGATTTTGTGGAAAAAATATTCGGAAAGAGGGTTTGTGAAGGTATTTTTATGCTGTTTCGGTGCGGGCGGCGGCCCTGTCGCCGCCCGACCACGGTCAGATGTCAAACAGCGTCCTCGCCGGCCACCTTCAGCGCAAAGGCATATTCGAAGGCGATTTCCTCCAGCCGCTGGAAACGCCCGGACTTGCCGCCATGGCCTGCCGCCATGTTGGTCTTTAGCAGGATGGGCGCTTCCCCTATCGTCTTTTCGCGCAGCTTCGCCACCCATTTGGTCGGTTCCCAATAGGTCACGCGCGGATCGGTGAGACCGGAAAGCGCGAGAATTGGCGGGTAGGGCTTAGCACCCACATTGTCATAGGGGCTGTAGGCGGCGATCCAGCCATATTCCTCCGCCGATTCCAGTGGGTTGCCCCATTCCGGCCATTCCGGCGGTGTCAGCGGCAAAGTGTCATCGAGCATGGTGGTCAGCACGTCCACGAAGGGAACGGCGGCGATGATGCCGGCGAATTTTTCCGGCGCCATATTGGCGACCGCCCCCATCAGCATGCCGCCGGCCGAACCGCCTTCGGCGACGATGCCCTGATAGGAGGTGAAACCTTCCTGAACGAGATGATCGGCAGCGGCGATGAAATCTTTGAAGGTGTTCTGTTTGGCTTCCATCTTGCCGGTTTCGTACCATTCGAAACCCTTGTCCTTGCCGCCGCGAATATGGGCGATGGCATAGATGAAACCACGGTCGGCGAGCGACAGCGTGGTGGTGGAAAAGGAGGCGGGGATGGTGATGCCGTAAGCGCCGTATCCGTAGAGCAGGCAGGGGGCGGAACCGTTAAGCGCCACATTCTTGCGATAGAGCAGGGACACCGGCACCAGTTCGCCGTCATGGGCAGGCGCCATGATACGGCGGGTGATGTAATCGTCCGGATTGTGGCCGGAAGGCACTTCCTGCGTCTTCAGCAGCGTGCGCTCGCGGGTCACCATGTCGTAGTCGAACAACTGGCTCGGCGTCGTCATCGAGGAATAGGAGAAGCGGATGACATCGGTGTCATATTCCGCCGCGCCATGCAGGCCGAGAGAATAGGCCTCCTCGGCAAAGGCGATGGAATGTTCCTCGCCGGTGCGGCGATCGCGGATGACGATGCGTGGCAGGCCGTCGCGGCGTTCCAGCCAGATCAGGTGGCGGGCATAGGCGTCGACGGAGAGGATGAGGCGGCCCGGCTCGTGGGGCACGACTTCTTTCCAGTTTTCCTTGCCGGGTGCGGTGACGGGCGCTTCCACGATGCGGAAATCCTTGGCGTCGCCGTCATTGGTGAGGATGAAGAACACATCGCCGCCTTCGCACATCGAATATTCGACGCCCTCTTCGCGCTCCGCCACGACAGCAGGCTCGGCGGTCAGGTCTTTCGTGGAGAGAATGCGATATTCGCTGGTCTCATGGTCGTGAATGTCGATGAAGATGAAATCGTCGAGCACGGATGCGCCGACACCCATGAAGAAGCCGGGATCCTTTTCCTCATAGACCAGCCGGTCGGCCGATTGCGGCTCGCCGATGATATGGTGGAAGACCTTGGAGGGGCGGTGGTTCTCGTCCTGCAGCGTATAAAAGAAGCTCTTGCCGTCGGGCGCCCATGCCCCGCCGCCGCCGGTATTTTCGACGACGTCGGCAAGGTCCTCGCCGGTCTCGAGGTTGCGGATGCGCAGGGTGAAATATTCCGAGCCCTTGTCATCGTAACCCCAGATGCCGTGGCTATGATCGGAAGACTGGTCGAGACCGGCAAGACGGAAATAATCCTTGCCCTCCGCTTCCTTGTCGCCGTTCAGCAGCACATGTTTTTCGCCGCCGCCGCGCGGGGTGCGGAAATAATGTGGCTGCTCGCCGCCGGTCACGAACAGGGTGCCATAGGCGTAAGGACCGTCATTGACCGGAACGGAGGAATCGTCCTGCTTGATGCGGCCCTTCATTTCGTTAAACAGCTTTTCCTGAAGCGCCTTGGTGTCGCCCATCGCTGCTTCCATATAGGCGTTTTCCGCTTCCAGATGGGCGCGGATGGCGGGGTCGAGAATGGATGTGTCCTTGAACATGGCCTGCCAGTTATCGGCCCGGAACCAGGCGTAATCGTCGGTGCGGGTAATGCCGTGATGCGTATCCTGAACGGGCCTTTTTTCGGCGGTCGGGGCGGCGGGCAGGTTCTTGAAAATCGGCAAGGGAAACTCGCTTTCCTGTAAAAAATCTTGGGCGGCACCAAGATGTAGAGCGGGCCTTGCGGCCGATCAAGTTTCAAATCTCCACAGGCGGAATGCGGCTCGGGCACAATTTTGTCAGCTTTCGATCACATTTTGGCAATATCCGGCAAATCAGCGATGATGGATGCAGGCTGCCCGGCCTGCCGCCCACCACAAGAACAAACGAAAAAACTGACAGGACCCCATGCGAAAGCTTCTTCCCGCTGCCCTTTCTGCCTTTTTCCTTGGCTTGCAGACCTTCACCCCCGCTTTTGCGATCGATGCCAGCGTCATGCGGCAGTTGAACGCGCTGGCCCCCGAGGAGCGGCTGGAACAGCGCTGCGATATCGAGGCGATGGAGCGCATCGCAACGGAGCAGAAGGGCATGAAACCCGACAAGGTCATCGCCTATACTTTCGGCGATCCGGAAGTGGGCAAGAACTCCATCAAGGCGCCCGGCGCAGTCTTCAGGAGTGCGGGCGAATGGTACAAGCTGAAATATAAGTGCCAGCTCAAGAGCGACAGTCTCAGCATCCAGTCCTTCGACTACCGTGTGGGCGACAAAATTCCCGAACAGCAGTGGAAGAAGTTGTATCTTTATGACTGAGCACGGAATTTTTCGATTTCAGGTCAGCCTTTAACCGCCGCTTTTGTTGCGGCCGTGCGGCCGGCTCTGTAACCCTGACTTCCGATCGAAGTGAGGGACATGGACATGGCGAGACGATTCAAGGGGCTTTCTGCTTTTCCGATCACGCCCGCCGATGAGGCCGGGCGGGTCGATGTCGAGGCCTTCTGCGCCCTGATCGAGCGGCTGGATGCGGCGGCGGTCGATTCCGTCGGTATTCTCGGCAGCACCGGCATCTATATGTATCTCACGCGTGAGGAGAGGCGCCGTGCCATCGAAGCGGCCGCCGCCATCCTCAAGGGCAAGCGCATATTGATGGCAGGCGTCGGCGCCTTGCGCACCGATGACGCCGTGGCGCTGGCAAAGGATGCGGAAGCCGCCGGCGCCGATGCGTTGCTGCTGGCGCCCGTGTCCTACACGCCGCTGACGCAGGAAGAGGCCTATCACCATTTCGCTGCCGTGGCGGGTGCGACGGCGCTGCCGCTCGCCATCTACAACAACCCGACGACCACGCGCTTCACCTTCAGCGACGAGCTTCTGGTGCGGCTTGCCTATATCCCCAATATCCGTGCCATCAAGATGCCGCTGCCGGCCGATTCCGATTATGCAGGCGAGCTTGCGCGGCTGCGCCCGAAGCTGGGGCAAGATTTCGCCATCGGTTACAGCGGTGACTGGGGCTGCGCTGACGCCACGCTTGCCGGCGGCGACGCCTGGTACAGCGTGGTCGCCGGCCTGCTGCCGGTTCCAGCCCTGCGGCTGATGCGGGCGGCTCAGGCCGGCAATGCGGAAGAGGTCAAGCGGATCGAAGTGGCCTTCCAGCCGCTCTGGACGCTGTTTAAGGAATTCGGCAGCATTCGCGTGGTTTACGCCGCCGCCAACATGCTGACGCTGACGGTGAGCGAACCGCCCCGGCCGATCTTGCCGCTCACCAGCGCCGAACGCCAGCGGGTGGAAGAGGCGCTGGAGGCGCTGTCTGCGCTGGAAACCGCGCCTTAATTCGGGCGCTTTGCGGGCGGATTGCCAGCTCTTCACACTCCGGAACACAAAATGCTGCGTCGCCTCTTCATCGCCACCCTGTTTTTCTCCGCCTCATCCGTCGCCTTTGCGGGAACCGGCCTTGTCGAGCCGTTGCTGAAAATGTCGCCGCAGCATGACGGCAAGGTGCGGGTGGCGATGACGCTGGACGCCTGCATGGGCAAGACCGACCACCGCATCCTCGATACGCTGGTGAGGGAGCGCATTCCCGCGACGATCTTCGTCACCGCCCGCTGGCTGAAGCATAATGGCGAGGCGCTGGCCGTGCTCATGGCGCATCCGGATTTGTTCGAGATTGAAAATCACGGCGAGAATCATGTGCCGGCAGTGGACAAGCCGGTTTCCATCTACGGCATCGCCGCCGCCGGCTCCGAAGCGGCGGTCGAGCAGGAGGTGGAGGGCGGCCGTCAGGCCATCGTCGCCGCCACCGGCCTCCAGCCGCAATGGTTCCGCGGTGCGACGGCCAAATATACCAGCTCCTCCATGGCCACCATCAACCGGCTGGGCATGCGGGTGGCCGGTTATTCCATCAATGGCGATGGCGGCTCGCTGCTGGGTGCAGCCATGACGGCGAAACACATCGCTTCGGCAAAAGATGGCGATGTCATCATCTCCCACATCAACCAGCCCACCCATGAGGCGGGCGAGGGCGTGGTGAAAGGGCTTCTGGCGCTGAAGGCGCGGGGCGTGATTTTTTCACGGCTGGACGACCCGTCCTTCGCGCCGCCGGTGAATTGATCCGCAAGGTCGCCGCCCGTTTCTTCTCCCCGCCGGGGAGAAGATGCCCGAAGGGCAGATGAGGGGGCAAGCTCCCCGCATTTTTCCACCGTCGCCCCCTCATCCGGCGCTGCGCGCCACCTTCTCCCCGGCGGGGGGAAGAAATATGCCGCACCGGCTCACCTCACTGAAAGCAGCCGTCGTCAGGGCTGAAGGATGAAGATACATCCTTCCACATCCATGCCTGTTTTTCGGCGGCGCGGGTCAAAAAATTGCGCTAGCATCCTCCCCATGATGCTGTTCAAACGCCCCGATACCGAAACGCTCTATTCCGCCCTTGTGAACAAGGACCCCGCCTATGAGGGCGTGGCCTATGTGTGTGTGACGTCGACGAAGATTTTCTGCCGCTTCACCTGCACGGCGCGAAAGCCGAAGATCGAAAACTGCCGGTTCCGCGAGACCATCGCCGAATGTCTGGAGGCGGGTTTCCGTCCCTGCAAGCGCTGCAAGCCGATGCTGTCCTATGGCTCCGCCGACGAAACCGTGACGTCGCTGCTGACGGCGCTGGAAAGCGACCCGGCGCGGCGCTGGCGCGAGGAGGATGTGGTGGCGCTCGGCCATGATCCTTCCACCGTGCGCCGCACCTTCAAGCGCCGTTTCGGCATGAGCTTTCTGGAAATCGCCAGATTGCGGCGGGTGGGCGGTGCGGCGGAGAGCCTCGCTTCCGGCGAAGCGGTGATAGGCGCCCAGATCGACGCCGGTTATGAATCCGGCAGCGGCTTCCGCGCCGCCATCAACCAGTTCTTCGGCTCTTCGCCCGTCGCGATGAAGGGCAAGGGGTTCTTGAAGGGCGACTGGATCGATACGCCGATCGGCCCGATGCTCGCCGTCGCTGACGATCACGCCCTGCATCTCCTCGAATTTGCCGACCGGCCGGCGCTCGCCGCTGAATTGAAGCGGCTGAAGACGCGCACCGGCGCGGATATGGTGCTTGGCCGAACGGCCGTGACCGGCCAGATCGAAGCGGAACTCAAGGCCTATTTCGCCGGTCATTCGGCTGCCTTCAAAACGCGTCTTGCCGGCCATGGCACACCCTTCGAGCGCGATGTCTGGCGCAACCTGCGGGAAATCCCGGCGGGCGAGATCGTCAGCTATTCCTCGCTCGCAACCGCCATGGACAGGTCATCCGCCGTACGTGCGGTCGCGCGTGCCAATGGCGCGAACCAGATCGCCATTGTTGTGCCGTGCCACCGTGTGCTGGGCGCCGATGGCAGCCTGACTGGCTATGGCGGCGGGCTGTGGCGCAAGAAATGGCTGATCGAGCACGAGCGCCGCATGGCGCAGACGCTCCGCGGCGTGCAAAAAGTTCCGCTCGCCTCCTGATGGCGCCGAAGAAGAGGCTAGTCGGGCAGGTTCGGCACCACCCGGCGGGTGGGGAAGAGTTCGCGTGTCACCGTCATGGCGATCAACGATAGCGGCAGGGCGAGCATCGCGCCGGCCGCCCCCCACATCCACGTCCAGAAGATGATCATCACGAAAACGAGGAAGGGATTGATTTCCATGTTACGGCCGACGACAGCCGGGAAGGCGAGGTTCTCCATCAACAGGTGAATGGTGAAGAAGGCGCCCGCCGGCAGCAGCGCGAGGACCATGTTGTCATGGGTGATGATGCCGGCGACGGTGAGCGATATGGTCATGAGGGTAATGCCGAGAAACGGCACGAAGCTCGAAAGGAAGGCAAAAAGACCCCACAATAGCGGCATGGAGAGGCCTCCGAGATAAGCGATCACGATCATGGTGACGCCAAGCGCGGCGTAGATCAGGCTCGCCGTGGCAAAATAGGTGCCGAGCACTTTTTCCACCGAGCCGATGATGCGGATGGTTCTAAGTCGCTGATGGCGCGCCGGGAAGGCCATGATGAGGGCCTTGCGCAGCCGCAGGCGGCTGTAGAGAAACATCAGGAGCGCCGCAAGGAAGATCAGCCCCTGCACGATCGCGGGCGTCACGTTCGCGCCAAGCAACGAGATGATTTCGCCGCTACGCGACAGCAGCGATTCCATGGACATGGAGCCCATGCTGAAGGTGGCCGCAGAAATATTCAGCCACCTCATATTTTCGAAATAGGGCAAGAAGCGATCAATGGTCCGCTCGATCAGGGCTGGGCCCTCCGATGCCAGTTGGGAGACCGGGTCCACCAGCGAATTGACCACGAAGAAAATGACGGCGGCGACGAGTGTGGACAGGATGATGGCGACGCCTGCGCCCGGGATGCCGTAGGAGGCCAGTTTCTCGGCCGAGACGCCGAGGATCATACCGACGACAACCGCCATCACAACAGGCATCAGGATCATCGACAATTCATGGATGACCGCCATGGACACGATCAGGAAAATGCCGATGATCGACCAGGCAACGAAGACATCAAGCGCCTCTCGTCCGAGCGGTTGCTGGCTGCGCGCGTCATCGCGCTGCGAAACCGAAGCCGGTGTCGCAAGTGGATCGGCCTTGTCCAGCAGCAAGGCCGCAGTGTCGGCGAGATCCGGCTTGGCGTTCTCATTCATCGAACTATCCCCCAATAAGGTGGCTAACGTCCGACAAATCCGGCGGTTCCGGGGCGGCACAAATTTCTGCCGCCCCTGTTGTGTTTATGCGGAAAGCTTCAGCCCGATGCCCCACGGATCCTTCAGCGCAATGCCGTCGCTTTGCCGCTCTGTGGCGATTTCCAGCCGGTCGAGCGCGGCAATCGCCGTCCCAAGCGCAGCCGGCTCGTTAAAGGTCAGCGAATAGCCGGAAAGACCGGTCATATTGTCCTTGCGGGCGGCCGCACCCCGGCTGTTCCAGATATTGGCGGCGACGTGGTGGTGATAGGCGCCCGACCCGAAGAAGCTCGCGCCGGGATAACGCGCCATGATCTTCAGCCCCAGCACATCCTGATAAAATTCATCCGCCTGCGGAATATTGCCCACCTGCAGATGGATATGGCCGATGGCTGTTCCTGCCGCCGCACCGGTAAAGGCCGTCTTCGGCGCGCTGTCGTAAAGCGCCTGAAGGTTGAGGCCGAGGGTGGCCATTTCCACCGTGCCGTCCTGCTGGTAGGTCCATTCGTCCGGCGAACGGTCGCGGTAGACTTCTATGCCGTTGCCTTCCGGGTCGGCAAGATAGATCGCCTCGCTGACCAGATGGTCGGACGCGCCCTGAAACTGGACATTGTTATGGGCGGCATGCGCCAGCCAATGGGCCAGATCGTTCCGGCTCGGCATCAGGAAGGCGGTGTGGAACAGGCCCGCGGCGTTGCGCGGCGCGCGTTGCGCCGTGCCGGAGGTGGAAAGTGTGAGAAGCGGCTGGCCGCCGACACCCAGCACTTCGCCGCTCGGGTTGTTTTCAAGAACGGAAAGACCGATGATCTTCCGGTAAAAATCCGAAACGCGCGGCAGATCGTGAACGACGAGATGCGCCTGGCCGACATAGGCCGGCCGCGTCAGGGCGAATTGTTTGATTTCACTCATCATGATCTCCATATTGAATCCGAAGCGCCCTGGGGCGGATCGGTCGCCGAAATTATCGGCCGACGCCGCTTTGCGGCGTTTGTCGAAGGCAAATATGGGCTGGTTTCGTCGTTCAGCAAAGATCGTCGTCTGGCGATTGACCGTCCACTATTCGTTGACAATGCCCCGCTCCTGCCCGGCTCCGGCTTTGACTTCGATCAAGGTGAAGGCCGCGCCAACGGGGAATATAAGCCTAGTCCGACACGCCAAACGGCGGATCAAGCCAAAGGAGACAGCCATGTACAAGAAGATCATCGTACCGGTAGACCTCAGCGCCACCGACAAGGGCGAAAAGATTCTCGAAAAGGCCAAGGCGCTTCTGGATCCCGATGGCGAGATCGTTCTCATCAACGTTGTCGAGGAGCTGCCGGGCTATATGGCGATCGACCTGCCGGTCGACCTGATCGAAAACGCCATCAAGGACGCCAAGACCAGGCTTTCGGATATCAAGACCAGGGCCGGTTTCAAGGGCAGCCAGGAAATCCGAAGCGGCGCGCCCGCGCGCGAAATCATCGCCGCCGCCGAGGAACACAAGGCCGACCTCATCATCATCGCGTCGCACACGCCGGATTTCAGCAATTATTTCATCGGCGCCACCGCCGACCGCGTGGTGCGCCACGCCAAATGCTCGGTGCTGGTCGACCGATAAAAGCCTGACATTTCAGGGTTGCGGGCGGGTTTTCCGTCTGGAAATGCGACGATGCAAGAAGATCGGCTGGAGGAAAAAACATGAATGTCGAAACTTACGAGAAAATCCTGCGAGACCGCCAGCGCGAGCTTTATCGCCGCCTGCACAAAATCGAGGCCGATTTCGAAGAGCCTCGCAATCCCGACGACGAGGATCGCGCCACCGAACGCAGCAATGACGAGGTGCTGGACGAACTGGGGCAGGTGGGTCAGGACGAGCTGCGCGCCATCGACGCAGCCCTCGACCGTATCGCCAGCGGCACCTTCGGCACCTGCGTCAAATGCGGCAAGAAGATTTCGGAGGATCGGCTGAAGGCGGTGCCATACACGCCGTTCTGCCAGGAATGCGCTGCGGCTTTGTGATTGCGGCTAAAAAGGATTATTGGGTGGTACGACATCACGGCAGGTTTCTTCTCCCCGCCGGGGAGAAGGTGGCCCGAAGGGTCGGATGAGGGGGCAAGCTCTCCGGATATCTCTACCCTCGCCCCCTCATCCCGCTGCCGCGACCTTCTCCCCGGCGGGGAGAAGAAACAAGCGGCGGTCGCTCGCTACACCGGTACAGGCCGAAACAAGACCTCTCCTTTCGCAACAACGCCGAACGCAATTTGATCGCCGTTAACCGGCCGCTGTCTTGTTCCTGTCTAATATTGTCTCCATGCTTTGGTGAAAGCACGCAGACGGGATTGGACGAATGAGCGAGATGTGGCGGTTCGGGCGCCAGTATGATTTTCACGAGATCGTCGCCGATGGCATCGTCCACGGTGTCGGTATCGTATTTGCGTTGGTGGGTGCCACGGCGCTGATTTTCTACGCGACCGCCTGGGGGACGCTCAGCGCGATCGCCGCCGCGTGGATTTACGGTCTCGGACTTGTCGCCTGCCTCTCCGTGTCCTTCACCTATAATATCTGGCCGCACTCAAGGGTAAAATGGTTCCTGCGCCGGCTGGATCACTCGGCAATCTTCATCCTCATAGCCGCCACCTACACGCCATTCCTGATGCGCGGCATTCACGATCCGCTGATCGCCGTCATGCTGGGGCTGATCTGGCTTGCCGCCATCTGCGGCATCCTCCTCAAATGCCTGTTTCCCGGCCGCTACGACCGGGTCGCCATTGGTCTCTATCTTGCCATGGGCTGGAGCGGCATCATGGTGGTGGAACCTTTGTCGTCGCACCTCGCCCCCGTCACGCTCTGGCTCATCGTCGCCGGCGGCGTCATCTATTCGCTCGGCGTGATTTTCCATGTCTGGGAAAAGCTGCGCTTCCAGAATGCCATCTGGCACGGTTTCGTCGTCTCGGCAGCCGCTGTCCATTATTTCGCCGTTGTCACCGCCTTCAGCCTCGTCCCGATGGCATCCTGACGCCCTTTTTTTGACGGGGTAAGCAAGGCGCTGGACATTGCGCGGCGTCATCCCTTAAGGCTCGTCAGAGGAGCAGCCGTCTTTTGCAGCCGCTCATCTAGAAATATGAGGGCGAAGCAATAATGAGCGTGGAACTGCGCGACGCGACCGTGGACGATCTCTCCGGCATCATGGCGATTTATAACGATGCGGTGGTGAACACGACCGCGATCTGGAATGAGGTCGTGGTCGATCTGGAGAACCGCAAGGAATGGTTCGCAGCCCGCACATCGCGCGGTTTTCCGGTCATCGTCGCCATCCTCGACGGCAAGGTCGCAGGCTACGCTTCTTATGGCGACTGGCGCGCTTTTGACGGTTATCGCCACACCCGCGAACATTCGGTCTATGTTCATAAGGATGCGCGCGGCCACGGCATCGGCAAAAAGCTGATGCAGGCGTTGATCGATCATGCGAGCGGCAACGACGTGCATGTGCTGATCGCCGCCATCGAGGCGGAAAACATGGCCTCCATCCGCCTGCATGAAAGCCTCGGCTTCCGGGTCGTCGGCCGGTTCTCGGAAGTCGGCACCAAGTTCGGACGCTGGCTGGATTTGACGTGTATGGAACTGAAGCTGGGCTGAAAGCTGAAGGCCAGCCATGGATCGGGCTTATGCCGCTTGTTTCTTCTCCCCGCCGGGGAGAAGTCCGCGGCAGCGGGATGAGGGGGCGAGCTCCCCGAAATACGGCAACGTTACCCCCTCATCTGACCCTTCGGGCCATCTTCTCCCCGGCGGGGAGAAGAAACTCGCGGCACGGTCTTGCCGCTCAAACCGGCTCGAACACCATCGAATGGCCGTTGATGCAATAACGCAGGCCGGTGGGCTTCGGGCCGTCCGGGAAGACGTGGCCAAGATGGCCGCCGCAATTGGCGCAACGGATTTCCGTGCGCACCATGCCGTGGCTGGCGTCGCGATGTTCCGTCACCGCGCCCGGTTTTACCGGCTCGAAATAGCTCGGCCAGCCGCAGCCGGCATCGAATTTCGTATCGGAGAGGAACAGCGGCTCGTCGCAGGCCGCGCAGCGATAGAGGCCCTTCTGGAATGTATCCCAATAGGGCCCGGTGAAGGCGCGCTCGGTGCCGTGTTCGCGCAGGATGCGATATTGTTCCGGCGTCAGCTGCTCACGCCATTCGGCATCGGTCTTTTTGATCTTGGGGGATGTCAGATCGCTCATGGAATGATCCTTTCTTTGCGTCTCAGATAGTCATCACCGCCGCCGATTGAAAGGGGAACGACGTCATAACGCGTTCGTTATGGGACGGGAGTACCGATTTGGGTTGAGAAGGGCGTGTCTATGCCTTAACTGGAAAATCGATTTGAAAGAAGAACGCCATTTATTGGCGCGCAGGGATGGGGTATATCCCGGGAGACGTGAATGACATCCGATGTCACGCCGCTGACATTCCTATCGCTTTTTCTGCCGTTTCTGGCAGCGCTCGCTGCGCCGGCCCTGGTGAAACGGTTTGGCCACAATGCGGCATGGGTTCTGGCGATTGCGCCTGCTCTCGCCTTTGCGCATTTCGCGCTGATGCTGCCGCAGATTGCGGCAGGCGGGGTGGTGACAGGCGGTTATGCCTGGGTGCCGAGCTTCAATCTCAGTTTTTCCTGGTTCATCGACGGCCTGTCGCTGACTTTCGCGTTGCTGATCACCGGCATCGGCCTGCTGATTGTGCTCTATGCTGGTGGTTATATGAAGGGCCATCCGCAGCAGGGCCGGTTCCTGTCCTTCCTGCTGCTCTTCATGGGCGCGATGCTGGGCGTCGTCGTTTCCGACAGCCTGCTGATGCTGTTCGTCTTCTGGGAACTCACCTCCATCACCTCCTTCCTGCTGATCGGCTTCGATCATGAGCGCGCCGCCTCGCGCCGCGCCGCGTTGCAGGCGCTGGTGGTGACGGGCGGCGGCGGTCTCCTGCTGCTCGCAGGGCTGATCTTCATCTGGGACATCAGCGGCATGACGCAATTGTCGATGCTGGTGCGCGGCGGCGATGTCTTGCGCGACAGCCCGTTTTATCTGGCCGCGCTGCTTCTGGTTCTCGGCGGGGCCTTCACCAAATCGGCGCAGTTTCCCTTCCATTTCTGGCTGCCCAACGCCATGGAAGCGCCCACTCCGGTTTCGGCCTATCTGCATTCGGCGACCATGGTGAAGGCGGGCGTCTATCTCTTGATGCGGCTAAACCCGGTGCTCGGCGATACCGCCGCCTGGCAGATCCTGCTGCCTTTCTTCGGCGGGCTGACCATGCTTATCGGCGCGCTGCTGGCCGTGCGCCAGACCGATCTCAAGCTGATGCTCGCCTATACCACGGTGTCGTCGCTCGGCCTTTTGGTCATGCTGACGGGCTTTGGTTCCGCCCATGCCATCGAGGCGGCGGTGCTTTATCTGGTGGCGCATTCGCTGTTCAAGGGCGCGCTGTTCATGGTCGCCGGCATCATCGATCATGAGACCGGCACCCGCGACGTCACGAAGCTCGGCGGCCTGCGAAAAGCCATGCCGATCACCTTTACAGCGGCGCTGGCGGCTGCGATTTCCATGGCCGGCCTGCCGCCCTTTTTCGGGTTTCTCGCCAAGGAAGAGATCTATTACGCGCTGGCGCATGGCAATCCGCGGGCCGTGCTGTTCACCGGCATCGCCATCCTCGGCAACGCGCTGATGTTCGCCGTCGCCTTCGCGGTGGCGCTGAAACCCTTTCTCGGCAAGCCGGTGAAGACCCCGAAACACGCGCATGAAGGCCCGCTGTTGCTCTGGCTAGGACCGGCGCTTCTGGCGCTGAAGGGGCTGACGATCGCGCTCTTTTCCGGCGTCGCGCACTTCTATGTCTCCACGCCGATGGCGAGCGCCATCGCCGGTGAAGCGCGCCCGGTGGAAATCTCGCTCATCCCGCATATTGGCGTGCCGCTCGGCCTGTCGCTGCTGACGATCGCGCTCGGCATTGCTCTCTATGCGCAGCTTTCCACCGCCCGTGGGCTGATCGACCGCACCTTCAAGGCGTTGGGGGCGGGGCCGGACAGGGGCTTTGACGTTTTCATCGACATGCTGGTGAAAGTCTCGTTCCACATCACCCGGCTCATTCAGCCGGGTAGGCTGGAGTTTTACGTTACCGCCACTTTCGCCGTCATCGCCGCCGTGCTGCTTGTGCCGCTGTTCCTTTATGGGGAGTTGCCGTCCATGCCGTCATGGCCGCACGATATGCAGGTCCATGAACTCACCTTCATCGTCATTGCCGTGGCGGGCCTCATCGCGGTGCCGACGGCGTCGAGCCGGCTCACCGCCATCATCGCGCTCGGCATTCAGGGCTTTGCGGTGGCGGTCATTTTCCTGCTGTTCGGCGCGCCTGATCTCTCCTTCACGCAATTCATGGTCGAGACGCTTTCGGTGGTCATTCTGACGCTTGTCATGACGCGGCTTCGCCTGTCGCCGTCAGACCATCGCGGCCTTGGCCAGAAGCTGATGGACGGCACCATCGCCATCGCCTGCGGAACCGGCTTCGCTTTGTTCCTGATGCGCGCGACGCAGGCGAGCTTCGACAACCGCCTGACGGACTTCTACAACACCTATTCCAAGGCCATCGCCCACGGCGCCAATGTGGTCAACGTCATCATCGTCGACTTCCGCGGCACGGATACGCTCGGTGAAATCGCCGTCGTGATGATAACGGGCCTTGCCATCCTTGCGCTGATCCGCATCCGTCCGGCCGCCGCCGTCAAGGGACCGGCCAGAACCGCGAAGAAGAAAGGAGCGCGGGTATGAACACGCTCATTCTGCGCACCGTCACTCCCGTTGTCACCAGCCTCATGGTGCTGTTTTCCATCTTCGTGCTGTTGCGCGGCCATAATGAGCCGGGCGGCGGTTTCATCGGCGGCCTGATTGCGGTCTCGGCGCTGGCGATCTACGGCATCGCCTATGGCGTGACCGCGGTTCGGCGCGCCATCGTGTTTCATCCGCTCGCCATCGCCGGGGCGGGGCTGCTTTTGTCCATGCTGTCCGGCCTCGTTTCCATGGCCGCCGGCGTGCCCTTCATGACCGGGCTCTGGGTCTATCCGAGCCTTTTCGGTGTCGAAATTCCGCTCTCCACCGTCATGTCCTTCGATATCGGTGTCTACCTTGTCGTGGTCGGCGCCATCACCTCCATCGCACTGGCGCTGGAAGAAAGGGAAAGCGACTGATGGAAGCGGTCTTCTCCATTCTCGTCGGCATCTTCTTTTCGGTGGCGATCTACCTCATGCTGTCGCGTCACAGCATCCGCATGCTGCTCGGCGTCGCCATTCTCGGCAATGCAGTGAACCTCCTGCTGTTCACTGCGGGCAGGCTGACGCGCGAAGTGCCGCCGATCATTCCGCCCGGCATGGACACGCTGCCCCCGGGTGCGGCCAATCCGCTGCCGCAGGCGCTCATCCTCACGGCAATCGTCATTTCCTTTTCTTTCTTCTGTTTCCTTCTGGTGCTGACCTGGCGTGCGTTTCAGGAATTGCAGACCGACGACACGGACGAAATGCGCACCGCAGAACCCGCAGGCGAGCCGATGCCGCCGCTCGGTTATTGAGCGGCGAGGCTGAGACAACATGGCATCTTCCACCACTTCCGCAGTCACCGATCTTTCCGCAGCGCTCGTCACGACGCCCGTGCCGCTCACCGACTGGCTGATCATTCTTCCCATCGCGCTCTGCATTGGCGCAGGCGCGGTGCTGATGATGATGCGCCACGCCATCCGCCACCACGCGACCGTCGCCATAGCGGCGCTGTTCCTGCTGGTGCTGCTCGACGCCGCGCTTTTGTGGAAGGTCGCCGCTGAAGGCCCGTTCACCATGGTGATGGGCCGCTGGCTGCCGCCCTTCGGCATTGCCTTTACCGCCGACCTGACGGGCGCGCTGCTGTCGCTTGCGGCCGCCATCGTGGCGCTTGCGGGCGCCATCCATGCTGGCGCGGATATCGATGCCAGCGGCAGGCGATACGGTTTTTATCCCTTCCTGATGCTTTTGATGGCCGGTGTCACCGGCGCGTTCCTGACCGGCGACATCTTCAATCTCTATGTCTGGTTCGAGGTGCTGCTGATCTCGTCCTTCGGTCTCATCGTGCTCGGCTCGACGCGCGAGCAGATCGACGGCGCGCTGAAATACGCCATTCTGAACCTCATCGGCACGACGCTGTTCCTGATCACGGTCGGTTATCTCTACGCCATCTTCGGCACGCTCAACATGGCCGATATAGCCCGGAAGGCGACGACGCTGCGCGACGCAGCGCCGCTGATGACGCTTGCGAGCCTGTTCGCGCTCGCCTTCGCCATGAAAGCCGCGGCCTTTCCGGTAAATTTCTGGCTGCCGGCCTCCTATCACACGCCGCGGATCGTCGTGTCCGCCCTGTTCGGCGGCCTGCTCACCAAGGTCGGCATCTATTCGCTGCTGCGCGTCATGGTCATGCTGTTTCCGGTCGAGCGGGAAGAACTCAGCATCGTCATCGCCATCTCGGCGGCGTTGACCATGGTGCTCGGGGCCATGGGCGCGCTCGCTCAGAACGATATCCGCCGCATGCTCGGCTATATCGTCATCTCGGGCATCGGTTACATGATGGCCGGTATCGCCATCGGCACGCCCTCCGGTGTGTCCGGCGCAATTTTTTACGCGCTGCACTCCATGGTGCTGATGACGGCGCTCTATCTTGCCGCCGGCCACGCCGCCCGCCTTGGCGGAGGTTTCAGCCTCACCTCACTCAGGGGCCTTTACCAGCAGGCTCCGTGGTTTTCGGCGCTGGCGCTGGCGCTGTTCTTTGCCGGTTCCGGCCTGCCGCCCTTTTCCGGCTTCTGGCCGAAGGCGGTGCTGGTCAAATCGGCGATCGATATCGGCGCGTGGTGGCTCGCCGGCTCCATCCTCGCCTCCGGCTTCATCGCCACCATCGCTTTCGGGCGAATCTTCCTTTTGTGTTTCTGGCGTCCGGTGGCGGCATCCTCAGGTCAGTCGTCCCTGCCGCAGGCGCCACCCTCGGCAGCGCCGTCTTTTACGCCGCTGGTGGGTCTGACGTTGCTGGTGGTATTCTTCGGCCTGTTTCCGGAAAGCCTGCTCAATCTCAGCCAGCAGGCGGCCGCAGGCCTCGGTGACCCGCGGGCCTATATCAACTCGGTCTTTTCCGAAGGGGGCAAACCATGAGCCTCTATGTCGTACAACTGCTTTTCGTCGCCGTATGGCTCGCTGTCACGGGCAGCGTCAGTCTGGCAAACATCCTGTTCGCCCTCGTCGTTTCGACGCTCGCGCTTGGCATCATCCGCCACCAGCTTCCCGCCGGACGTAACCACTGGCTGAGGTTCGCCCGTATGCTGTCGCTGGTGCTGCTGTTCTTCAAGGAGCTGGCGCTCTCCGCATGGAAGGTCGCCATGCTGGTGACGCGGCCGAAGCTCGACGTGCAGCCCGGCATTTTCGCCTATCCGCTGACGGTGACGACGGATTTCCAGATTACGCTGCTCGCCAACCTCATCACGCTCACGCCGGGCACGCTTTCGGTCGATGTTTCGGCGGACAGAAAAACGCTTTACGTGCACGCGATTGACTGCAGCGATGTCGAGGCCACGAAAAACGACATCCGCAACGGCTTTGAAAAAAAGATCATGGAGGCGTTTCAAATATGACGCCAGAACAGACAGTTTCATTTGCAACTATACTTGCATCGGTTGTTCTGTCGGCCGCCTTTTTGCTGACAGTATATCGGGTCGTCGTCGGCCCCACCTTGCCGGACCGTATCGTTGCGCTCGACATGCTGGTGGGCATCGCCATCGGCTTCATCGCGGTCATCGCCATCCGCACCGGCTTCAATCTTTATGTCGACATCGCCATCGCGCTCGGGCTGGTCGGTTTTCTGGCAACGGTGGCCTTCGCCCGCTTCGTATTGTCCCGGGGCCTGGACGAGCGGCGCGGGCCGACGACGGTTCTCGACGGTGAAAGGGCATCTGAAGTCGTTGAAAAAACGATGAAAAAAGGTGTTGTAGGCGGAAAGGGAAAGGGCCGGCGAGGATGAATTGGGTTGTGACTATTTTCGTTTCAGTGCTGCTGCTCTCGGGCGCCATTTTCTCGCTGATCGCGGCAATCGGACTCAATCGGCTGCCGGATGTCTATACCCGCATGCATGCGGCTTCCAAGGCGGGAACGGTGGGTTCCGGCCTGCTGCTTCTGGCGGTCGGCATCCATTCCATGGAAATATCGACGCTGGCGCGGGCGCTTGCCGGTTTCTTCTTCTTTGTCCTTACAGCGCCGGTCTCGGCGCATCTTCTTGCCATGGCCGCTCATAAGGCAGGTTATCCGCTTGCCGTTAAATCGTTAGTTGATGACATGAAGAAAATTTCAAGTTGAAAATACCCCCAATAATTGGGGGTATTCATTTTCAATTGCTACTTGGTCTAGTATTTTATTACCCGTAATTTTTTGTATTCCGATTAGACTGTTTTGAACTGAAAAATCCGCAATAGGAATTTGACTTTTGCTGTTTTGCTGTTATCCAAATTAAGTGTAAAATTGCTAGTCGCAATTTGCATCTAGCCTCTTCATAGTCGGCATAGGCATTTTATTAATGTCTAATCTATGGCCCGCCGGGCCATTGCTGCCCATGTCGCGGGCCATACGTTGAATCTCGGACCAATTCGTTTCCGGTTTTCGCTCGAAATCTAGGGGTAGGTTTCATGTTGGTTTCAACAAGGCGAAGGTGGGGCACCGGGTAACTTCACATCGCTCGATGCGGCGTTTGCCCGCGTCAGGGGATCAATAAACAGGAGATACTTAAATGACGGAAACTGCATACGGTAACGCCCAGGATCTGCTGGTCGAACTGACGGCGGATATTGTGGCTGCCTATGTTAGCAACCACGTCGTTCCGGTAACTGACCTTCCCGGTCTTATTTCGGATGTTCACACGGCGCTCAGCGGAACATCGGCGCCGGCGTCGGTGGCGGTCAATGTCGAAAAGCAGAAGCCTGCCGTCTCCGTCCGCAAGTCGGTTCAGGATGACCACATCGTCTGTTTGGAATGCGGCGGCTCGTTCAAGTCGCTCAAGCGGCATCTGACGACGCATCACAGCATGACGCCGGAAGAATATCGCGAAAAGTGGGACCTGCCGGTCGACTATCCGATGGTTGCGCCCGCCTATGCCGAAGCCCGCTCGCGGCTCGCCAAGGAAATGGGTCTCGGTCAGCGCCGCAAGGCCAGCCGTTGATTTTAACGCGGGTCTGCGGGGGGTGTTTCTTCTCCCCGTCAGGGAGAAGGTGGCCCAAAGGGTCGGATGAGGGGGCAAGTTCTCCGCATAATCTGTACCCTTACCCCCTCAACCTGCTGCCGTGACCTTCTCCCCGGCGGGGAGAAGGCGGCAGTGGGCATTCGCCCGCTCCCCATGTTTCCTTAGAAACTGTCTTTACATCACATGAATATCCAGCCGGTCCGTAGACCGGCTTTTTTATTGTCGCTTCGAATCTTGGTGAGGAAAAAAATCCTTTATAGAAGACCTCATTTCTAAAAAATATAGAACTATATCAGAGGCATGTTCTTCTTCTGCAAATTCACGCTTCCCCACGTGCTTCCTCAGGTGTATGAATTAATTCCTATTCGTAGAGGAGTTGCATATGCCGTCGGATACTGTGTTTCTGCCTGTCGCCGCGCGGCCTTGCGTGCGGGTCGGTGATCGTCCTTTTCGTCATTGGCCGTCTGCGGCGGGGCGGGAGGAGATTTCCCGTCTCTGCCGTCTGGTACGGCAGCTCACCGGCGAGATGGTGCAATTGACCGGCGACCGAACGCTGGTGCGCCGCGACAGCCGGCGCACGGAATGCCACATCCGTCAGATTGCCATGTATGTGTGCCATGTGCAGCTGGGCATTCCCATGTCGGATATCGGACCCTGTTTCGGCCGGGACAGGACGACGGTGGGCCATGCCTGCCAGGTGGTGGAGGACCGGCGTGACGAACCGGCATTCGATGAGTTCGTCGCCGCGCTGGAGCGGCTTACCGGCAATATCTTCAATGCGATGAAAGGCGCCCGGGATGAGTGAGGAAAAAAGCGCCCCGATCTCCCCCCAGAACCCACATCTCCTGCGGCTGCTGCGTTGCATCGCCGCGGGCGCGGTGGAGATGTCGCAGGAGGGTGGCGACATCGTCCTGCGCCGGGTGCGGGCAGGCCATCCTGTGTTGCGGTTTTCGGCCGCGACGGTGCGGTTTGCCATTTCTTCCGGGCTGGTCGAGCAGCGGGAAAACACCCTTTCCGCCGCGCCGCCGCTCGCTTCCTGGCTGAAACGTGCAATGGCGAAAGACCGGGATGAGGTTTTTCAGGACCAGCACCGGCATATGCAGACGGTTATTGTGGATGTCGGCGAAGGAAAGCAGCCGGCCCGGCGCAATCTCAACAGCTCTCCCCTGACCAGCCTTGCAAGGCTGAAGGAACGGGACGGTGCGGCGTTTTTCCCGGCGGATGCTCTGGGGGCGGGTGAACGCCTTGCCGCCGATTTTCATCGCGGCCATCTCAATCCGAAGGTAACAGCGACATGGGAGCCGAGAATAGCGAACCGCACCAAAGGTGAGGCGGGAGGGGCGCTCGATCTCACCGAGGCGGCAATGGCCGCAAGAACGCGGTTTTCCCGCGCGGCCGATGCGATGGGGCCTGAACTGGCGGGCGTCGCCATCGATATCTGCTGCTTCGAAAAGGGGCTGGAGACGGTGGAGCGCGAAAGGCAATGGCCGGCGCGGTCGGCAAAACTGCTGCTGCGCGCAGCACTGCTGGCGCTTGCCCGCCATTATGCGCCGCCTGCGGCCCGCGCGGGCAGGAAGGAACACCATTGGGGCGATGCGGATTATCGCCCGTCGATGACGAGGTGAAAGTCAGGCCGCCAGCAGCCGGGCTTCCTCGCGGATGCGCTTGATCATGGAGCGCAGGCCGTTGGCGCGCTGCGACGACAGATGTTCCACCAGCCCGATCCTGTCGAACACCTCAATCGCGTCGAGATCGGCGATTTCGGAGGCTCTCTTGCCGGAATAGACGGCGAGCACGATGGCGACGAGGCCGCGCACGATATGCGCATCCGAATCGCCTTCGAAGGTCAGGAGAGGGTCTTCGGCGCCATCGCTATGGCTGACGAGCCAGACCTGGCTTGCGCAGCCATGCACCTTGTTCTCGGGCGCGCGCTTGTCTTCCGGCAGATCGGGAAGCGCCTTGCCGAGTTCGATGACATAGCGATAGCGATCCTCCCAGTCGTCGAGGAAGGCGAAGTCGTCAAGGATCGTTTCGAGAGAGGCCATTTGCGCGCCGTATCATCCATCATTGCAAGGTGTTTGCTAGGATATAGGGGAAGTGCGGCCGGTTTTGAACCATGGACCATGAAAAAGCCCACGGAAAACAGGTTTCCGTGGGCAAGTCAGGCAGGCAATCGGCAGCCGGATATTTTCGGCTGCAAAAAGGGGTTGTGGCGCGCTGGCCGGCAGGGATCAGGGCGCAGGGCGCTTCTGCGGCAGGGGAATGACGGTGCCGGTCTTCAGCATGTCGGTATCCTTCGGAAATTCGACGCTGACGACCGGGGCTTCGGCCAGTTTTTCGGTCTCGGCCGCGAGTTCAGCCGCGGGAGCGGGCTTGTCGCCGGAAGCGAGCTGCTTGTCCAGCAATTCATAGGCGACCTTCGCCCCTTCCTTTGCCCTCTCGCCGAGCGCATGGAAAGTTTCGGCGCCCTTGACGCAGACATCGGGCTTTTCGATGCAGATCGCGCTGACATAACGATAGGCTTCACCGGCGGCCGAAACGGCGCTGGGAATATCGAAGGCCGAAGGTTCCTTGGCCGGATCGTTGCTGCTGCCGAAATAGGACAGCGCCACCAGCACCAGCGAAAACCAGAATGTTCCCTTGATCAGAAACCACATTGTCAGACACCCTGCCAGATGATCTTTGTTTTCTAAAGCCCCGCCCGGTTTCGGGTCATCGGCCTTTGTCCCGTTTTTCGGGCTTGTGAAGAAGCTACAGGCGACCGGCGAACAGCCGATTGCAAAAAGCGACGCAATTTAATTCAAATTGTACCTATTCTCCTCGTATCGGGACGCCTGCCGAGAATTCATTCGAATTTTAACAGTCGATGTTAAGCATAATTGCGACAGAGGCCGCACGTTCCGGGCGAAAGCGGCGCACGGCTTTGCCACAAAAGTTAACATGATGGCAAAAATGAAGCGAAATCCGTCGCTTACCCGTCATTAACCATGATTGGGAAAGCTTCGAAGAAATGCCCCGTAATGGGACTGCGCAGCATTTGACGGGCCTTTGAGGCCATTCTTTTTATCCATTCCTTAAGCCGCCGCCTTCTATTGTCGGAGCCGTTAGAACCGCCTCAGGGATTCGGTGTTGGTATTGCGTAATATGAGAGAAAAAGCGGTCGCATTGGTCGACCATGCCGCAGGCAGATGGCTTGCGCGCATGGAAGAGGACACCGAAAGGCGCGCCGGAACCGTTGCGCGCCTGCGCTGGCTGATCGCCTTCAGCGCCGTCGGTCTTGTGGTGACGCCGGCCCTTTTCAGCCTTGTCGTCAGCCCCGCCATCGCACTGCCCATTGGCGCTGCTCTGGTGCTGGCGCTGTTTCTGGCTGCCGCCGCACTTCTGATCGCCTTTTCACACTCCGCACGCGGCGCATCTTCTCATTCGGTCTCGCCGGTGCACGACGACCTTATCACGGCATCGCAGGTGCCGGGCCTCGTGTTGATGATCGGTGAGACCGGTTTCGTCGAGCACGTCTCCGGTCGAGATCTCGCGGCGTTCCCGAACGACCTCCAGGCCAGCAAGGGCCATGTCCTCGTTGAATACGTCCATGTTTCCGACCGCATCGAACTGATGCAGGCTTTCGACATGTTGCGGCAGGGGGAGGACAGGGCGACGGTGGAACTTCGCTTCGAGACCGGCGCGAAGTCGCGTCAGGCGCAATTCATGCACGGCCGCATCGAAATGACGGCCATTCGCGGTTCAACGGGCCGCCTGCGCCGTATCGTCGCCCAATTGACCGATGTTACCGATATGGTACGCCTGCGCCGCGATGTCGCCCGCAAGGCGGCCGAGGCGGAATCGGCCAATGATGCGAAATCGCGTTTTCTCGCCGCCGTCAGCCACGAGCTGCGCACGCCGCTCAACGCCGTCCTCGGTTTTTCCGATATTCTGGCCGGCGAATATTTCGGCCGGCTGGAGAACGACCGCCAGCGGGAATATGTCGGTCTCATCCGCCAGTCGGGTGCGCATCTTCTCTCTGTCGTCAACACCATGCTCGATATGAGCAAGCTGGAAGCCGGCCGTTACGAGCTGATGATGGAAAGCTTCCCGATTGCCGAGACCATCTCGTCCTGCGAGGCGATGCTCAGCCTGCAGGCGAAGGAAAAGGGTCTGACTTTGACCAGCCGCATCCAGCGCGGTGTCGGCGAAATCTCGGCCGATCAGCGCGCCATCCGGCAGGTTCTGATCAATCTTGCCGGCAACGCCATAAAATTCACCGATGCGGGTGGTGTGGTGTCGATCGACGCCGCGCGTGAGGGCGCGATGTTGAAGCTGACGGTGAGCGACACCGGCATCGGCATCGCTTCCGACAAGATCGAATTGCTGGGCCAGCCCTTCATGCAGGTTCAGAATGAATATACCCGTCGCTATGAGGGCACGGGTCTGGGATTGTCCCTGGTCAAGGGGCTTGTGGCACTGCATGGCGGCACTTTCGCCATCGCCAGCAAGCCCGGCGAGGGAACGGTCGTAACGATCACCCTGCCTGCCGACGGTTCGGGCATGGCGGGTGGCGGCGAAAGCGCCGAAGCCGAAAGCATGGTGGAATTTCCGCCCCGCATCCGGCAGCTCGGCGATATGGCCGCAATGATGAAAAAGGATGGTGACAATGGCCCCGCGAAAGCGAAAACCGCCTAAGAAAACAACGGCCCAGATTGGCGCCGGGCTTGTTTCCTTGGTGGTTTCTGCCATCGGGCGAGAAATCCTGCGCCGTCCGAAACTGGTGGGCGGCTCAGGCGCCTTTGCGGTCGTCTTCGGTTTTGTCGCCGCCAATGCGCTCTGGTATCAGCCGGGCGTGCACCCATCGCCTTTCCTGCGCACGCGTGACGCGGAAAACCCAAATGGCATTGCCGGTTATCGCCCGGCCGAGCATCTCGGCGTGCAGGGCAATGTCACCACCTTCCGCATAGAACGACCGGCGGAGACGCAAAACGCGCAGCAAGCGACGGCCGAAACGCCGGCGCAATCCGTCGCAGAAAGCCAGAAGCCGCAGCAGATCGTTGCCGATATTCAGACAGAACTGAAGAAACGCGGGCTTTACGAAGGCGAGGCGGATGGCCGCATGGGCCCACGCACCGCCGCCGCCATCATGTTCTTCGAGGAAACGCTCGGCATGGAACAGACCGGCGAGCCGACGACCCGGGTGCTGGCGGCGCTGAAGATCGATGGCGCGACCGTTGCCGCGATCCCGAAAGACCGGCCTTCCGACACCAGCGGCGGTGGAGTGGAAATCGACCCGGTCGCGGCCGCCATCCGCAAGGCGGAGAAGCCGCAGGTAAAGGCCGAACCCGTTTCCCTTAATAGCACGTCCAAGCCTGCCAGCCGGGATCTCATAGCCAGGATACAGCAGGGGCTGATCAACATCGCTTATGCCGATGTGAAAGTGGACGGTGTGGCCGGCCAGCAGACCCGTAATGCTATCAGGGCGTTTGAAAAACATTATCGCCTGCCGGAAACCGGCGAGCCGAGTGAGGTCGTGCTGAAGAAGCTGAAGTCGATCGGGGCGCTTTAGATTTGAGCTTCCGGAGGGTTGACGACGGACCGAAGGTGCTTGGGGCTTTACCCCCCTCTGCCCTGCCGGGCATCTCCCCCTCAAGGGGGGAGATCGATATGCGGCAAGGTCTCGCCCATCCCGACGCTTGAGAATGGAGCAGTGAAAGAGCCTCCTGCCGATCTCCCCCCTTGAGGGGGAGATGCCCGGCAGGGCAGAGGGGGGTGAAGCCCCGCGCACCATCGCCCCTTAAATTCAACATTGCGAAGCACGCCCACCATTTCCATCGAAAGCAACCCCATGCGCCTCAAATCCGAAATGTTCGTCTCAGCCCTCATCCGCCGCGTCTTCGCCGCCGGCGGATTTGCGGCTGTCGAAAAGAAGGGGGCGGAGGAGGCGGGGGCGATCTTTATCCGCCAGCGCCTGCGTGATGGCCGCGAGAACCTCTATGGGCCCGCGCCGCAAAGTTTTGCCGATGATGAGGACATCCGCGCCGAGCGCCGTTTCGAAACGCGTCTTGCGGGTGCGGATGGCGAGGAAAGTGCCGCTCTTCTTGAGAGGGAACGACGCTTCGACAGCGACCTGTGGGTGGTGGAGATCGAAACCGATGAGATCGGGAGCCTGCTGACGCTGGTTGATGGGCCGAAGGCCTAGAATTGGCCGGCGATGGCCCGCCTCTTCAATCCGTGAAGGCGCAAGGCCAGACCTGATTATCCTTGCGTCCCGGTTCTTTGCGCAGACGGTGTGTTGTGGCCCGGTCGTTCGCGGCCATGCGTATAGCTGTCGGCCCGCCGCCAGCTTTCCAGCCGCTCTTCGCATTCCACGATGTCGAGACCGTCGAGCAGGGCTTCGGCACGGTTCATATCGCCTGCGGCGGCGGAAAGATGCGGATAGAAACATTGCAGCACGAAAGCCGCCTCGGAGAATTCCATGCCAAGGCCGGTCAGCGTCGTTGCCAGCTGCGCGCCTGATATATCGAGCATGATGCGCTCCGACAGCCAGTAGCTGGAGGAGAGAGAATCCGCCAGCGTCACCGCGAATTGCCGGGCGTTGCGCTCGCGGGCGAAACGCACCAGCAGCGCTTCCTGCACCTCGCTCAGCCGGCGAAGGCCGAGAACGTCGCTTTCCGGGCGGTTGAGGTGATGCGCCATCTGCTTGATCCGCTGGCGCATTTCCTCTTCGAGCGCGGAGGCGGCGGCGATGTTGTCCGTCTTTTCTTCCGCTTTCGGCTCTTCAGGGCTTTCCGCCGCCTGCGGTTCGGCAGCCGTCGTCTGTTCATCCGGCCGCTTCAGATCTTCGGCGTGACGCAGCCCGACAAGCGCGTCGATGACGGTGGGGGAAAGGTCCTCGCGGCGCACGATGGCGCGCGCATGCGCCGCCCCTTGCGTGCGGGCAATGGTGATCAGCGTGTCGTCATCGAGGCATTTGGAGGAAATGAGGAATGGCGCTGCAAGCGAAATCGGCTGGCAGGCGATGAAGAAGGCGACAGCCGAAGGCACGCTCGGATGCTGCGAGAGCGCGGCGATCGCCTCCCGCTTGGCTTCATCGGTGGAGGCGTTGAAAAGCGGCATGAAAAGTTCGGCGAACTGCCGAAGGTCCGTTTTTGACGGATGCGAAACATTCTCGAAATTCGTCACGGTGGCCATCAGCACCACATCTTTCTTCCTCACGGCTCTTGGCCTCTCAAGTTCTCGAAACCGGTCGGTCAACGCACTACCCAACAAACGCAAACACAATATCGGCTCAAATTAGAGCAAATGCGTTGACGCCCTGTTAACTATGGGGGGTGGCAAGAGAGAATCCGCATCTTTCAACAAGGAAATTTTAAAACCTTGATGACGGACGCAGGACCGTGGAACTTTACCGCATCGCCTTTGTTTTCAAGGCGGGCAGCTCCGGCCGGAATAAGTTGGGGTCCGGCAATTAAGGTTAACGGATCATTAACCTCTGTCTGTTTGTAATTTCATGGGCAGTATTAGGATTCCATGTTATTCTTATCGACGGAATAAATGAGAAAATGGCATGTGAAGCCTGAATCTGCGCACGGTCCGCTTATAAGAATCGCCTTGGATTTTTGGATCGTGCGAAAACCAGTCTGTGGACTGGCCTATGCGCAATGTGATGGTGATGACATTCCCGACGCAAGACGAGGCTTGCGCGGTTCCCATGGGCAACATTGACAATCATGTCCCGAAGAGGAGATGAGCATGGCAGAGATTATTCCAATCGGCGACGCCCGACGAAACCTGCGCCCCGCCGGCGCGGTGGCAACCGTGATCGGCCCGGCGAAAGTCGTGCTGTTTACCGGCGTGCGCTATGAAAAACGCGATACCGAGCCGACCGGAAAAGTCGCGCGCAAGGGCAAATCCGCAGCGGAAACTGCCCTCAAATCCTGACTGCGCACGACAACCGACGTTATTTCCACGCCGTCGGCTGGCATTTCGCCTCGTTCAGGAACCGTTCCGCCTCTTCGCCGAAACTCGGCTGCGGGACCATGGTCCGCAACACCACATACCCTTTCGTCTGATCCGATTCCGCCAGAATGGCCTGCGAAAGCGCGGGTGGTTGCGCCTTGCGGATGGCGGCGATCTGCACCGCATCCGCCACCAGAATATCCATCACCCCGCCGGCGGACGTGCGGTCATTCATGCTGAAAACCTCATTCGAGGCCTTGTCGTAAACCGCGACCGACCAGAAGGGCACGGCCCCGATGGCAGTCAGCCTGACCGGCTTGTCCTCGATATCGAAGGTGCAGACCGCGACCCGCATGAAGGGATCGCCGCTGCCAAGCGTCTTTTTCTCCGTCGTCTCTTCGAGCAGATGAAACTGATGCGGCTTTCCTTCCGCCACCGCGCGCGTATAGGCGTCGCGATTGCTGAAATGCGGTATCGCCAGAAGAATGATGACATGCAGCACGGCTGCGCCGACGAGACCGGTGAGGATGGCGAGCAGAACCCTAAGCATTGCCACACCCCAGCTTGCGGATTTGCGGCATGGAGATGTCGATCAGGCCGGAACTGCCCGCAACGGGCGTGTCGAGCAGGGTCATGACCAGCCTGAAGGTCTGGCCCTGCGGCACCGACAGCCAGTTATAGGTCTGGGCGTCAGCGGCGATGGTGATGTCGACGCCGCCATCGGCGCTGCGCAAAAGCGTGCGGGAATTCAGCGCGAAGGGCCGCCCCGCATCTTCCGCCAGCACATTGCCCTGCTGATCGGCGGTGTAAATCGTCCAGAACCGTGCGGGCGGCACGGCGCCCGCCAGCCGGTAGCGGCACTCGCCGCTCAGGCGTTGCCCATCGCTGTCGACGGAGGCGGTGAAGGCCAGCCCTTCCGCGGTTCCGTAAAGCAGCTTGCCGGCGTCGGCGCGGTGCGATTTGGCGTAAGGATCGGCCTCGATCGTCTGCGCCACGGGAAAGGCGTCCCAGGAGCCGACGCGGATCGATCCAAAGCCGGATGTCGCCTCAAGGGCTGCCAGCGTTGCGGCAATACCGCCGCCAAAGGCGATCAGAAGGGCGATGCCGACAAGGAATGGAACTCGGAACACGCTGTTTTCCCGTTTTTGAACAGGTCGAGGACTATCACTGATTCCCTGTTTGGAAAATGGCGCGGCTTGTTTAGTCTTCGTGAAAATGATCACAACCGGGGATATTCCATCATGTCGCGACAATCCGCAATCGACCGTGCCGCCGCCTGTTTTGACGATGGCGGCTTCGAGCGGGATTTGTCGCGACGCGTTTTGCGACGGACCGAAAGCCAGAATGAGGAGCAGGGCGAGGAACTGACGCTTTATCTGGAACAGGAAATGCTGCCCGCATTCGCCGCCATGGGTTTTTCCTGCACCATCCTGCGCGATCCGGCTGCGGATTTGCCGTTTCTGATCGCCGAGCGTTTCGAGGGCGACACGCTACCGACCGTGCTGGGATACGGCCACGGGGATGTGGTGCGCGGTCAGGACGAGGGCTGGGCCGAGGGCCTTTCGCCCTTTGTGATGTCTGAACGCAATGGCAGGTGGTATGGGCGCGGCACGGCCGACAACAAGGGACAGCATTCCGTCAATATGGCGGCGTTGAAGGCCGTGCTCGAGACACGCGGCAGGCTTGGTTTCAACGCCAAATATCTGATCGAGATGGGCGAGGAGAGGGGATCTCCCGGCCTGAGGGAGATTTGCCGGAACCATGGCGAGCGGCTGAAAGCCGATCTTCTGATCGCCTCCGACGGCCCGCGCCTGAATGCGGAACGGCCGACGGTTTTTCTCGGCGCGCGCGGCGGCATCACCTTCGATCTGGTGATCGAGGCGCGTGAGGGCGGCCATCATTCCGGCAATTGGGGCGGGGCGCTCTCCAATCCCGGCGTGCAGCTGGCCCATGCCGTCGCAAGTCTCGTCGGCCCGACCGGCCAGATCCGCGTGACGGAACTGGTGCCGGAGGAATTGCCGAAAGCGGTGCGTGAGGCTCTTGCCGATTGTGAAATCGATGGCGGGCCGGACGGCCCGAAGATCGATCCGGACTGGGGCGAGCCCGGCCTTTCCACCGCCGAGCGGGTGTTCGGCTGGTGCGCGCTGGAAGTGCTGGCTTTCGAGACCGGCAATCCGCGTGCGCCGGTCAACGCCATTCCGCCTCGGGCGTGGGCGCGGCTGCAATTGCGCTTCGTTGTCGGTATCGATCCGGAGGCGGTTCTGCCCGCCGTGCGGCGTCATCTCGACCGGCAGGGTTTTGCCATGGTGAAAATCGCGCCTGCCGGCGACGAGATTTTCCGCGCGACCCGGCTCGATCCGCAGGATCCATGGGTGGATTTCACGCTGCGCTCCATTGCCCGCACCACGGGCAGAAAACCGGCGCTTCTGCCCAATCTCGGCGGTTCGCTGCCCAACGATATCTTTGCCGATATCCTCAAACTGCGCACCATCTGGGTGCCTCATTCCTATCCCGGCTGCTCGCAGCATGCGCCGAACGAACATTTGCCGAAGGAGATGGTACGCGAGGCGCTTACCCTTATGGCCGGGCTCTATTGGGATATCGGAGCCGGCGACACGCCGCCGCTTTAGGCGCCCATGACAAGCTTGAAGGCGATGGCCCACATGGTGACGGCGATGACGCCTTCAAGAATGCGCCAGGCGGAGGGTTTTTCAAAGATTGGCCGCAGCCAGCGCGCGCCGTAACCAAGTGAAAAGAAGAACACCAGCGAACCGGTGGCCGCGCCTGCCGCGAAGGTTTTTTCGAAGCCGGGAAACTGCGTTGAAATGGTGCCGAGCAGCACGACGGTATCAAGATAGACATGCGGATTGAGAAAGGTCAGCGCGAGACAAATGGCCAAAGTCTGCCACAGGCTCGCCTCCCGCCGCTCCGACACCGAAAGCGCCGCGGAAGAGCGCAGCGCCGAATGCAGGCTTTTGGCGCCATACCAGACAAGGAAAGCGGCCCCCGCATACCGCATGATGGGATCGAGCGCCGGCATGATGGCGCTGATCCGCTGAAAGCCGAACACGCCCACCGTAATCAACAGCGCATCGGCAAGGGCGCAGGTGGTGCAGACGGCAAACACATGCGAACGCGCCAGCCCTTGTTTCAGCACAAACGCATTCTGCGCGCCGATGGCGACGATGAGGCTGAGGCCCATCGTCAGGCCGGTGAAGAAAATCTGGATGTCCATGCGCGTCGCGGCCCCTGCCTCTGTCCATTGTGGAATGGCCAGGGGCGTTGCTCCCGGCCGAGTGCTTGGATATTTCCGCCAGATGGTTTAATCCAGTTAAATAAACTCAATCCAGATAAGCTGAGCTAATGACGTACTTCTCTCTTCAACGTCTCGATTTTCCGCCACGTTGCCATCTCTCCACCGTCATTCCTGTTCCCCGGAACAAGAATGAGGGAAGGAGAGGCCGTCGCCTATGGCTTCCAAGGCCATCACGCCACCTCCAAACCCCGCATGAGGTGCCGTAATGCTCGACTATCCCTCCATGCGGGCCGTGGCGCTCGTGGCCCAGACCGGCAGTTTCGAAAAGGCGGCGCAGGTGCTGTGCGTCACGCCATCGGCCGTCTCCCAGCGCATCAAGCAACTGGAGGAGCGGCTGGGCGTGGTGCTGATCGTGCGCGGCAACCCCTGCGTGGCAACGGAAAAGGGCGAATGGCTCTGCCGTCACATGGATCATGTCGGCATGCTGGAAAGCGAATTGTTCCGACAGCTTCCGGTGCTGGCGGAAGCCGGCGCAGCGCAGGAGCGCGTGACGCTCAACATCGCCACAAACGCCGACAGCCTCGGCACATGGTTTCTGGATGCGGTTTCGAAATTCACCGGCGGCAGCGATTATCTCGTCAATATCGCGGTGGACGATCAGGACCACACGGTGGAATGGCTGCGCGGCGGCAGGGTGCTCGCCGCTGTCACGGCCCATGCCAAGCCCGTGCAGGGCTGCCGGGTAACGCCGCTCGGCGTGTTGCGCTATCATGCCACCGCCAGCCCGGATTTCATGGCCCGCCATTTCGCCGGAGGTGTTACGCCCGCCGCCCTTGCCCGCGCGCCCGGGCTCACCTTCAACCAGAAGGACAGGCTGCAGGCGAGTTGGGTCAGGAAGGTGCTGGGCGAGGAAATCGCCTATCCCACCCACTGGCTGCCTTCGACGGACGGTTTCGTGAAGGCGAGCCTTTCCGGCATGGGCTGGGGGCTCAATCCGGTGCAGCTTGTGGGGGATCACCTCAAGACGGGCAGGCTGGTGGAGGTCGTTCCCGGCACGCCGCTCGATATTCCGCTTTACTGGCAGGTCAACCGGCTCGCGGCGGAGCGGCTGGGGGTGTTGACGTTGCATGTGGTGGAGACGGCGAGGGGAGTGTTGTTGCGATAAGTTGCGGTTTGGAGAAGCGGTGGCGATGGAGTGCATGGCTTTACCCCCCTCTGCCCTGCCGGGCATCTCCCCCTCAAGGGGGGGATCGACGCGCGGATAGGTCTCGCCCATCTCAACGTTTACGAATGAAGTGGCGGTAGCGCCTCCTGCCGATCTCCCCCCTTGAGGGGGAGATGCCCGGCAGGGCAGAGGGGGGTGAACCTCACCGCCGTGCCGCATCCTCCTTGCCCTCGCGCAACGACGCATCCGCCACCTTCTGCGTCGTCACACTCAAGGCCGAAGCGTCCTTCATCTTCCTGGCGATGGAGCGGATCACACGCGTTGCCTCGGCCGAGAGCGAGCGTGGGCGGGTGAGGGCCGGCAAAGCGGGGGTGCTGGCGGCTGCGGCCGCCACTTGCGCCGAAGGTTGCGGGCGCGCACCTGTCGGCAACGGGTTCTGGATGCCGGGAATGGGGCGCAGCTCCATGCCCTGATGGGCATAGTCCATCAGCCGCTTGAAAGTCATGGCCGGAAGCGCGCCTCCCGTCATATTGTTCATCGGCGTGAAATCGTCGTTCCCGAACCAGACGGCCGTGGTGTAATTGCCGGTGAAACCCACATACCAGGCATCGCGATAGGCCTGCGAGGTGCCGGTCTTGCCGCCGGAAACGATGCCGTTATCCAGCGCGCCGCGCCGGGCCGTGCCCATGACCGGAATGGTCACCAGCATCTGGTTCATCTTCGAATTCGCGTCTTCGGAAAGCACCCGTTTGGCGGGCGCTTCGTTGTGGCTGAAATCGTAGAGGACATTGCCCTCGTAATCCAGCACCTGCTCGATGCCGTGGCGGCGCGACTGCATGCCGTCGGCAGGGAAAACGGCATAGGCGGTGGCCTGATCGAGCACCGTGACTTCCGATGTCCCGAGCGGAATCGTCTTGTCGCTGCGCAGCGGCGTGGCGACACCCATGGCCTTGGCGGTATCGACGATCACCTGCGTGCCGAGCACGTCCTTGGCAAGACGCACGGGCACGGTGTTGTAGGATTTGGCGAGCGCCATCTGCAGCGTCACCTTGCCGGCATAGGAGCGGCCGTAATTCTGCGGCGACCAGCCGCGCCAGGTCACCGGCGCGTCGGAGATCAGCGTCTCCGGCTTCATGCCCTTTTCCATGGCGGCCGAGTAGGTGTAGACCTTGAAGGAGGAGCCCGGCTGGCGCAGCGCCGCCGTGGCGCGGTTGAACTGGCTTTCGCCATAGTCGCGCCCGCCGACCATGGCGCGCACGCCGCCGCCGTTCTCGATCATCACCATCGCGCCCTGCTTGACGCGGTAACCTTCGCCGAATTCGCGCAGGCCCATTTCCATCGCCTGTTCGGCCGCCTGCTGCAGGCCGGTATCGATTGTGGTGCGCACGACCACGGTGTGGTCCCTGAACTTGCCTTCGGCGGCCAGCCGCTGCACCTCGTCAAAGGCCCAGTCGAGGAAATAATCAGGCGCCTTCACATCGGCGCGGTCGATGACGGTGGCCGGGTTGCGCCGCGCGCCGATCACCTGCCCCTCGGTCATCAACCCGCTCTGCACCAGGTTGGAAAGCACGGTGTTGGCGCGGGCACGGGCGGCGGGCAGGTTGACATGCGGCGCATATTTGGCCGGGGCCTTGAACAGGCCAGCCAGAATGGCGGATTCGGCGAGCGTCACGTCGGTAAGATTCTTGCCGAAATAAAACTGCGCCGCCGCAGCAGCACCAAAGGTGCCGCCGCCCATATAGGCGCGGTCGAGATAAAGGCTGAGGATTTCCTTCTTCGACATGTTGGTCTCGAGCCACAGCGCGAGGAAGGCTTCCTTGATCTTGCGCTCCAGCGAGCGCTCATTGGTCAGGAACAGGTTCTTGGCAAGCTGCTGCGTCAGCGTCGAGCCGCCCTGCACCACGCCGCCGGCGCGGGCGTTTTCGCTCATGGCGCGGGCAAGGCCGATGAAATCGATGCCGAAATGGTCGAAGAAACGCCGGTCCTCGGTCGCCAGAACCGCCTTGATGAAATGATCCGGCATCTGGTCGATCGGAACGGAATCCTCGTGGATGATGCCGCGGTGGCCGATGGTGTTGCCGTAACGGTCTAGGAAGGTGACGGCGAAGTCGCCGCGATACCGCCAGTCCTTCTTGGTTTCCTCGAAGGCCGGCATGGCGAGCGCCAGAAGCACGACGGACCCCGCCGTTCCGAACGTCAGTGCGTCGCAGGTCAGGTTGACGAGAAGCTTCTTCCAGCCCCGCACATGCAGCTTGCGCGAGGCGATGGTGACGTCTTCCCAGAAATCCACCAGCCTTGCCGCAGCCGTCCACAGGCCGGAGTCGATGAAGCTATCGATCCGGAGCAGGATGTGCCGTTTTTTACGGCCTTTTTTTTCGTTTTTTTCTTCCTGCACCTGGCGATGTTTTCCTGTTCAACGCAACGCGATCATCGATATTCTGCGCTTCAACCCATTCCCGACGCAAAACCGTGGCATGGTTGTGTCGGAAGTGCTTGACGCGGCGGCCTTTCGCGGGCCAATGACCCCCAGCCGCCTGCCAATATGCTAAAATATCGTACAAACCAGCCCTTGGCGATACGATATAAAGGATTAGGGACCGGTTAAACACTCCCGTCCAAGAGATCAAAATGAAACGGAAATGTTAACGATGAATGACGCGCCGTTCTGGAAAACCAAATCACTCACGGAGATGACCGGCGAGGAATGGGAAAGCCTGTGCGACGGCTGCGGCCTGTGCTGTCTGAACAAGCTGGAAGACTGGGACACCGGCGAAGTCGTGTTCACCTCGGTCCGCTGCGTGCTGCTCGACGGCGAGAGCTGTCGATGCTCCGATTACGAAAACCGCCGCGCCACGGTGCCGGACTGTATTCAGCTCGACCTGAAGAAGGTGCATGAGATCGGCTGGCTGCCGCCAACCTGTGCCTATGCGCTGGTGCGCGACGGCAAGGATCTCTACTGGTGGCATTATCTCGTCTCCGGCGATACGCAAACGGTGCATCAGGCCGGCATTTCCGCCCGCGGCCGCACCGTCAGCGAGGCCGATGTGGATGTTGACGACTTCGAGGATTATGTGGTCGACTGGCCCCTGACAGTGGGTGAGACGGTCGGCGAGAGGGCGGGCGAAAAGGAACGGACCTGACGGAAAACGTCAATTTTTGTTTGGTCCTATTCCTGCCCCATCCGTCTCCTAAAGGCATGTCATCCGAAAGCGTGTCACGGTTTCGGGGTACGACTTGTCTGAAAACAAAGACAGCTTCCGGCCATTCCGGCAAATGATCCGCAGAAGCGGACGAGGGACATCGAAACGCATGCGCTACCGGCTGCCCGCCATCGTTCTTTCATGCCTTGCCCTTCCGGGGCTCCTGCCGTTTTCCGCTGACGCCCAGCAACAGCCACAGGCCTTCGAATGCACGCTGGTCACGTCCATCGAGACCGGTGCCATCATCAACCAGCAGGGCGCCTGCGACCAGCGCGTGGCGCCGGCCTCCACCTTCAAGGTGCCGCTGGCGCTGATCGGTTACGACGCCGGCATCCTTCAGGATGAAAAGACGCCCGCCTGGGACTGGAAACCCGGCACGGAGGCGCGCGCCTCCGACCGCAAGACGGTCGATCCCTCCATATGGGAACAGGATTCGGTCCTGTGGTATTCGCGTGAGATCACCCGCCGTCTCGGTCCGGAAAAATTCGCCGCCTATGTGAAGCGTCTCGGTTACGGCAATGCCGATGTTTCCGGTGAGCCGGGCAAGAATAACGGCCTGACCCATTCCTGGCTCGGATCGTCGCTGACGGTCTCGCCGGTGGAACAGGTCGGCTTCCTGCGCCGCCTTCTGGCCGGCAATCTGCCGGTTTCGCGCGATGCGCAGGCGAAGACCAGGGCAATCGTGCCGGTCTTCGATGGGCCGGAAAGCTGGGCCGTGCACGGCAAGACCGGAACCGGCTACATGCGCGACGAAAAGGGCAATCCCGACCGCAACCGTCCCTTCGGCTGGTTCGTCGGCTGGGCGGAGCGCGAAGGCCAGCACATCGTCTTTGCGAGACTGCGCGTTTCCGACAAACCGTCAAACGAGCCACTCGGCCCCGCCGTGCGCGATGCCTTCCTGCGCGATATTCCCCGGCTGGCCGTGCACCGATAGCGAGATCGACCTCAATATCTTTCGGATTGCGCGTTTACCTGAAAAGCTCGGCGTGCGTTCCTGCGCGGGTGAAGATGAGAAGGTTCTGCTTCTCATCAAGTTTATAGATCAACAGAAAGTCCCCGCCGACATGGCATTCGCGATGATCGTGCCATTCTCCGGTCAGTTCATGGTCACGAAACTGCGCCGGTAATGGCGCTTCGCCGGCGATGAGAAGGAGCATGATCTCCTTCAGTTTCACCATGTCATAGCGCCCGGAATTGTTCAGCCGTTGCCAGTCCTTGATAAATTGCCTGGTGAAATCCGAACTACGCGGCAGCACCGTTCGTTTCGATGCCGCGTCTTTTCCGTGACCTTTTTCATCCGTCACCGTTTGTTACCATCAAGGGCGTCGAACAGGGCTTCCGCCGTGCCGAAACGATTGCGCCTGGCAGCCGCGATGGCGCGCGCTTCTTCAATCGCGGCGAGCGTTTCAGCGTTCGGTTGCGTCAGTTCTATCGGCAGTGCTTTTTCTCGGGCAATGCGCGTCAGCATCATTCGCATGACATCGGAAACAGTCAGCCCCAGACTGTCGAGCACGGCAGTCGCGTCATCCTTGAGCGCCTGATCAATGCGCGCTCTCACATAAGCATTTGCGGTCATGCCGACCTCCTTTTATAAAAAGCTGTATGTAGCTCAAATGAGCATCAAATTCAACGAGTGTATTGCTGCCCCTTCGTATTCTCCTTTGCCGCGCGGGCGACGACAACAAGCCCGGCCGCACTCACGATTGTGTGTTCGACAAAAAGTTTCCGCTTCCCTTGACCTTCCCATCATGGGAATCTCTACATAGGGTCTCGAAAGGGGATTTCCCATGAACGAGACAGTCAAACACGCCCATCGACATGAACCGGTTTCCATTCCCGTGGAGGGCATGACCTGCGCTTCCTGCGTGCGTCGGGTGGAAACGGCCGCGGCCAAGGTGCCGGGTGTCATGTCGAGTTCCGTGAACTTCGCCACGAAGAAGCTCACCGTCGAGCCGGCCGAAGGTTTTTCGGCCAGAACGCTTGATGCCGCCATCAAGAAGATCGGTTACGACATCGCGCCGGAGCGTCACGAATTCGCGGTGGAAGGCTTGCGGGGCGAGGCTGAGGCCGGGCGGCTGAAGGCCGTTCTGGAAGCGGTCGCCACCACAATCGTCGTCAAGGTCGATGCGGCCTCCGGCAAGGCCTCCGTGGAAACGATTGGCGGCCGACGTGAACGGGATACGCTGGTGGAAACGGCAAAGCTCGCCGGTTTTGCGCTGAAGACGCCGGGACCGCGCGACAATTCCGCCCATCAAGGTCACGGCCAGCACCACGGACATCATCAGGGCCACGGTCAGATGGCGGCGGGCGAGACTGGCGGCCACGACCATATGCAGCATGCGGGCGAAGAGGGCGCGCTGAAACGCGACCTGACGATTGCCGCGATCCTGACCGCGCCGCTTTTCGTGCTGGAAATGGGCGGCCATCTCTATGAGCCGCTGCATCACTGGCTGATGGGCATCATCGAGACGCAGAACCTCTATTACATCTATTTCGTGTTGGCGACGGCGGTGATCTTCGGGCCGGGCCTGCGCTTTCTCAAGACCGGTTTTCCGGCCCTGCTGCGCGGTGCGCCGGAAATGAATTCGCTTGTGGCGCTGGGCGTCACGGCGGCTTACGCCTATTCCGTCGTGGCGACTTTCGCGCCCGATCTGCTGCCGGCGGAGGCGCAGTTCGTCTATTATGAAGCGGCAACCGTCATCGTGACGCTGATCCTGACCGGACGGCTTCTCGAAGCCCGCGCCAGCGGCCGCACGGGAGACGCCATCCGCAAGCTGATGAGCCTGCAGGCGAAGACTGCCCGCGTAGAGCGCGACGGCGCCACCATCGATATTTCCCCTGACGATCTGGTGATGGGCGATATCGTCGTCATCCGTCCCGGCGAGAGGCTGGCGGTGGATGGCGAAGTCGTCGAAGGCTCGTCCTATGTCGATGAGTCCATGATATCGGGCGAACCCGTGCCGGTGGAAAAGAAGATCGGTGCAACGGTTGTCGGAGGCACTATAAACAAAACAGGTGCTTTCAAGTTCAAGGCGACCAAGGTGGGCGCGGATACCATGCTGTCGCAGATCATCCGCATGGTGGAGGAGGCGCAAGGATCCAAGCTGCCGATCCAGCTGTTGGTGGACCGCGTCACCGCGCTTTTCGTGCCCGTTGTCATAGCAATCGCTGTTCTGACCTTCATCGTCTGGGCGATCTTCGGCCCCGAACCCGCCTATACATTCGCGCTGGTCAATGCGGTCGCGGTGCTCATCATCGCCTGCCCCTGCGCCATGGGTCTCGCCACGCCGACATCCATCATGGTCGGCACCGGACGGGCGGCGGAGCTGGGCGTGCTGTTCCGCAAGGGGCAGGCGTTGCAGGAGCTACGTTCGGCTGAAATCGTCGTGGTCGACAAGACCGGCACTGTCACCAAGGGCCGCCCGGAACTGACCGATCTTGTGGTTGCCGAAGGATTTGCCGACAACGAGGTGCTGAGGCTGGTCGCCGCCGTCGAGGACCGCTCGGAACATCCGATTGCCGAAGCCATCGTCCGGGCTGCGGAAGAAAAGAATGTGACGACCCCGGCAGGACTCGAACCCACAACCGTCGAAAACTTCGAGAGTGTGACGGGCTACGGCATCGCCGCCACCGTCAATGGCCGTAGGCTGGAAGTCGGTGCGGATCGTTACATGGCCAAACTCGGCCATTCCGTCGATATTTTCGCTGAGGTCGCCGCAAGGCTGGGAGATGAAGGCAAGACGCCGCTTTATGCCGCCATTGACAACAGGCTGGCGGCTGCGATTGCCGTCGCCGATCCGCTGAAACCCTCGAGTATCGCTGCGATCAAAGCATTGCAGGCGATGGGCATAGAAGTGGCGATGGTGACGGGCGATAATGAACGCACGGCAAACGCCATAGCCCGGCAGGTCGGCATTTCCCGCGTGGTGGCGGAAGTACTGCCCGAGGGCAAGGTGAAGGCGATCCATGAGATGCGGGCAGGCGGCAAGGTGCTGGCCTTCGTGGGGGACGGCATTAACGATGCGCCGGCGCTCGCCGAAGCCGATATCGGCATTGCCGTCGGCACGGGCACGGATGTCGCCATCGAAAGCGCCGATGTGGTGCTGGTTGGCGGCGATCTTCTGGGCGCAGTCAACGCCATCGAGATGAGCCGGGCGACCATGCGCAACATCGAGGAAAACCTGTTCTGGGCCTTCGGTTATAACGTGGCGCTGATACCGGTTGCGGCGGGCGTGCTCTATCCGGCCTTCGGCATCACCCTGTCGCCGATGATCGGCGCGGGTGCGATGGCGCTCTCCAGCGTCTTCGTTCTCGCCAATGCGCTGAGATTGAAACGGGCGAAGGTGGTCCATCGGGAGGTGACGTCATGAATATCGGGCAGGCATCGGAAGCATCGGGCGTTTCCGCCAAGATGATCCGTTATTACGAGCAGATCGGCCTCATCACGCCGGCCGCCCGCACCGGCAATAATTACCGGGTCTATGGCGAGCAGGACGTGCACAATCTGCGCTTCATCAAGCGGGCGCGCACGCTCGGTTTCTCGCTGGAAGAAACCGAGACGCTGCTGAAACTCTGGCAGGACAAAAGTCGTGAGAGTTCGGCGGTGAAGGAGATTGCGCTCGTCCACATCGCCGATCTCGAGCAGAAGATCGCCGAGATGAAGAGCATGGTGAAGACGCTCTCTCATCTCGCCCATTGCTGCGGCGGCGACCACCGGCCCGATTGCCCCATCCTCGATGATCTCGCGGGTGCCGACAAGACAGACGGCAAGCCAGCCAGAACTCACTGAACTTTAATGACAACCGGCGCGACAATATCGCTACCGGCCAGAAGGAGAAAACCATGAGTGCAACCACCTTCCTCATTCCGGACATGACCTGCGGCCATTGCGAAAAGACGCTGCGCGGCGCTCTGACGGAGGCTCTTCCCGGCGCATCCGTCAGCATCGACCTCGATGCCCACAAGCTGACCGTGGCGGGCGACGGCGCAACCGCGGAAGCGGCGATCCGCGAAGCCGGTTATTCGCCGGAACGGGCGGGTTGAGGCACGACCTCCGTTTGCGCAGGCTTGAAAATGTGCTACATATATTGCACAAAATGGAGCGCAGACTGATGACCGTAACGACGAGAATAAGACGTCAGGGCGGTGCGGCGGTGATGACCATCCCGCCCGCTCTTTTGAAAATGCTGGGACTGGAAATCGGTGAGCAATTGACGCTGGAGGTCGATAACGGCGCGCTGGTCGCAAGCCCTGTTCGGCAGGAAAAGAAACGCTTCACGCTTGCCGAATTGCTGGAGGGGGCGGATGAAGTCGCCGCTCTCAATGCCGGCGCGCGGGAATGGGACGAAGCGCCGCCAGTCGGCAAAGAAGCTCTTTGATGGTCCGCAGTCAGGTTCCAAAACGTGGCGACGTTTATCTGGTCGACCTCAATCCTGTGATCGGCAGCGAAATCAGGGACGAACATCGTTGTATCGTCATCACGCCCAGAGAAATCAACGCGGTTGGACTGTGCCTTGTCGTTCCCGTGACCACGGGCGGGCTATTCACGCGCAGGGCGGGGCTTGCCGTGAACATATCGGGCCATAAGACAACCGGTGTCGCCCTATGCAACCAGGTGAGAAGCATGGACATTGTTGCCCGTGCCGCCCAGAAGAAAGCGAAATATATCGAAACCCTTGACGATGCGACGATCGACGAAATCGCCGGTCGTGTCATCAGCATGATCGATCCCGCCTGAGAACACCCATTGGAACAATGGGCGAAATATGCTACTGAGTAGTAGCTCTTTTGAACCGGGAGTGCCACAGTGTCCGTCAAGGCGTCAGTTTCCATCTCCGATCAACAGGATAGCTTCGCCCGCAGGCTGGTGGAGGAAGGGCGTTATGCCAGCCTCAGTGCCGTCGTGCAGCGTGGGCTGGAACTGCTTCGGCAGGAAACGGAGCTGCGGGACGCCGAACTTGCCGCGCTTCGTGATTTGCTGGTTGAGCGAGGGCAGGGTGACTTCGTCTCCGTGGAAGACGGCAAGCAAAGAACGGCAGCGATGATAGCAGCCCGGAAGGCCAGCCATGGCCTTTAAGGTCCTGCGTTCGACGCAGACGGATCAGGACCTCGACCTCATTCTCGATCATCTTATCCAGTCCTATCTCGACCTCGGCGATGCCTTGCCAGCGGCTTTCACGCGCGCCGCGCGACGCGTGGGGTCGATTGAAGCGGACATGGAAGCGCTTCACAAAGCGCCTTTTCAGGGGACATTGTTGCCCGAAATATTACCCGGCCTTCGCCGGGTAACGAAAAATCAGGCTGTCTTTTATTTCGATGTCGATGAGGGCGAAAAGATCGTGCGTATTCTTGCAGTCTTTTTCGGCGGTCAGGATCATCTACACCATATGCTCACGCGCCTTTCGTCCCGTCGCGCCCTGAATCTTCCCTAAACCTCGTCGAAAGCTCCGCCTTCCCGCGAAGGGTTGCGGTTGATCACCCGTTCCTCGGCATCGTCGGGCAGGGCCTCGTCGCTTTCCTGATAGGGGTCGTCCTCGGTCTCCGCCTCTTCTTCCTCGATTTCCTGTTCGATGGATTGCGGAATCTCTCCCTTGGCGGGCAGGGAGTCGATGTCGAGATCGAGCAAATCCTCGTCCATGGCGTCTTCGTTAAGGGGCAGGATTTTCTTGCGGTCCATGACGGTGTCCTTTCTGTCGGTCCTTCGGCAAACGAGCGGGCGCGCGGAGGGTTCCTGCCGTGCGGGATACCTTCAAAACAAATGACGTGAAAAAGTCGTCTTGACCTCAATGGTGCTTGAGGTTCTAGTTTGCCCGCCGTGCCCGAAAAAATGGAAAGGATACGGCTTTGTCGAGTATGGAAATGGTGGAGAAAAATGGCTGGGGCGAATTGCTGAGCGGGGCTAACCTCTCGCTTCTGACCGTCATCTCCTCAGGTATCGGCCTGCACGCTTTCAACCAGTTCGCGGTGGTGACGGCCTTGCCCGTGGCCGTCAACGAAATCGGCGGCGCTGCTTTCTATAGCTGGGCCTATAGTCTTTATTTCGTCGGTTCCGTCGCAGGCGGTGTCACCGCCGTGCTGTTCCGCGAACGTTTCGGCGCGCGCGCCGTCCTGCTTCTCTGCTGCCTGATATTTTCCTTCGGTTCGGTCCTTTCGGCAATCGCCGGCGACTTTTTGTGGGTCGTTATTGGCAGAGCCTTGCAGGGACTGGCCGACGGGCTGATCGTGGCCGTGTGTTACAGCCTCATTCCCGCCGGTTTCCGCTCCGGACTGTTGCCGAAGGTCTTCGCGATCGAAGCGGCGATCTGGGCGGTCGCCTCCTTCATCGGTCCGCTGACCGGCGGTTTCGCCACCGAGCATATTTCCTGGCGCGCCACCTTCCTGCTGTCGGCGCCGCTGATCCTGCTGCTTCTGGCCTATACCGCGATTGCCGTTTCCGCTGAGCGGCCGGTGGCGGCGACGCGCAGACCGCTTGTGCCGCTGGTTCTCTGCCTCGTCGGCGCATTGGCCTTTTCCGCCCCTTCCGCCTTCGAGGATGCGAGCCTGCGGGCGCTCTCCCTGCTGGCGGGGGCAGCGCTGCTGTGGGCCTCTCTGCGGGCGGGCATCCGGCCCTCGATCGGGCTTTTCCCGAAGAATTCGTTCCGGCTGAAGACGGTGCTCGGCAGCGGTTTCTGGGTGCTGTTCCTGATGTCCTATGCCCATGCGCTGGGCAGCGTCTATCTCGCTTATGTCGCCATCAATCTCTGGCGGCATGAGCCGACCTTTGCCGGTTTCATCGTGGTGACGATGCCGCTTGCCTGGAGCTTTGTGGCAATGCTGATCGGCAGCCTGCGTTCTGCCCGTCTGCGGGAGATTTGCCTGCATTACGGTCCCTACCAGATGGTGCCGGGCTGTGCGCTGCTGGGGCTCGGGCTGGCGACCGGCAACTGGGGAGAAATGCTCGTCGGGCAAATCCTGATAGGATCGGCTTTCGGCATGTCCTGGGCCGGCATCAGTCAGGCCGCCATGGAGGCAGCTCCTGAGGAGGAGCGCAAGATGACGGGTGCGCTCTTGCCAACTGTCGCGACGCTGGGCGCCGCCGCCGGTGCGGGCGCCAGCGGCACCGTCGCCGCCGCCACCGATCTGGTGGGGCAGATCGAGCGGGCGGATGTGACGATGCCGATGGTTTATCTCTATGGGCTGGGTGTTATCGTATCGGTGCTGGCGATCATGACCGCCAGCGGATTGCGGGGCGAAAGGCGCTGAAGCACTTTCAGAAAAAGTGGGATCCGGTTTTCCGTCCGAAATGCGGCAAAGCGAAAGGCGGCTCTTCCGCCGCCGTCAGGACTGGGTGGCGGCGATGGTGATCGCCGCCAGGTAAACGACGAAGGCCATGATCGCGATTGCGCCGATGATGACCACGATGCCCTTGCCGGCGCGTTTTTTCTCGGCCTTGTTTTCATTGGCTTCTGTCGGAAACAGGATCGGATCGCTGGTGTCGCGGATTTTGGTCATGCCGTTTCTCCTTATCCGTGGAATGGGCGCTGTCGGTCTATCAACCGCCCAATCCGCCAAAAGGTTCCTCAGGGTTTCAGCGCCCAGCTGGTGGCATGCACCACTGCGCCGGGGGCGGCCTTCAATAGCGCCGAACGCACCGGTTCGAACCCTTCGATGCGTTTGGTGCCCACATATCGGCCGCGATTGGCGAAGACTTCGATGGAGCCGTAATCGAGGAAGATGCGGATGCGGGATGCCTTGGCTCCCTTGGCGATATAATGTGGTGAGGCACCGTCACGGCCGTCCTCATGGCGGATCCACAGCCCTGTTTCATCCGACACGACGCCCAGAGTGACCGTCGGATGATCGAGCATCAGTTCGAAGGGCGCGCCGGGCGAGGCAAGCTCGAACAATATTTCCACCGCCCCGTTGATAAAGGTGACGCGTTCGCCCGCGGCAAGCCGCGTGCGGTCAAGGATATGGCTGCGCAGGCTTTCCGCCGCACCGATGGGCGGGGTCAGAAGCTCGCCGTTCACATAATGAATCCGACGCGGCAGGGTCATGGAGGTGGGGAAGTCGATTTCCGGATTGGCATCCGCCCAGTTGGCCAGCCAGCCGATGCCGATGATGCTGTCGCCATCCAGAAAGGCCTGGAAGGCGTAATTGTCGGTGCCGAAATCCAGCTCCTGCCCGGTTTCCTTTGTGAAGACCTTGCCGTCGAACCAGCCGACATCGGCCATGGTGAGGTTCTTGCGGCCGGTCTCCGGGTCCTCCGAATGCATCAGCCCATAGACCAGCACCCAGCGGGTGGAGCGGGCATTGGCGGGTCCATCGAGCGGCAGCAGGCAGGGGCATTCGATGGCCGTGGTTTTATATCGCGTTTCCACCCACAGCTTGCCCACATAGGTCCAGCCCGATGCAGCGGTGGGGTCCTGCGTCTCGTAAAGCAGAATGACGCCGCCGCCATCGCTCTGGCTGCCGAGCACCATTTTCCATAAGCCATCGGGACCGCGGAAAACATAGGGGTCACGGAAATCCGGCGTCAGCCCCTGTCCGTCCGGGCGGTGGCCCAGAATGACCTCGGCCTGCCCGGCCATGATGAGATCGGAGGAGGTGGCGGTGAGCTGAATCTGCTGTTCGGGAATGCGGTCCTGCACCTGCTCGGTGAAGAAGACGCGGATGCCCGTTCCTTCAACCAGCGGAATGGTGGAGCCGGAATAGGCGCCGCCCCGCTTGTCAGGTCTTGTCGTCAGATCTTCCGAAGGGAAAAGGAAAATAGGCAGGTGCCGCCAGCGCAGATAATCCGACGAGACGGCGTGGCCCCAATGCATGGTGTTCCAGCGCAGCCCATGCGAATAATGCTGATAGAAGAGATGCGGCCGCCCCTCGAAACGACCGAAACCGTTCGGGTCGTTCATCCATCCGAAGGGTGGGCGGAAATGATAGCTGCCGGGAAGTTCGGGTGCGGCATTGTCCGGCTTGGTATGGACGACCGTGATTCCGGTTTCGAGCACATCTGACGCGGTGAACCAGTAGATGACGGAAACGGCGGTCGTCACCGTATCGTAACTGATCTCCACATGGCCGCCGCCGAAAACCTGATAGATTCGAAAGCCGAACTCTTCCGTGTTGACGCTTGAAACCTCAGCGAATTTTCCATTCTGATTGGAAAAGGAGACGGCACCCGGCTCGGCGTCTTTTTTCGCTTTTAACCAGACATGGAAGGTGGCGTTGACGGGCAAGTCGGTATGAATGGTGCGGATGGCGCTTTCCGGTTCGGCTGCGGCTTCAACGACGGTCATTGCTTTTCCTTTCCTTCGGCATTCTGCGGATCAAGCATAGGAACGATGATGGCGCAGTAAAGTTCATTGCGCAAAATTGAATGAAGCAATCCGGAAGCTGTCGCATTTATCGCTCGCATCCGCCGTCTTCCGGCCCCATATAGGGGCAAAGCAGGGAGTTTACCCGTGATGAAATTCGACAATTCCTATGCCCGCCTGCCGGAGCGCTTCAGCGCCGCCGTGTTGCCGACGCCGGTGAAGGCGCCGCGTCTCATCGCCTTCAATCGCGAGCTGGCCGATGAACTCCTTCTCGATGTGGCCGGCCTTGACGATGAAAGGCTGGCGGCGATCTTTTCCGGCAATGTCGTGCCGGAGGGGGCCGAGCCGCTGGCCATGGCCTATGCCGGCCACCAGTTCGGCGGTTTCGTGCCGCAGCTGGGCGATGGCCGCGCCATTCTGCTGGGTGAAGTGATCGACAGGAACGGAAAACGCCGCGATATCCAGCTGAAAGGCTCCGGCCCGACGCCGTTTTCGCGCCGGGGCGACGGTCGCGCGGCGCTCGGCCCCGTCCTGCGGGAATATATCGTGTCGGAGGCGATGTTTGCGCTCGGCATTCCCGCCACGCGGGCGCTGGCGGCTGTCCTTTCCGGCGAGAGGGTGCAGCGTGAGGTCGGCCTGCCGGGCGGCGTCTTCACCCGCGTTGCGGCAAGCCATATCCGCGTTGGTACCTTCCAGTTCTTCGCCGCGCGCGAGGACAACGAAGCGGTCAGAAACCTCGCGGATTACGTCATCGATCGGCATTATCCCGAGGCGAAACAGGCGGATAATCCCTATCTCGCCTTGCTGCAGGGCATTGCGCAACGGCAATGCGACCTCATCGCCCGCTGGATGATGGTGGGCTTTATCCATGGCGTCATGAACACCGACAATATGGCGCTTTCCGGCGAAACCATCGATTTCGGCCCCTGCGCTTTCCTCGATGAATATCACCCCAACAAGGTCTTTTCCTCCATCGATGCGCAGGGCCGTTATGCCTTCAACAATCAGCCCGGCATCGCCCAATGGAACATTGCCAGGCTGGCGGAATGCCTGTTGCCGCTGCTCGATCCGCAGGTGGAAAAAGCCGCCGAACGTGCCAATGCCGTTCTCGCCGATTTCGCCGCGGCCTTTCCCCAACGCTGGCTTGCCGGCATGCGCGGAAAGCTTGGCCTGACGGTGGAGGAAGAGGGCGACATGGATCTGGTGCAGGCGCTGCTGGCGCTGATGCAGGCATCGGAAGCGGATTATACGCTGACCTTCCGGCGTCTTTCCCATGCGGCCAATGGTGACGCCGAGCCGTTTCGCGGCATGTTCGTCGATATTGCGGGGGCGGACGAATTTCTGGAGCGCTGGCGGGAAAGAGCCGGTCGCGAGGGGATTTCCGATTCCGAAAGGTCAGCGGCGATGCTGGCCGCCAATCCGGCCGTCATCCCGCGCAACCATCGGATCGAGGAACTGATCGAGGCGGCGGTGGAAGAGGATGATTTCGAGCCCTTCCACGCCATGCTGAGAGCGATCGCCACGCCTTTCGAGGAGCGGCCGGATAACTTCGTCTATATGCAGCCGCCGATGAGCCATGAACGGGTGTTCAGGACTTTTTGCGGGACGTAAGCGTAGCGCTGATCCGCAACGCCGGCGCGAGCGAGTGCCTGTTTCGCCTTCTCCCCGAGGGGGAAGAAGGTCGCGGCAGCGGGATGAGGGGGCAAGGGTGCGATCCATCGCTGGCGTCGCCCCCTCATCCGACCCTTCGGGCCACCTTCTCCCCGGCGGGGAGAAGAAACCGGCGGCAATGCTGTGCCCTCAAGTCACCCAACCCGCGCCAGTGGCTCATGCGCGCCGTAATAGTGGCCGAACCGGTTTTCGAGGAATTTCGGCAGGGCCACTTCCTCCTGTCGCACGAAGCCCTTCTGCGGCAGCGCGCCTTCGGCGAGCAGATCGAGAACCGTGCAGATACCGGCGGCTGTGGTGATCTGGATGGCGCTCATCATCCGGCCGGAAACCGGGCCGGCATAGACCTTGTTGGCATAGGTTTCCTGCAGGAAGCGGCCGTTGCGGGTGCCGCAGACGGTGACGAAGACGATGACCACATCCTGCATGGTGCCGGGCAGGGCGTTTTCGAACAGGTCCTTCAGCACATCACGGCGATTGCGCAGGTTGAGGTCGTTCAGAAGCGCCTTCATGATCGCCACATGGCCGGGATAACGGATGGTGCGGTAATTCATCGTCCGCACCTTGCCTTCCAGTGTGGCGCAGAGCGTGCCAAGCCCACCCGAGGTGTTGAAGGCCTCGTAGGTAACGCCGTCCAGCGAAAATTCCTCACGTTCTTCCAGCGCAGGCACGGCGGTGAGGCGGCCTTCGACGATCGCTTCGCAGGGCTCGATATATTCGTTGATCAGCCCGTCCGTGCTCCAGGTGAGATTGTAATTGAGCGCATTGGACGGATATTGCGGCAGAGCGCCGACGCGCATGCGCACGCTGTCCAGCTTGTCGAACTTGGCGGCGAGATCGGCAGCGACGATGGAGATGAAGCCGGGGGCGAGTCCGCATTGCGGAATGAGCGCCGTTTCGGCGGTTTCCGCCAGCGCCTTGACCCTGCGGGTGGATTCCACGTCTTCGGTAAGATCGAGATAATGCGTGCCGACGGCAACGGCCGCTTCGGCAATACCCGCCGTCAAGTGGAAGGGGGCGGCGGAAAGCACGGCGAATTTGCCTTTCAGCAGTGCTTCCAGAGCGGGACGGTCGGTGATGTCGACGATCTCGGTGTCGACCCGTTCATGCGCCGGCACATTGGCCAGCTGATCGGCTGAACGATCGGCGACGGTGATGCGATAATCGCCTGATGCGGCCAGCATCCAGGCGATTGCCGAACCGATATTGCCCGCGCCGATGACGACAATGTTTTTCATGTTTTTGTTCCCCGCAGTGAATGCAAATGTGTCAGCGCAGATACGCTTCGAAGACAGAATGCCAGTTTTTATTGACGATTCGCAGCTTCACTATGTGCGGATAGCAGGTTAATGTTAGACAATAAGACGACAGGATTGGTCATTATGACAATTACCGACAAGGATCGGGCGCTGCTCGCCCTGCTTTCCGAAAATGCCCGCATGCCGGTGGCGGAGCTGGCGCGCAGACTCGGCCTTTCGCGCACCACGGTACAGGCCCGTATCGAGCGACTGGAAGCGGACGGGGTGATTGCGGGTTATGGCCTCAGGCTTTCGGAAAGCTATCTTTCCGGGCTGGTGCGCGCCCATGTGCTGATCACCATCGCCCCCAAGGCCTTGCCCGGCGTCACGGCGGCCCTTGCCGCCATCAAGGAGGTGACGACGCTGCATTCGGTGAGCGGCACTTTTGACATCATCGCCATTCTGGCCGCTCCTTCGATCCTCGATCTAGACCAATTGATCGACCGCATCGGCGCGCTTGACGGCGTGGAGCGCACGCTGTCGTCGATCATTCTGTCGACGCGGATTTCGCGGTAGGGATTTTGGGAGTGCGGTGGGTGCAGCGCTGACTGTTATTGCGGACGCTCTCTTCCTCCTCATCCCAGTGCTTGTCACAGGGATGAGGGGCGCATGGGTATGTCGCGCCTCGATTTAAACCACCGCCCGTTCATCGTATGCCCTCTGCGCCGCCATCACAGCGTCGATATTCCCCTCCGCCCAGTGGGCAAGCGCCGCCACCGTGTCGGTCAGCGTCCGCCCCAGCGGCGTCAGCGAATATTCGACCGTCACCGGCACGGTCGGAAACACCTGCCTCGAAATCAGCCCGTCGCGCTCGAGCTTCTTGAGCGTCTGCGACAGGACCTTTTGCGAAATGCCCTTGATCTCCCGCCGCAGCAGGTTGAAGCGCACCGCTTCCACCCGCAGCCGGTGAAGGATCAGCAGCGCCCATTTGTCGGCAATCCTGTCCAGCACCATGCGGGTGGGGCAGCGGTCTTCATAGACGTCATAGATACGTTCCATGGGTTTATTCCATCGTTTCAGGGCCATTCCGGTTTCCGCGAGGATACCAGATAACCAAAAAGTGCTCTCTTTTCATGATTTCGCAAACGCAGTACCTGTGTTTTCGAAACATGGTTTCCATTAGATACTACGGAGATTTGAGATGACAGGCAAGATACTCGTAATCGGTTCCACCGGCACCATCGGCACGCCGCTGGTGAAAGCGCTGCTTTCCAGGGGCGAAAGCGTGAAGGCCGCCTCGCGCAGCGGCAAGGCGGCGGACGGCGCGGAAGGGGTGCGCTTCGATTATACCGAGGCCTCGACTTATGCGGATGCCTTCGAAGGCGTTGACAGACTGTTCCTGCTTCTTTCCGGTGGGCGTCTGGACGCTATCGACGCGCTGACGCCCGTGGTCGAGGAGGCGGCGCGCCGCAAGGTGAAGATCGTGTTTCTGAGCGTCCTCGGCGTCGATGCCGACGATTCCATTCCCTATCGCCAGATCGAGTTGAAGATCGTCGCTTCGGGCACGCCTTACGTCATCCTGCGCCCCAACTGGTTTGCCGATAATTTCCACAGCTACTGGAAAGCCGGCATCGACCACGGCCAGATCGCCGTGCCGGCCGGTGAGGGCAAGTCGAGCTTTATCGACGTGCGCGATATCGCCGACAGCGCTGCCGCCGCCCTGACTTCTGACGCCGTTAACGGCAAGGCTTTCAACCTGACGGGTCCGAAAGCCCTGGGTTACGGCGAAGCGGCCGCGCTGATATCGCAGGCGATCGGCAAGCCGGTGTCCTACGCGGCCGTTTCGGATGAGGTTTTCATCGGCATTCTCACCGGTGCGGGCGTGCCGCAGGACTACGCCTCGTTCCTCGCTTCGATCTTTTATCCCGTGCGCGAAGGCTGGACAGCACTGGTGACCGGCGATGTCGAAACGCTGACAGGCCATGCGCCGCGTTCACTCGAGACCTATATCGCCGACAATCTGGACCGGCTGAAGGGTTGAGGCTCCAGGCAAGCCCGCCGCGCTCACGCCGGATCGGTGGAGCCGCGGCGGGCCTTGAAGAACATCTTCAGCCGCTGGATATCGTCCGCATTCCATCCCTGCGGCTGGCTCACTTCCATCCACGCGTCGATATAATGTTCCGGCGCATAGACATGGCCATAACCCATCGGCGCCGTGGTCGCGGCGGCAACATCGAGACCGAGCTGCAGCAGGGTGACGACCGGGAACCAGCGGAAGGATGTGGAAACGTCAGGCCCGTGATGCGCCATCCATTGCGGCCGCCGGTAAAGCGAGGCGGCCTCGAAAAAGGTAATCGGGTCGCTGGCATATTGCAGATAGACGATCCGCATCGGCCCCCATTTCGCGTCGGGCATATGGGCTGTCGTATATTGGTTGGCGAAGCGGATGACCGAGGAATCGCGGAAGCGCGGCAGCCATTCCGGCGTGCCTTTCACCCGGCCATTGGTCGCCATGCGCCAGGTGGGGCTGGAAAAGGGCGGGCCACTCCACAATGCGCCCTGGAAGGGATCGGAGAGCACATCGTAGAGATCGGAGGATTTCTGTGAATTGAGAGAACCGAGGCTCAGGCCATGCAGGTAAAGCTTCGGTCGCGTTTCCTTCGGCAACGTCGTCCAGTAACCGTAGACGGCCTCGAACAAAGCGCGCGCCGTCTCGACACCGTAATCCGGCTCCGTCAGCAGCGCGATCCAGCTCGAGAGATAGGAATATTGCACGGCGACGCTGGCGATATCGCCATCATGCAGATATTCGACTGTATCGAGCGCTTCCGGGTCGATCCAGCCGGTGCCGGTGGGAATGACCACCAGAAGCACCTTGCGCTCGAAACCGCCGACCCGTTTCAGCTCCTCCAGCGCCAAGGCTGCTCTTTCTTCCGGCGTCGACGCCGAGTTGAGGCCCGCATAGACCCGGAGCGGCTCTTTTGCCGGACGATGGGTGAAGGCGGATATCTCGGCGGCCGCCGGGCCTTCGGCGACGAATTCACGCCCGCGACGGCCAAGCGATTCCCATGTCATCAGCGAGGCGCTGCTGCCTGTCTTGAGCGCGTCTGACGGGCGCGGCACATCCGGTTCGATCAGCGCATCCACCTGCTTCAGCGAGGAATCGGCAAATCTGAGGCCGATATCGAAGATCAGCCCATTGAGCAGCATCCATGAGAGGATGATCGCCGCTGCGATGCCGAGAACATTGGCAAGGCGGCGCGGCAGGAAATGGCGGCTGCGCGCCGCAAAGAACCGGCGGATAAGCTGGAACAGCCGACCGGCGCCGATGAGAATGGCGGCGACCAGCACCGCAAGGCCGCCCGTCTTCGTCGGGTGGGCGCTCGGCAGCGGATCGAGCTCCATCAAAACGCGGATGGAATTCTGCCAGTCCTTCGCCTGCCATAAAAACGTGATGGCCGTGATGGCGGCGGCAAGCGCGATGAGAAAACGAATGCCGCGCGCATTGTGGCGGGAGGGTTCGGGCAGTTCCAGATATGTCCAGACGGCATGCAGGGCGACACCGATCAGATAACCGATGGCAAAGGAGAAACCGCACAGCACGCCCTGCATCAGCCAGGTGCGCGGCAGGAGCGAGGGAGTAAGCGAAGCGCAGAACAGAATAGTGCCAAAGACGATGCCGGTTGCCGAAAGACCTGCGAACAACCGCTCAACCCATTGTTTTACCAACTTCTCTCGCCCCTTGTACTCACCGCGTGGTGCTGAGTGTAATATGTGACGGACGACGGTGCAAATCCTGCGGGAAGGATAAAAATCACAAGAATAGGAAAATAATCCTTTACAGCGTGACGGTGATTTGGTAGTGTTTGGCTACAGTCGGAGATTTGCGGCTGGGTCGCGGTTGGTTCAGAAATATCAGAGCGCTGGATTTTCGAGTACAAGGCTCTGCTCTCTTCCCTCAGTCCTGTGCTTGTCACAGAAATGAGGGCTGTGCGGAGGCACCACTCGCAAATGAACCGCTTCGCCGCCCATGTTCATCTCCATTTCCCTCTCAGGCCAATCCGATGACAAACGCTCATAATTGCGACCCCGCGCTCTACGGAGCCTGGCCGGACAGACCTGCTTATGCGGATGAGGCTGCGCCTGAGACCAAATCGCGGGCGGACAGGCTGGTCGCCGAAGATGCGGCGCGCAACGGCAGTCTGCGGCAGTTGCTGAACGAGCTGACGGAGGAGATGCGGGATCAGGTCTGCCTGTATCGCAATCTTCGGCAATCGGGCGAGGCGGGCCTTTTGCCTGACGCCGACGACACGGAGGGAAAGCAGGCCCGAGCCGATGTGAAAGTTGCAACGGATCAGCTGTCGCTCATCGTCCGCACACTGGAGCGGATCGACGCTCTGCAACGGGTGCTGGCGGAAGAACGGCAGGCGCTTATGGGCGAGGATGAAAACGATACGCAGGATTATGAGGCGGCGGTAGCGCATTTCCTCAACCGCATCGACGAACTGGCTGAACAGAAATGCCGCGCGAAGATGGAAGCAGATCTCGCCCGCAGCCCCTCCGCTGAAGCTGACAGATGATGGATATGTCGACCGGAACCCATCTGCCAGCGCAGGTCTTCAACCTTCTGCGCGACTGGCGTTTCATCGGCAACCTACCACAGCAGCCGCCTGAAGGCGACTGGCGAACATGGCTGCTGATCGGCGGGCGCGGTTCCGGCAAGACGCGGGCCGGGGCGGAATGGGTGCATCGTGTCGCCTCTGCCGGCAAGCAGTCGGATTTGCGCATCGCGCTTGTTGCCGAGACGCTGGGCGACGCCCGCGAGGTGATGATCGACGGCATTTCCGGCATCTGCCGCATTGCCCGCCGCCATCGCCCCGCCTTCGAGGTATCGCGCCGGCGGCTGCTGTGGCCGAATGGCGCGATGGCGCAGGTGTTTTCCTCGGAAGACCCGGAAAGCTTGCGTGGTCCGCAATTCCACATGGCCTGGGCGGATGAGTTGGGCAAATGGAAATATCCGCAGGAAACCTGGGACATGCTGCAATTCGGCCTGCGTCTGGGTGAGGCCCCCCGGCAACTGGTGACCACCACGCCCCGGCCCATTCCGCTGCTGAAAGCTTTGCTTTCCGATCCGACAAGCCGGGTGGCGCGGATGCCGACGGCCATGAATGCGCAAAACCTGTCGCCCGGCTTCCTGAAGGCCATGCAGGAGCGTTACGGCGGCACGCGGCTCGGCCGCCAGGAAATCGGCGGCGAGTTGATCGACGAGCGCGAGGGCGCGCTGTGGAAACGCGCCGATCTGGAAGCGATAATCGAAGCGGCGCATGAGCCGCTCACGCGCATCGTCGTGGCGGTAGACCCGCCCGCCGGCGTCGGTGAACATTCCTGCTGCGGCATCGTCGTGGCGGGGCTTGGCATGTCCGGGCGTCTTAACGTGCTTGCGGATTGTTCGGTGGAAGGTGAAACGCCGGCAGGCTGGGCGCGCGCGGTGGTTGCCGCTTTTCGTCGCCACGAGGCGGACCGGGTGGTGGCGGAGGTCAATCAGGGCGGCGAGATGGTGCGGGCGATGCTGCAGAGCATCGATGCCAACCTGCCGCTGACGCTGGTACGGGCAAGTCGCGGCAAATTCACCCGCGCCGAGCCGGTTGCGGCGCTTTACGAGCAGGGCAGGGTGAGCCACGCCGCACGGTTCGAAAAGCTGGAAGACCAGATGACGGATTTCGGGCCGGATGGTCTGTCGTCAGGGCGCTCGCCGGACAGGCTGGATGCGCTCGTCTGGGCGATCACGGCGCTGACGACGATGGTGGTGAGTGAACCGAAGGTGCGGGGGATGTGAGTTGGCTGATTATTGGCTCCCGCGAAGGAGAGCCAATTACCGGTCGAGCGGATGCCCCGGTTTCTTCTTCCCGCCGGGGAGAAGGTGGCGCGCAGCGCCGGATGAGGGGGCCACGGTCAATATATGCGGAGACAGTAGAGAAATCTGGAGATGTTGCCCCCTCATCTGACCCTTCGGGCCATCTTCTCCCCGCCGGGGAGAAGAAAATTGAGGCACCGTCAACGCCCGAAATCGGGCGTCTGGGGGGGCTTATTTCTTCGGAGATTGCGCCGGTTTCGGCTGGGAGCCGGTTTCGCGCATCTGGCGCCACTCGTTTTCGAGGCGGTCATAAACGGTCTGGGGGATTGTCGCTGTCATGGTGGCATTCCTCCTTGAATGGTTAACGCAGCTGAACTGCGCGGTGAATGGAGTAAGCCCGCTAAGGTTCCGAAATTCAAGGAATTTTTTACCTCAATCCCCCAGCCTTCGGATTAAAATCGATTAAGGTTTTTTCAAATCGATTTAGTTCTGACGGCCGTCATGTGGGAAAAAACCGGGCGTCATGTCGCCTGTCATTTTCAGGAGCCTTCCATGGCCTATGATGAGGCGCGATTCTTCGCGTCGGCGCGGATTTCGATTTTCGACGGTCGCCTGCGCACCGCCCAGCTCGCCGGCACCAAGACGGTGCTTTCCGGATTCGAAAAGGCGCTGCCGGGCGGCGATCCGCGCTGGCTCGCCTATATGCTGGCGACGGCCTTTCACGAGACGGCGGCGACCATGCAGCCGGTGCGCGAAACATTGGCGGCAAGCGACGCCGAAGCAATCGTCAGGCTCGACCGCGCCTTTGCGGCGGGCAGGTTGCCCATGGTGCGCAAGCCCTATTGGCGGCCGGACGAGGAGGGTAAAAGCTGGCTGGGGCGCGGCTTCGTGCAGCTGACGCATCGGCGCAATTACAAGGCCATGTCGGTGCTGACCGGCGTCGATCTCCTGGAGCGGCCGGAACGGGCCATGGAGGCGGAGGTGGCCACCGCGATCCTGATCCACGGCATGGCGGGCGGCGGTTTTACCGGCCGCAGGCTTTCCGATTTCTTCGGCGACAGGCGCGAGGATTGGGACGGCGCCCGCGCCATCATCAATGGCAGCGACAGGGCGCGGCTGGTGGGCGGTTACGGGCGCGCATTTCATCACGCGCTTGTCGCGGCGCGGATTGAACCCGGGCGGGCCAGATGATAACCCGTTACCCGGCGCCGAAAAAGCTGCCTTCGAATTCTGCATGACAGGTGACACCGTGATCCGCCATATCGTCTTTTTCACTGTTCCCGAGGAAAACCGCGACGCCGTGCGCAGGGGGCTTTCCGGCCTGACCGCGATACCGCATTCGCTGAAGCTGGAAATCGGCGAGAACGTGAAGAAGGACCAATGGGGCAATTCGGTCGATTTCATCGTCTATGGCGAGTTTGAAAACGAGGCGGCGCTCGCCGCTTACAAGGCCGATCCCGCTTATGATCTTTCGACCCGCACGGTAAAGCCGCTGCGCGAGACCCGCGTCGCCGCCGATTTCGACAGCGATACGGCGGTGAAAGCCCCGATCCGGTAAACGTCCGGTTTCGCCGAAGTTGGCGCGAGATATTGCCGCTGTGCGGACGGGGTGCCTCACGCGCGACGTCATCCTTGGGCTTGTCCCAAGGATCTGATCACGTCCAATAAAATCGAGACGTTGCAGATGCTCGGGACAGGCCCGAGCATGACGAAAGAGAGCTTTCAGGACTTCGTCAGAAATGTCAGGGTCTAGCCTGTCGGTGAAAACCCCACGCGGGCGACGCCGCAGGACTCGACGCCGCGCGCCATCAAAACAAGGACAACTCCATGCGATTTCCCTTCTCCCTGCCGTGGCTGCGCCCGGCGGATGGCAGAGCCGCGCCTGAAAGCCGGAAAATGGCCGATGGCTTCATGGCGGTTGCCGTGCAGGGCGGGCAGGCCTTCTGGTCGGGCCGGTCCTATGCCGCGCTTGCCCGCGAAGGCTTCATGAAAAACCCGGTCGCGCACCGGGCCGCCCGCATGGTGGCGGAGGCGTCGGCCTCGGTCCGCTGGCTGCTTTATGATGGCGATGAGGAACTGACCGATCACCCGCTTTTGGCGTTGCTTCTAAAACCGAGCGCCCATATGGGCGGGCCGGATTTTTTTGAGGCGCTTTATGGCCACCTCATGCTCGCCGGAAACGCCTATATCGAGCCGTTGACGGTGGGCGGGCGGCTGCGAGAGCTGCATCTTCTGCGGCCCGACCGGGTCAGCATCGTCGAAGGGCCGGATGGTTGGCCGGTGGCCTATGACTACCGCGCCGAGGGCCGCGCCTCCCGCCACATCGCCGTCGAGCGCGACGGGCTGGGGCTTCTGCATGTGAAACTTTTCCATCCGCTCGATGATCGGGCGGGTTTTGCGCCGCTCGCCTCCGCGGGTGCGGCGCTCGATCTCCACAATGCCGCGAGCCATTGGAACAAGCGCCTGCTCGACAATTCCGCCCGGCCTTACGGGGCGCTGGTCTATCAGCCGAAGGAGGGCGGCAATCTCTCCACCGAGCAATATGAGCGGCTGAAGCGTGAACTGGAGGAAGGCTATCAGGGCGCGATGAATGCCGGCCGTCCGCTGCTGCTGGAGGGCGGGCTTGACTGGAAGGCCATGGGTCTTTCGCCGCGCGACATGGATTTTCTGGAGGCCCGCAACGGGGCGGCGCGCGATATCGCGCTTTCGCTCGGCGTGCCGCCGATGCTGATCGGCATTCCCGGCGACAATACCTATGCCAATTACCAGGAGGCGAACCGCGCCTTTTATCGCCTCACCGTGCTGCCGCTGGTTTATCGCACGGCGGCACGGCTCTGCGGCTGGCTTTCTCCGGTCTTCGGCCCGGGGTTGAGGCTCGAACCCGATCTCGACAAGATTGCCGGGCTTGCCGGCGAGCGGGATGCGCTCTGGTCTCGCATCGGTGCGGCCTCGTTCCTGAGCGACGAGGAAAAGCGCGAAGCCGTCGGTTATTGATCGCCGTCCGGCGGGATCGAAACCCCGGTTTCCTGTTCAATCATTTTCTGAAGAACCGGACTCTCTTTGTGAGGTGTTCCGCCCAAGCTTCTCCGAAGATTCGCAAAATCACCCGGCGCAGGCACGCAAAAAACGCCTGCGTGCGACGCGGCGCGTCCGCCCGATGACAACATCCTAGAACGGAATGATTACCCATGTCTGAATTCGCCAATGAGGCCGGCATCTGGGCCGCCCGCATCACCGGCGCCGTGGCGGGCGCGGGTGTATCGCTCGTTTATCTCCTGCCGAAAAGCAAACGCGAGGCTGCGAGCCGGTTCATCACCGGCGTTTCCTGCGGCATGATCTTCGGCGGGCCTATCGGCTTGTGGATCGTGCAGCAGCTCGATATCGCCGGCGCGCTTTCGGGCCGGGAAATCATGGTGGCGGGTTCCGCCGCCGCCAGCATGGGCGCGTGGTGGGGGCTGGGCCTGCTGGTGCGCATCGCCGACCGCTACAGCGCCCGTCCACGCGGCTGACATTCCTCTTCACATCGCAGGAGTTACCCATGCACGTCTATCGCGGGCCGCGTCCCGCCACGCGCAAATTCGCCAGTCTGGAGCTGCGCGGCATAACCGTCGACGGCACCTTTTCCGGTTATGCCAGCGTTTTCGGCGAGGTCGATCTCGGTCAGGATGTCATCGAGCGCGGCGCTTTCCGCCGCTCCATCGAGGAGCGGGGCGCAGCCGGCATCCGCATGCTCTACCAGCACGATCCGGCCGAGCCTATCGGCGCCTGGCGCACCATCCGCGAAGACGAGCGCGGCCTTTATGTCGAGGGCGTTCTCGCCCCCGGCGTTGCCCGCTCCCGCGAGGTGCATTCGCTGATGAAGACCGGGGCGCTGGACGGGCTGTCCATCGGCTTTCGCACCGTACGTTCCGGCAAGGCGGCGAACCAGGGTGTCCGGCGCATTCTGGAAGCCGATCTGTGGGAAATCTCGGTCGTGACCTTTCCGATGCTGCCCTCGGCGCGGGTTTCCGACGTCAAGCATGCCCGCTTCTTCCGCGACCGCGAGACCGAACTGGTGCGCAGCATGCGCCGCGCCGCCCGCTCGCTGTTCGACACAACCTTCAAACGCTGACCGCAAAGATATCAACGAACAAGGAAAACCAGATGACGGAACAGATGACGAAACCAGCCCCGATGACCGCCGCGCCGCAGGTGAAGGCCGTACCCGATACGGTGACGGCCGCCTTCGACGAGTTCATGGAGGCTTTCGAGGTCTTCCGCGAAACCAACGATCAGCGGCTTGCCGATATCGAGCGCAAGATGGGCTCTGATGTCGTGACCCGCGACAAGCTCGACCGCATCGATAGGGCGCTCGACGACAACCGCAAAATCATGGACGACCTGGCGCTCAAGAAAGCGCGCCCCGCGCTTGGCCGCAAGGATGCGCTTTCCCACGATGCCGAGGAACACAAGGCCGCTTTCGAGGCCTATATCCGTCGCGGCGAGGAGGGCGCGCTGCGCGATCTGGAGGCCAAGGCCTTTGCCGGTTCGACCGGGGCCGATGGCGGTTTTCTGCTGCCGAACGAGACGGATGGCGAGATCGGCCGGCGCATGACGGCGATTTCGCCGATCCGGGCGCTGGCGACCGTGCGGCAGGTTTCGGCCGCCGTTTTGAAGAAACCCTTCTCGCCCGGCGGCATGACGACCGGCTGGGTTTCCGAGACGGCGGCACGCCCGCAGACGGCAACGCCGCAGCTTGCCGAACTGTCCTTTCCGACCATGGAGCTCTACGCCATGCCGGCCGCGACTCAAGGGTTGCTGGATGACGCGGCAGTCGATATCGAAGCCTGGATCGCCTCCGAAGTTGACATTGCTTTTGCCGAACAGGAGGCCGCCGCCTTCATCGCCGGCGATGGCGTGAACAAGCCCAAGGGTTTCCTCTCCTACACCGCTGTCGCCAATGATGGCTGGAGCTGGGGCAATATCGGGTATGTCGCGACTGGCGTTTCGGCCGGTTTCGCCTCCGCCGGGCCGATGGATGTGCTGCTCGACGCCGCCTATGCGCTCAAAGCCGGCCACCGCCAGAACGGCACCTTCCTGATGAACCGCAAAACGCAAGGGGCGCTGCGCCGGTTCAAGGATACCAGCGGCGCCTATCTCTGGCATCCGCCGGCCGCCGCCGGCCAGCCGGCCTCGCTGATGGGCTTTCCGGTGACGGAAGCGGAGGACATGCCGAACGTGGCGGCCAACAGCTTTGCCATCGCCTTTGGCGATTTCCGCGCCGGCTATCTCGTCGTTGACCGCACCGGGGTGCGCATCCTGCGCGATCCCTATTCGGCCAAACCTTACGTGTTGTTCTACACCACCAAACGCGTGGGCGGCGGCGTGCAGAATTTCGAGGCGATCAAGCTGGTGAAATTCGGGGTGAATTGAACCTCGACGGTGCCGCTCCTTTCTTCTCCCCCACGGGGAGAAGAAATTCGTTGCGCCCGCTCGCTCATCCAGCCTTTATTGCCGTCACCCCGGAGACCCCATGACCTATGCCCTCATTCATCCGCCGCAGGCGGAGCCGCTGACGCTTGCCGAGGCGAAGGCGCATCTGCGTCTCGACAGCGGCGATGAGGACGCGCTTCTTGCCGCGCTCATCCGCACCGCCCGCGAGCATCTGGAACGCACGACCGGACTTTGCCTGATCCGCCAGACCTGGCGGCTTTATCTCGACCGGTGGCCTGAGAACGGTGTGATTCTGATTGGCAGGACACCGGTGCAAGCCATCGAAACCATACTGGTTTTTGACGGCGAGGGGCGCCCGGCGGACATTGCCGCCGGGGAAAAATTGCTCGATGGCGCGGCGCGTCCCGCAAGGCTGTGGCTGCGCGATCCGCCAGCCCCTGGACGGGCGATGAACGGCATCGAGATCGATTTCATTGCCGGCTACGGCGAAGCGGGAACGGATGTGCCCGATACGCTGAAACGCGCCATGCTGATACATGTGGCGCAGATGTTCGCACTTCGCGGCGCGGTCGCCCCGGAAAACCAGCCCGCCGCTGTTCCCGCCGGCTACGAGCGGCTGGTGGCGCCCTTCTGCCGTCTGGGGCTTTGAGACATGAACCTTGTTTTTCTCGATCCCGGCAGGCTGACCGCGCGGCTGGAACTGGAGGTGCGGACCGAAACGCCGGACGGGCAGGGCGGTGCTGCGGAAAGCTGGAGTTTCCTGCGGTCGCTCTGGGCTGCGATCGAACCCCTTTCCGAGGCATCTCATGAAAGGGCCTCGGCCGAGGGCGTGACGATCACCCACCGCGTCTGGCTGGCTTACCGTGGCGACATCGCCCCCGGCATGCGCTTTCGCAAGGGCCGCCGCATTCTGGCGATCCGGGCGGTCATTGACCCGGATGAAACACGCCGCTTCATCGTCTGCCGCTGTGAGGAGGAAAGCCGATGAGCGCCGCAAACCTGCTTCTTCAGGCGATTTTCGCGCGACTGACGGGCGATGCGGCGCTGACGGCGCTCATTCCCGGCGGTGTCGTCGACCGGCTTCTGCCGCGCGCGGTTCTGCCGTGCATCGTTATCGATGATCTCGAAAGCCGTGACTATTCGACGGCGACGGAAAGGGCCGAGGAGCATTTCCTGTCACTGCATATATGGAGCGGCGCCAATGGCCGCAGGGGTGCAGGCGAAATCGTCGACCGGGTGACGATCCTGCTCGATGATGCCGCGCTGCCGATTGCCGGCGTCTCTCTCGTCAACCTGCGGCTTCTTTCCAGCCGCTCGAGGCGCGAGGCGAAGTCCCGGAACTTCATCGCGGAGATGCGTTTCAGGGCGGTGACGGAGTAGCGCCCTTTCAGGCGCTTTGCCTGCGTACGGTTTTCCACAGAAGGACAAGCAGCACGAACGAAATGGCGATCAGCACGGCGGCGATGCCAAGCATGGCCGCCACCCCGCCGCGCTCCAGCGCCAGCGTGAAAATAACGGGTGCAACGGCGATGGCGAGGTTCTGCGGCAGCGAGATGCGCGCCGCCTGAAGACCGTATTCCCCCGGGGAAAACACCGCCAGCGGCAAAACGGCCCGGCTGACGGTGAGCACGCCGGCGCCGAAACCGAAAAACACGATGAAGCCGATGAAGGCCGGTATGGCCGGGGCAAAGGCCAGCAACAGCAGCAGCGACAGGAGCAGAAGACAGAGGCCGATCATGGCGGTAAGAAAGGGACCGCCGCGTTTTCCCAGCAGGAAATCCAGCCCGCGCGCCGTAATTGCCAGCAGGCTGCGCGCCGATGCCAGCTGCACCGCAAGCGATTGCGTTGCGCCCGCCTGAACCAGCAGCAGCGGCAAGAGCGGCGACAGGCCGAAGGTCGTAAAGGCGCTGATTGTCGTCATGGCCGCCAGAAGCAGAAAAGCCCGGCGTGTATCGACCGGCGAAGACGAAGGAGCGTCGGATGTCTGCCGATGCGATTCCTTGTGGGGCGGACGGGCGGGAAGGACAAAGAGATAGAGGGGCAGAAGCACGAATATCTGCAGGCAGGCATAAAGCAGAAGTGTGCCGCGCCAAGCGAGATGCTGTTCAACAAACGCGGTGAGGGGCAGAAAAACCGCCCCCGAAAGCCCGGTGAACAGCATCAGAAGCGTCAGCAACCGGCCGCTTTCCGCGCCCACGCGCTCCACCACCGCCGTATGGGCAGCCGTCGTCAACCCGCAGGTCGCGGCCAGACCCATGACGGCCCAGCCGAAAAGATAGCTTGCGATATCGCTCGAAACGGCAAGCACGGCAAAACCGACGGCGAACAGCACGGAACCGGCCGTCAGCACGGGGGCCGCGCCACGGCGGACGAGCATTCTTCCCAGCAGCGGGCCGCAAAGCGCGCTGATCAGCATCATGATGGTGAGGCCGGCAAAAACGACCTCATTGCCGATCGCCAGTTCGCCGCCAATGCGCGGCGCAAGAACGGCCAGCATATCGAAACCGGTGCCCCAACTCACGATCTGCCCGAGCGCAAGCACGCCGATAAGGCGCGCGCGGGACGTCAGGGTGGCAGCCTGGGACATGGCAAGATCGCTGAATGCGAGAGGAAGAAATATTTTTGGTCGCAGGCCCGCAACACCCTGCAACCGCAATCGAAACGGAAGGAAACATGATGGTGGCGCAGAAGGGCAAGGATTTTCTGCTGAAATTCAACAATACCGGAACATATGTCACTGTTGCCGGGCTCAGAACCAAGCGGCTGGCCTTCAACGCCCAGGCGGTGGACATTACCGATGGGGAAAGCGCCGGTCGCTGGCGCGAGTTGCTGGCGGGTGCTGGCGTGCAGAGAGCCGCTCTGACGGCGTCGGGCATCTTCAAGGATGCGGCTAGCGATGCACTGGTGCGCGGCGCATTTTTCGCCGGCACCATTCCGGGCTGGCAGATCGTCATTCCCGATTTCGGCACCATTGCCGGCCCGTTTCAGATCGTGGCGCTCGAATATTCCGGCCGCCACGATGGCGAGGTGCAATTCGAGATCGCGCTGGAATCGGCCGGTCTTCTCAATTTCGGAGCGTTGTGATGGCTGAGCGTTTGCGTTACGGGCGGGCGAACCGCCATCGCGGCGAGATCGAAGCGCTGATCGACGGCGAAAGGCGCATTCTCTGCCTGACGCTCGGGGCTCTCGCCGAACTCGAAACCGCCTTTGCAGCCGAGGACCTCACCGCGCTCGCCGAACGTTTCGCGAGCGGCCGCATGAAGGCGGCCGACATGATTAGAGTGATAGGCGCGGGCCTGCGAGGTGCGGGCAATGTCTTTTCCGACGACGATGTGGCCGCCGCCACGGTGGAAGGCGGCATTGCCGGCCATGCCGCCATTGTCGCCGATCTTCTGACCGCGACCTTCGGCGGCCTGAAAGGTGAGACGCCACCGGACCCTTGAGCGCCGCAGCAGGCGAAGCGACGCTGCGCCCGTTCCCCTGGGAGGCGGTTGTCCATGCCGGCTTCTGCCTGCTGCGGCTCTCCTCAGAAACCTTCTGGCGGCTGACCCCGCGGGAATTCTTCGCGATGACGGGCGGCAACGCCGTTCCCCGCGGCCCCGACCGTCCGGCGATGGAAGCGATGATGCGGCGGTTTCCGGATCGGTGAGTTAATTCCCTAAAACGATCAAGCATTTCAAAAATTTATGGTTCCGATTTGAATCAGAAAGGCAAGCGCGATGGCGGGCGAAGGATCGATGGCGGAGAACCGGCAAGAGGCGGAGGCGCTGTCCGAGGCGATGGGCGATCTCGAACGCCGGTCCGAGCGGTTCGGGGCGGCCCTGTCCTCGGCCCTGCAGGCGGCGACGGCGGGCGGCAAAGGGCTGGACGACGTCTTGCGCGGGTTGGGGCAGCGGTTGTCCGGCATTGCGCTCTCTGCCGGTCTGAAACCGCTTGAGGGCATGATTGGCAATGCCGTCAGCGGGCTGTTGAGCGGCGGCGGTTCGCTGTTCGCCTTTGCCGATGGCGGTGTGCCGGGACGCGGCATCACGCCCTTTGCCGATGGCGGCGTCGTTTCCAGCCCCGCCTTTTTTCCGATGGGCGGCGGGCTTGGCCTGATGGGCGAGGCGGGGGCGGAAGCGATCCTGCCGCTGAAGCGCGGTTCGGATGGCGCTCTCGGCGTTGCCGCGCCGTCGGGCGGCGGCGGGGCGCAGATCGTTTTTAACGTGACGGCGACGGATGCTGCGAGCTTTCGGAAAAGCGAAGGCCAGATCGCCGCCATGCTGGCGCGTAGCGTCGGGCGCGGCCAGCGCGGATTGTGACGCGCTCTTTTCCCAGACCACAGAAAAGAATCCAGGAACAACGACATGGCGGCATTTCATGAAGTGCGGTTTCCGCTGCGGCTTGCGCTCGGCGTCAGCGGCGGGCCGGTGCGCCGAACGGATATCGTTAACCTCTCCAATGGCCGCGAAAGCCGCAACCAGCGCTGGAGGAACGCCAGACGCAGCTATGACGCCGGGTCCGGTATCCGCTCCGTCGCCGATCTTTATGAGGTGCTTGCCTTTTTCGAGGCGCGGCGCGGCGAACTATATGGCTTTCGTTTTCGCGACCCTGTGGATTTCAAATCCTGTCCGCCGGGGAAGACGCCCGCCGCGACCGATCAGAAGATCGGCACCGGTGACGGGACGACAGCAGATTTTCACTTGCGGAAGATCTATGCCGATGCGGGCGGCGCGTTCTCCCGGCGGATCGAGAAGCCGGTCGAAGGCTCGGTCATGGTTTCGGTCGAGGGGGTGAAGGTCGAAGCGGCCGATGTGGCGGTCGATCATGTAACCGGCATGATCGTGTTCCGGGCGGGGCGGGTTCCGCACGCCGGCGCCGCGATCCGCGCCGGTTTCGAATTCGACGTGCCGGTCCGCTTCGGGATCGACCGTATCGACGTGAATCTGACCGCTTTCGAGGCGGGCCGCATTCCCTCCATTCCACTGATGGAAATCCTGCCATGAAAACCATTCCCGCCGCGCTTGCGGAGCATCTCAAGGCCGATGCGACGACGACATGCCATTGCTGGAAGGTGACACTGAAAGATGGTGCGGTGATTGGTTTTACCGATCATGACGAGGCGATTTCGTTTGCCGGCACCTCCTACCTTGCCGCCAGTGGCTTTTCTGCCAGCGATAGCGAGGGCGAAACGGGGCTCGGCGCAGGCGTCGGGGAGGTGGCGGGTGGTTTTTCGAGCGAGGCGATTGCCGAGGGCGATCTGGCCGCCGGACGTTTCGATGGCGCGAGAGTGGAGCTTTTCCTCGTCAACTGGCAGGCGCCCGAGCAGCATGTGCTGCTGAACAGGCGCGAGATTGGCGAGGTGACGCGGGCCGGCGGGGCGTTTCGCGCCGAGCTGCGCAGCCTCGCCCACCGTCTCAGCCAGCCGCAGGGCAGGGTCTATGGGCGGCGCTGCGACGCCGCCCTTGGCGACGGGCGTTGCGGCGTCGATCTGGCGCGCTTTACCGGGCACGGCCGCGTGGCGGCGGTGGACGCCTCGGGCGGCCTGATCGTCTCCGGGCTAGATGCCTTTGCCGATGGTTTTTTCAGCCGGGGGAAGCTGCGTTTTCTGACCGGTCCGCTCGCCGGCAAGGGGTTTGATCTCGACGGGGAAGAGCGGCGTGACGGTGGCGTTCTTCTGTCCTTCTGGCTGCCGCCGGAACAGCCGCCTTTGCCGGGAGATGCGTTTTCCGTCACCGCCGGCTGCGACAAGAGTTTTTCCACCTGCCGGGCAAAATTCGCCAACCATCTGAATTTTCGTGGTTTTCCGCATCTTCCGGGGTCGGATTTTGCCTATTCCTATTCCTATGCCGCAGGCGGCGAGAGCCATGACGGCGGGGCGCTGTTTTCATGAGCGATACCGGCGAAAGAGTGCTGGCGCTTGCCGAAGGCTGGATCGGCACGCCCTATCGGCATCAGGCTTCGTTGAAGGGTGTCGGTTGCGATTGCCTCGGCCTCATTCGCGGCGTCTGGCGAGACCTTTACGGCCTCGAACCGGAATTGCCGCCGCCCTATGCGCCCGATTGGGCCGAACGCGGCGGCGAGGACCGGCTGATGGCGGCGGCAAGACGCCATTTTCCGGCGGTGTCGGGCATGGAAGAGGCAAGGCCGGGAGACCTGCTCCTGTTTCGCTGGCGGGCCGATGCGGCGGCCAAACATCTCGGCATTCTGGCCGGGCCGCAGCATTTCATCCATGCCTATGAACAGGCGGCGGTCGTGCGTTCGGCGCTGGTGCCGGGCTGGCGGCGGCGCATCGCCGGCGTTTTCCGTTTTCCCGATCCCTGATTTTTCGAGGCAAGCATGGCGACAATCGTTTTTCAGGCGGCGGGCGCGGCACTCGGCGGCATTTTCGGTCCTTTGGGCGCAGTAATCGGCCGGGCGGCCGGGGCGCTGGCGGGCAATGCCATCGACCGCACGCTGCTTTCCAACGGGCGGACGGTAACGGGCGCGCGGCTCTCGACCGCGCGCATTCCGGGGGCGGATGAGGGCGCGGCGATCAACCGGCTTTATGGCGCAGCAAGGATCGGCGGCACGCTGATCTGGGCGACGCGTTTTGAAGAAGGCGTCGAGGTGGAGCGCCGTGGCGGCAAGGGCAACCGTGGCCCGAAGGTCGAAACCTTCAGTTATTTTGCCAACGTCGCCATCGGCCTTTGCGAAGGTGAGGCGGCCATGGTGCGGCGTGTCTGGGCCGATGGGCGGGAGTTGGACCTGAGCGCCATCGAGATGCGTTTTTATCCCGGCAGCGAGACACAAATGCCCGATCCGTTGATCGAGGCGAAGCAGGGGGGCGGGCAATGCGCCGGCCTTTCGCGGACTGGCCTATGTGGTCTTCGAACGCCTGCCGCTCGACGGCTTCGGCAACCGCATTCCGCTGATGCAGTTCGAAGTGGTGCGGCCTGTCGGGCGGCTGGAAAAATCCATCCGCGCCATCACCGTCATTCCTGGCGCCACCGAGCATGGATACGCCACCGCGCAGGTTTGCGAACGCACGGGCATCGGCCAAAGCCGCATCATGAACCGCAACGGCCTGACCGCTTCGACCGACTGGCAGGCGGCAATCGACGAATTGCAGGCGCTCTGCCCCAATCTTGAGAGCGTGGCGCTGGTGGTGAGCTGGTTCGGCACGGATATGCGGGCGGGGGAATGCCGCATTCTGCCGGGCGTGGAAGTGGTCGGTCGGGATGGGGAAACCACGCCATGGTCGGTCGCCGGCCTGTCGCGCGATGAGGCGCATCCTGTCAGCCATCATGGCGGCGGCCCGGCCTATGGCGGCACGCCGAACGACGAAAGCGTGTTGCAGGCGATAGCCGATCTCAGGGCGCGCGGCCTTCGGGTGTGCCTTTACCCCTTCGTGATGATGGATGTTCCCATCGGCAATCGGCTGCCGGACCCCTATGGCAAAAGCGAGCAGGACGCCTATGCCTGGCGCGGGCGCATCACCTGCTTTCCCGCCCCCGGCAAAGCCGGCTCTGCGGATCGCAGCGCGGGTGCAAGGGCGCAGGTTTCCGCCTTCTGCAACCGCGATGAAGGCTACCGTCGCATGGTGCTGCACTATGCGGCGCTGGCGGCCCGGGCGGGTGGGGTGGATGCCTTCCTGATCGGCTCGGAGCTGCGTGGGCTGACGGCGCTGAGAGACGAGAACGACGCCTTTCCCTTCGTGGCGGAATTGGTACGGCTGGCGGGCGATGTGCGGGCGATATTGGGGCCGGCGGTGAAGCTGACCTATGCGGCGGACTGGAGCGAATATTTCGGCCACCAGCCGGCGGACGGCTCGGGCGACCTATTCTTCCATCTCGATCCGCTCTGGGCGAGCCCGAATATCGACGCCATCGGCATCGACAATTACATGCCGCTTTCCGACTGGCGCGACGGGGATTCCGCAAACGGCAATCCGGACGGCATGACCGGCCCGGACGATGTGAGCGCCTTGCGCCGCACTATTACGGCGGGAGAGGGGTTCGACTGGTATTATGCCAGCGATGCGGACCGCGCTGCGCGGCGGCGCACGACGATTACCGACGGGCTGAAGGGCAAGCCGTGGGTGTTCCGTTACAAGGACCTGCGCAACTGGTGGGGAAACCTCCACTACGACCGGGTGCGGGGTGTGGAGAAAACCACGCCGACGGCATGGGCGCCGCGCTCTAAGCCCATCTGGTTCACCGAACTCGGCTGCCCGGCGGTGGACAAGAGCGCGACGCGCCCCAATGTCTTTCCCGATCCGAAATCGGCGGAAAACGCCTTTCCCTATTTTTCCCGCCGCAATCGCGCCGACAGCCAGCAGCGACGGTTTCTGGAGGCGCATCTCGACCATTGGGGAAAGGGCGATGCGGCGATGGTCGATGCAGGCAGGGTCTATCTGTGGACCTGGGATGCAAGGCCCTTTCCCGCCTTTCCGCAGAATGGTGCGGCCTGGAGCGATGGTGGGAACTGGCGCACCGGCCACTGGCTGAACGGAAGGCTGGGCACGGCAACGCTTTCCGATACCATCGCCGCCATCCTCGCCGATCACGGCTTTTCCGACTTCGACGTTTCGGCCGTCAGCGGCGATCTGGGAGGTTATGTGCAGGGCGACGTGACCTCGGCCCGCAACCTCCTGGAGCCGCTGATGGCGGCGTTTCAGGTGGATGTGACGGAAGATGGCGGAACCCTGCGCTTCCGCTCCCGCAATACGGCGGTCTTGCCGGTGCGGGATATTGCCGTGCTGGCCGATCTCGAGGACGAGCCGCTCTGGTCGGAAAATCGCGGCCATGACAGCGATTTCGCGGCTGAAGCCGTGCTGACGTCTTTCAACCCGGCGCTGGATTACGAGCAGGCAAGTGTAAGGTCCCGCCGCATCGACAATGCCGGCAGCCGGGTGATGCGGCTCGATCTCAACGCTGCCCTGCCTGCGGAAACGGCGGAAGCCGCTGTCGAGGCGTTGTTGCGCGACAACCGGCAGGCTCGGCGCAGCCTGCGCTTTGCTCTGCCGCCTGGCGATATCGCGCTTGAACCGGGTGATTGTATTCGTCTGCCGGAAGGGGCTTTTCCACAGGCGCCGGCAGGGCGGTTTCTGGTCAGCCGGATCGAGGACGGCGCGGTGCGGCAGGTGGAGGCGCGGGCTTTTTCCGCTGTCTTTCCGGTCTTTGCCGGCGGCGCGGAGGAACGGCGCAGCAGCGGCGTAAGCGGAGCGGAAGGTTTCGCCCCGGAGGTGCTGTTTCTCGATCTGCCCTACCATGACGGCACTGCGCCGGAGGATTCGGCGCGGATTGCGGCGCTTGCCAAGCCCTGGCGCCCAATCATCATTTCCGCGTCGCCGGGCAGGGAAGGTTACCGGCAGCGCGTGCTGCTGGACCGGCCGGCGATGATCGGCGCGCTGGCGATGCCGTTGACATCGGGCCCTTCCGGCCGCTTCGACCGGAAAAACACCGTCTTCGTCGATCTGCCCTTCGGCGAGGTATCGTCGGCCGGGGAGCTTTCGGTGCTGAATGGCGACAACCGTCTCGCCATCAAGGCGGCGAACGGCGTGTGGGAAATCGTCGCCTTTGCAAAGGCCGAGGAAATAGCACCCGCACGCTGGCGGCTCTCCGCTCTTCTGCGGGGACTGGCCGGCACGGAAGATGCGCTCGCCGCAGGCGCGCCGAAAGGTGCGCCGGTGGTGGTTCTGGATGCGGCGGTGCGGCCTCTCGGTCTTGCCGCGAGCGAGCGCGGACGACGCCTGAACTGGATTGCGGAAGCTGCCGGAATGGCGGGCGCGCCAAGCGGTCCTTCTGCCTTCGAGGGCGGCTTGCGGGCGCTGACACCGCTCGCGCCGGTGCATCTTGCCGCCGAACGGCGCAGGGACGGCGTTTTCATCGGGTGGAAACGCCGGGGCCGGGTGGAGGCCGACGGCTGGGATGCGAGCGACATCCCGCTGGACGAACCCTTCGAGCTCTATCGCATCGAGGTGCTGGACGGCGAGACCGTGCGGAGGGTGGCGGAGGTTTCGCAACCCTTCTGGTTTTACGCCGCCGCAGACGAACTCACAGATTTCCCGGCATTGCGGGATCACATTTCCGTGCGTGTCCGAATGCTCGGTCGCGCGGTGCCCTCGGGCGTGGTGGCGCAGGCCACCCTCCCGATTTGACATATGCCTGAAAAACAACACAAAGGATGAGACGATGGACAGCACCAAAGCATGGTATCAATCGCGCACGATCTGGGGCGCCCTGGTCGCGGTTTTCGCACCGCTTTTCAGCATTGCCGGCCTCGATCTGCCCGCCGGTCTGCAAGGCGAACTTGCGGACGGGCTGGTGACGGTTGCGGGCGGAATCGGCGGTCTGGTCGCACTTTACGGCCGTCTTTCGGCGACCAGCGCCATTCGCTGACAGCGCCCACGACGCCGCCGTTCCCGCCATGCGCCCATGCGGCGGGGGCGGCATTCATTTGCCATTCAGACGCTTTGCGCTACATATTCGCTCACAATAAGGTTCGAGACGCACCCGGTTTTTGGAAGTTTGTAGAATGGCATCACCTCTCATCATCGCGACGCTTGCAGCCGGGCTTTCCGGTTTCACGGCGCCCGAGGCTGATCTGCAGGGCCATTACATTCTGGCGGCGAGCGATTGCGGCGCAGCCGTCGCCCGCGTGGTGCGCGAAACCGGTGGTCAGCTGCTTTCGGTCTATCCTTCCGGTGACGGTCAGTCCTGTGTCGTCACCGTTCTCGTCCAGGGCAATGGCGAACGCCCGCGTAAGGTAACGATGCGCGTGCCGATGTAGCTTGCCCGCATCGCCGAAATATCGGAAAACAACCCGACACATGTAGCATGACCGGCCACCCGCGTGGGCCGGGACGGAAGGAAAGGGCGGACAATGCGTATTCTCGTTGTTGAGGACGATGCCAATCTCAATCGTCAGCTGACCGATGCGCTGAAAGAAGCCGGTTATGTTGTCGATCAGGCATTCGACGGCGAGGAAGGCCATTACCTCGGCGATACCGAGCCCTATGACGCCATCGTTCTCGATATCGGTCTGCCGCAGCTCGACGGCATCACCGTCGTTGAAAAATGGCGTGCGGCCGGCAAGGCCATGCCGGTGCTCATCCTCACCGCCCGCGACCGCTGGAGCGACAAGGTCGCCGGCATCGATGCCGGCGCCGACGATTACGTCACCAAGCCTTTCCATGTCGAAGAAGTGCTTGCCCGCGTGCGCGCGCTCATCCGTCGCGCCGCCGGCCACGCCTCCTCCGAACTCGTCTGCGGCCCTGTCCGGCTCGACACCAAATCCTCCAAGGCGACCGTCAACGGCACGACGCTGAAGCTCACCTCGCACGAGTTCCGGCTCCTGTCCTATCTCATGCACCACATGGGCGAGGTCGTCTCGCGCACGGAGCTGGTAGAGCACATGTACGATCAGGATTTCGACCGCGATTCCAACACGATCGAGGTGTTTGTCGGACGTTTGCGCAAGAAGATCGGGGTTGATCTGATCGAGACGATCCGTGGTCTCGGTTACCGGATGCAAGCGCCGGCAGATGCGAAGTAATTCCCTCACCGCCCGCGTTCTGCTGCTCGCCTCGCTCTGGTCGGTGCTGGCGCTGGTGGTGATCGCCGTCGTGATCTCGACGCTTTATCGGCAGGGAGTGGAGCGCAGCTTCACCGATCTTCTGCGGGCGCAGCTTTATAACGTCATCAATTCCGTGACGATTTCCAACGAGAACACGCTGGCCGGCAGCCCGCAGCTCGGCGATCTGCGCTTTTCGCAACCCGATACCGGCTGGTACTGGGTTGTCGAGCCGCTCGGCAATTTTCAGACCGCGCCACTGGTGTCATCGTCGCTCGGCGTCTCCACTTTGCCGGTGCCGAGCATTCTCGATGCGCCCTTCGACAACCGCTATGAGCGCTTTTATGCCGTGACCGACGAGGCGGGCAATCAGGTGCGCGTGGCGGAAACCGAAGTCGTGCTGGATGGCGAAGGGCGCGCGGCGCGTTTCCGTGTCTCCGGCAATCTGAACGTCGTGGAAGACGATGTGCGCGATTTCTCCAACAGCCTTTATCTGGCGCTCGCCGTTTTCGGTGTCGGCAGTCTCGTCGTCAACGGCCTTGCCATTCTCTACAGTCTGCGGCCGCTCGATCAGGCCCGCGTGGCGCTCGGCAAGATCAGGGGCGGGGAGGCGGAAAGCCTCGAAGGCGAATTCCCGCGTGAAATCCAGCCGCTGGCCAATGAGGTCAATGCGCTGATCGACAGCAATCGCCGCCTCGTGGAGCGCGCCCGCATGCAGGTCGGCAATCTGGCGCATTCGCTGAAGACGCCGATCGCCGTTCTTCTGAACGAGGCCCGCACGCTGGAGCCGCAGCATGGCGATCTGGTGCGGGCGCAGGCAGATGCCATGCAGGCGCAGGTGCAATCCTATCTCTCCCGCGCCCGCATCGCGGCCCAGCGCGGCTCGATCCTTGCCCGCGTCGAAGCGGAGCCGGCGCTGGAACGGCTGGTGCGGGTGATGCGCCGTCTGAACCCGGACAAGCAGTTCATTCTGAACATTGACGAGGCCGGCGCCGTGCTCGGTATGGAACAGCAGGATCTGGAAGAGGTCGTCGGCAATCTCCTCGAAAATGCCGCGCGGTTTGCCCAGGCGCGTGTGGTCATCACGCTCGCCGCTGGCACGCACCCGTCCCCCGATGCGGAAATCGCCCGTCGCGCCTGGGTGGAACTGACGGTGGAGGATGACGGACCGGGGCTTGAGCCGGAACAGATAAGCGAAGCGATGAAGCGCGGGCGGCGGCTGGACGAGAGCCGGCCGGGCACGGGCCTTGGATTGTCGATCGTTTCCGAGGTGGTGTCAGAGTACCATGGCCGCTTTTCGTTGTCGCGCAGCGGCATCGGTGGGCTGAAAGCCGATCTGATTTTGCCGGGCCTTTCGAAAGAGCTTGCGTGAGGCAAGAAAAAAGGCAAGAAATTCAATGGCGATATATTAGGTGCAATGCGGTAGGAAAGAGGACAGGGTTTGGTTGACGTGTATGATGGCTGTCGCTCCGTGACGATGCGCTCGCTGGTGTCACGCCCGGCGCTTGTCTCGATCCTGTGCGTATCGATGCTAAGCGCCTGCACCACCACGGGCACCCGCCCGGCGGGCGGCGGCCTGTTCGGCCGCTCGTCGCAGCCCTCGACGCCGTTCCTGGCCAACCTGCAAGGCGGCATCATCGGGCGAAGCGGCGTTGAGCTCGACAGGGGTGACCAGACCAAGGCGCTGGAAGCCGAATATAAGGCGCTGGAAGCGGCCCCCGTCGGCACGCCGGTTTCCTGGGCCGGCGATGACGCCAAGGGGCAGGTGGTCGCCAATGCGCCCTATCAGGTCGGCAACCAGAATTGCCGGCAATATTCGCACACCCTGACGGTCGACGGACGTGAAACCAAAGTGCGCGGCGCAGCATGCCGTAATGCCGACGGAAGCTGGTCGCCTCTCACGTAATGACTTTGCGTAAAATACTTTGACGTAAATCAAGGTCACGGGCCTTTTGCGATGACAGGAAGAGGCATGGCGGTGCAGCCGGGAGAGGGTCTGCGGTGCGGCGTGATGTCTCAAATTCGCGTCATCCCCGCGCTTCGTGTTTCCATGCGCCGCGCATTCGAGTAATTGAGCCTTATGTTCTGGATTGTCGTTGCGATATTGACGGCGGCTGTCGCCATCGTCCTGATGTACCCGCTGATGCGGAAGACCGAGGCGCCGCAGACGCGCCGCGACGGTGAGGTCGCCGTTTATCGCGACCAGCTGGCCGAACTGGACCGCGAACGCGCCGCCGGCCTCATCGGCGACACCGAGGCGGATTATGCCCGCGCCGAAATCGGCCGCCGGCTTCTCGCCGCCGCCGAAGCCGAGGAAACGCCGGCGAAAGAAAGCCGGTCGCGTCGACACCATCTCGCCACAAGCTTCATCACCCTTCTTCTGCCGGCGCTCGGCCTCTGTCTTTACATCTGGAACGGCAGTCCGGATACGCCGGACATGCCGCTCGAGGCGCGTCTTGAAAATCCCGGCAACGATATGAACATGCTGGTGGCCCGCGCGGAACGGCATCTGGCGCAGAACCCTGAGGATGGCGCTGGCTGGGATATTCTGGCGCCGATCTATTTCAAGATGCAGCGCCTTGGCGATGCCGAGCTTGCCTACCGCAACGCGCTGCGCATCCAGGGGCCGAGTGCTGAACGGCTGACAGGCCTTGGCGAAACGCTGGTGGCCGGCAATGACGGTGTCGTTATCGAGGCCGCGCGCGACGCTTTTGCCGAGGCTGACCGGCTGAGCCCCGGTAATCCGCGCACCCGCTTTTATCTGGCGCTGGCCCTCGAACAGTCGGGCAAGTCTGAGGAGGCTCAGTCGGCCTTTGCGGCACTTGCCGCCGCCGCCCCCGCCGGTGCTCCGTGGCTGCCATTGGTGCAGGAACATATCGCCCGCACTGGCGGAAAAGCCGGAACAGGGCCAACTGCCGCCGATGTTGCGGCTGCCAAAGAGATGGCGCCAGCCGACCGGCAGGCGATGATCGAGGGCATGGTGGCGAGCCTCGACGCCAAGCTGAAGGATAACCCTGATGATTTCGAAGGGTGGATGCGCCTCATGCGCGCCTATTCCGTGCTGAAGAACGAGGCTAAGGCCGGTGAAGCCTTGCGGGCCGGCCTGCAGGCTTTCCCGCCGGAGGGCGAAGAGGGCAGGCAGCTTCTGGCGCTGGCAAGAGAACTGGGTGTTTCCGCCGGTCCGATCCGCATGAACGGGCAGCAGGATGCCGCGCCGCAGGGAGTGACGCAATGACCCGCAAACAGAAACGTCTGGCGATCATCGGCGGCGGGATGAGCTTCATCGTCGCTGCCGTGCTGCTGGTCATGTTCGCCTTCGGCCAGTCCATTGCCTATTTCTATATGCCGGCCGATCTGGAGAAGACGCCGGTCAACCCCGGCACCCGCATCCGCCTCGGCGGGCTGGTGGCGGAAGGCTCGATCAAGCGCGGCGAGGGCCGGACGGTCAGCTTCACGGTGACCGATGGCGAGGCAACCGTGCCGGTCAGCTATACCGGCATCCTCCCCGATCTTTTCCGCGAAGGGCAGGGCGTTGTGACCGAAGGCATGTTCGATGCCGCGACCCACGGTTTCGTGGCCGACAGTGTGCTGGCCAAGCACGACGAGAACTACATGCCGAAGGAAGTGGCCGACCGGCTGAAGGACAAGGGCCTGTGGCAGCAGGGCGCCGAGGGAGCGGCACCCGCCGCCGCAACGCCCGCGGGCAGCGCCCCTTCTTCCGACAAGACCGGAGCGACCAGATGATCAACGAGATCGGCCATTATGTTCTGGTTCTGGCGCTCGGTGTGGGGCTGATCGTCTCGACGCTGCCGGTCATCGGCGCGCGCCGCAACGACCGGGCGCTGATGGATATCGCGTCCATCGGCTCTGTTCTGATGTTCCTTCTGGTCGGCCTGTCTTTTGCGGCACTGACGAGAGCCTATGCCGTCTCGGATTTTTCCGTGCGCAACGTCTGGGAAAACTCCCATTCGCTGATGCCGATGCTCTACAAGCTGACCGGCGTGTGGGGCAACCACGAAGGCTCGATGCTGCTGTGGCTGCTCATCCTGGTGTTTTTCAGCGCGCTCGTCGCCGCCTTCGGCCGCAACCTGCCGGAAACGCTCAAAGCCAATGTTCTTGCCGTACAGGCATGGATTTCCGTCGCTTTCCTGCTGTTCATCCTGCTCACCTCCAACCCGTTCCTGCGGCTGGAGCCGGTGCCGGCGGAAGGGCAGGACCTCAATCCCATTCTTCAGGATTTCGGCCTCGCCATCCATCCGCCGCTGCTTTATCTCGGTTATGTCGGCTTTTCCGTCTGTTTCTCCTTTGCCGTTGCGGCACTTCTGGAAGGACGCATCGACGCCGCCTGGGCGCGCTGGGTACGGCCGTGGACCCTCGCCGCATGGACCTTCCTGACCGCCGGCATCTCCATGGGCTCCTACTGGGCCTATTATGAACTCGGCTGGGGCGGCTGGTGGTTCTGGGATCCGGTGGAAAACGCCTCCTTCATGCCCTGGCTTGCCGGAACGGCGCTCTTACATTCAGCGCTGGTCATGGAAAAGCGCGAGGCGCTGAAGATCTGGACCGTGCTTCTGGCGATCATGACCTTTTCGCTGTCGCTGCTTGGCACTTTCCTCGTGCGCTCCGGCGTTTTGACCTCGGTGCATGCTTTCGCCACCGATCCGAGCCGCGGTATCTTCATTCTCGGCATTCTGACGATCTTTATCGGTGGCGCCTTCGCGCTGTTTGCGTGGCGTGCGCCGTCGCTCAAGGCAGGCGGCCTGTTCGCGCCGATCTCGCGTGAGGGATCGCTCGTTCTCAACAACCTGATCCTGACGGTCTCCACCGCGACCGTACTGATCGGCACGCTCTATCCGCTCATTCTGGAAACGCTGACGGGCGAAAAAATCTCGGTCGGCGCACCCTTCTTCAACCTCACCTTCGGCCTCCTGATGATCCCGATCCTGATCGTCACACCCTTCGGCCCGATGCTCGCCTGGAAGCGCGGCGATCTTCTCGGAGCCTTCCAGCGGCTTTATGTGGCCGCGGCGCTTGCCGCTCTTGCCGGGCTGACGCTGTGGTATGTCGAAAATGGCGGTCCGGTGCTGGCCGCCCTCGGCATCGCCGCCGGTTTCTGGCTGATCTTCGGCGCTTTCGCCGACCTCTGGTATCGCGCCAATTTCGGCAAGCTCGCCTTCGGTATCGCGTTTCGCCGCCTGAAGGGCCTGCCGCGTTCGGCCTTCGGCACGGCATTGGCGCATATGGGCCTCGGCATCACCGTGCTCGGCATCGTCATCGTCACCACCTATGAGACCGAAACGGTTCTGGAAATGAAACAGGGCATGAAGGCGGAAGCGGGTGGCTACAGCCTCACCTTCGATGGCATCCGCCACGCCGGCGGCCCGAACTTCACCGAGGATCGCGGCCATTTCACCGTGCGCAAGGCGGGGGTGGAGGTGGCCGATGTCTGGTCGTCCAAGCGGCTCTATACCGCGCGACGCATGCCGACGACGGAAGCCGGCATTCTGACCTTCGGCCTCAGCCAGCTTTACGTCTCGCTGGGTGACCCCATGGCCGATGGCGGCATGGTGGTGCGAATCTGGTGGAAACCCTTCATCCTCTGCATCTGGGGCGGCACGCTGTTCATGATGTCGGGCGGTTTGATCTCGCTCTCCGACAGGCGATTGCGCGTAGGCGCGCCGACCCGCAAGGCAAAACCTGTACGGGCTGCAATGCCGGAGGCGGCGGAATGAGGGAGGTTGTGGCGGGCCTCACGCTCCTTCTCGTCCTCATGGTTACGTCATGGCCGGTCTTCGCCTTCAACCCGGACGAAGTCCTCAAAGACCCCGTGCTGGAGCAGCGCGCCAGAAACCTCACCTCTCAGCTCCGCTGCATGGTCTGCCAGAACCAGTCTATCGACGACAGCAACGCCGAACTGGCGCGTGACCTGCGCGTCCTCGTGCGCGACCGGCTGGTTCAGGGTGACAGCGACAAGGCCGTCATCGATTATGTCGTGTCGCGTTACGGCGAATTCGTGCTCCTGAAACCGCGCCTCAGCCTTCGAACCGTGCTTTTGTGGGGCGCGCCCATCGGCCTCACCCTTGCCGGGATTTTCGCCGTCTTCGTGTTTTCGCGTCGCCGCGCCACCCAGGAACAGCCACAAAAACTGAGTGCGGACGAAGAAGAGCGAATTCGCAATCTCATTGAAAAATAATCGGTTTCCTTTTTTCTTCCGGTTCTTTTTCAACATTACGGATTTTTCATTCATCAGACACTTCGCCGTAAGGTGTTGCCTCCTATATCTTCATCATCCACCGCTTCCCCGGTCACACGGGTTCCAGTCTGAATGAAGAAAGAAGGTACACCATGTCTCATTCGCAAAACGGCAATTCCTCGCTGAAGACGGCCCTGAAGGCCACGACCGTTGGCGGCCTTGCGGCGCTGATGCTCTCGACCGGCCTCGCCGCTCCGATCCTTCACTCGTTTGCTGCCCCTGTCGAAGTAACCGCGCCGCAGGTTCCGAGCTTCGCCAATGTGGTCGATGCCGTCTCGCCCGCCGTCGTCTCCGTTCGCGTGCAGTCGAACGTGCAGCCTGCTTCCGACGATTCCAGCAACTTCTCCTTCAATTTCGGCGGCCGCGGCCTCGACCAGCTGCCGGATGACCATCCGCTGAAGCGTTTCTTCAAGGAATTCGGCGGCCCCAACCAGGATCGCTCCGACCGTGGGCCGAACCGCCATCGTGACGGCAAAGGTCCGCTGCGCCCGGTCGCGCAAGGCTCCGGTTTCTTCATTTCCGAAGACGGTTATGTCGTCACCAACAACCACGTCGTCGATGACGGTTCCGCCTATACGGTCGTCATGAATGACGGCACCGAACTCGACGCCAAGCTTGTCGGCCGCGATCCGCGTACCGATCTGGCGCTGCTCAAGGTCGATGTGAACCGCAAGTTCACCTATGTGAAATTTGCCGATGACACCAAAATCCGCGTTGGTGACTGGGTCGTCGCCGTCGGTAACCCCTTCGGCCTCGGCGGGACGGTGACGTCAGGCATCATTTCGGCCCGCGGCCGTGATATCGGCTCCGGCCCCTATGACGACTATCTCCAGATCGACGCTGCCGTGAACCGCGGTAACTCGGGTGGTCCCGCCTTCAACCTTAACGGCGAAGTGGTCGGCATCAACACCGCCATCTTCTCGCCCTCCGGCGGCAATGTCGGTATCGCCTTTGCCATCCCGTCCTCGGTCGCCAAGGATGTGATCGCCGACCTGCAAAAGGACGGCAAGGTCGAACGCGGCTGGCTCGGTGTGCAAATCCAGCCCGTCAGCAAGGACATCGCCGAATCGCTCGGCCTTGCCGAAGCCAAGGGCGCGCTGGTCGTTTCGCCGCAGTCCGGCTCGCCGGGCGACAAGGCCGGTATCAAGCAGGGTGACATCATCACTGCCGTCAACGGCGATCCCGTCAAGGATGCCCGCGATCTGTCGCGCCGCATCGGCGGCATGGCGCCCAACAGCAAGGTCGAAATCTCGCTGTGGCGTGGTGGCAAGTCGCAGTCAGTCACGGTGACGCTCGGCGATCTCACCAGCGACGAGGCCTCCAAGGCGACACCAGGCCAGAACGACGACAAGGGCAGCCAGTCCTCCAGCGAGAAGGTGCTCTCCAGCCTCGGACTGACGGTTGCTCCCGCCGATGACGGAAATGGCCTCGCCATTACCGATGTCGATCCCGACAGCGATGCCGCTGCCCGTGGTCTGAAGACGGGTGAGAAGATCACCTCGGTCAACAACCAGCAGGTCGCCTCCGCCGCCGATGTCGAGAAGATCCTCGAGCAGGCCAAGAAGGACGGTCGTTCCAAGGCCCTGTTCCAGATCCAGACGGACGATGGCAGCCGCTTCATCGCTCTGGATATCGACCAGGGTTGATAATTTGAAAGGCGATGCCGGTTCCTTTGGGATCCGGCGTCGCATCTCGCTCTTGAGACGGGGCGGTTGGGTATGGCACGGCGTTGCGGCCCGTTTCTTCTCCCCGAGGGGGAGAAGAAACAAGCGGCGACCACTCGCTCCACAGGTAGTCGCCCATCTTGAAGCGAGATAACGCCATAGGCCTTAAGTCTTCGGAGGAAACCTCATGGAAAACAAAGTTCAGGAAGTTACTCCCGCATCTGTTTCCGGTTGTGCGGAAAAGGGCGAGGGCGCTATTGTCCCGCACATGAAGATTCTTGTCATTGAAGACGACCTAGAGGCTGCGGCCTATATGACCAAGGCGTTCCGCGAAGCCGGGATCGTCGCCGATCATGCCAGCGACGGTGAGAGCGGCCTGTTCATGGGCTGCGAGAACGCTTACGACGTGATGGTGATCGATCGCATGTTGCCGCGCCGCGACGGGCTTTCCGTCATAAGCGAGCTGCGCCGCCGCGGCATCGAGACGCCGGTTCTGATCCTTTCCGCGCTGGGGCAGGTGGATGACCGCGTCACCGGACTGCGCGCCGGCGGCGACGATTACCTGCCGAAGCCCTATGCCTTTTCCGAACTGCTTGCCCGTATCGAGGTGCTCGGCCGCCGCAAGGGCAAGCCCGAGCAGGACATGATCTACCGGGTCGGCGATCTCGAACTCGACCGGCTGTCGCACGATGTTCGCCGCGGCGGCAAGGAAATCCTGCTGCAGCCGCGCGAATTCCGCCTGCTCGAATATCTGATGAAGAATGCCGGCCAGGTCGTGACCCGCACCATGCTTCTCGAAAATGTCTGGGACTATCATTTCGACCCGCAGACCAATGTCATCGACGTGCATGTGTCCCGCCTGCGCTCGAAGATCGAGAAGGACTTCGAAAAGCCGCTCTTGAAGACCATTCGCGGCGCCGGTTACATGATGAAGGACGAGGGCTGATTGGCGAAAATGGCCCGCCTCAGAATATTGTTCAGATCGACGGCGGTGCGCCTTTCGGCGCTCTATATTCTGCTGTTCGCACTCTGCGCCGCCTTCCTCGTCTTTTACGTCACCGCTCTCTCCGAACGGTTGCTGAACCAGCAGACGCGCGATGCCGTGTTGCAGGAAGTCTCGGATGTACAGCGCATCTATAATCGTGGCGGCATCAACCCGCTGCTGCGGATGATGGAGCGACGCGCCCGCCAGCCGGGTGCGAGCCTTTACATCATTGCCGGCCCGAATGGTGAAATCCTGGCCGGCAACGTCGCCTCCGTGCAGCCCGGCGTCTTCGACAAGGAAGGCTGGACAGGTTTCCCTTTCCGTTACGAGCGTTATTCCGAAAGCGGCAACAGCGTTCAGCATCTGGCCACCGCTAATGTCTTCACGCTGGACAACGGTCTGCGCATCCTGATCGGCCGCGATCTCGGCGAGCCGACGAAGTTCCGGGCGCTGGTGCGCAACGCGCTGATGGTGGCGCTGGCGATCATGGGCGGCGGCGCTTTGCTCATCTGGTTCGGCATTGGCCGCAATGCGCTGAAACGCATCGACCGCATGTCGGCGGCGACCAAGAAGATCATGGCCGGCGACCTTTCGCAGCGCCTGCCGCAGGGCCGCTCCGGAGATGAATTCGACCGCCTGTCCGGTTCGCTCAACGCCATGCTCGGCCGCATCGAAAAGCTGAATGAGGGTCTGCGGCAGGTCTCCGACAACATCGCCCATGACCTGAAGACGCCGCTGACGCGGCTGCGCAACAAGGCGGCCGCAGCGCTCGACGACGATGACGAGACGAAACGCCGCGCAGCGCTTGAAGGCATCATCGCCGAATCCGATCAGCTTATCCGCACCTTCAATGCGCTCTTGATGATCTCCCGCGTCGAGGCAGGTTCGATCGCCGCCGAAATGACCGATGTGGACGTCTCGGCGATTGCCGAAGACAGCGCCGAACTCTACGAGCCGGTGGCCGAAGATGCGGGGCTGGCTCTGGAAACCGAAATCGAGCTGGGCCTTGTCGTCAAGGGCAACCGCGAACTGATCGGCCAGGCGCTCTCCAACCTCATCGACAACGCCATGAAATATGCCTGCGAGGGCGAGGGCGATAAAAAACTCGTCGTGCGTCTGGCAAGAGAGCAGGAGGCCATTGTGCTCTCCGTCGCCGATAACGGCCCCGGCATTCCCGCCGACAAACGCGGCGAGGTGCTGAAACGCTTCGTCAGGCTGGATGAAAGCCGCTCGAAACCCGGGACCGGGCTCGGCCTGTCGCTGGTGGAAGCGGTGATGGAACTGCATGGCGGATCGCTGAAGCTGTCGGACACGGACGCCGCGAATGCGGCCTGCCCGGGGCTGACCGTTTCGATGGTGTTTCCGCTGACCAAACTGTAAGCGGGGGTCACGCTCGCCCCTGGCAGCCAGCACGCCGTTCGCCCTGCCTTGGAGGGTGGATGCAATGGATTGGTACGCTTGCATCGATCTCGGATTCGGGAAAGCATCTCCCTCAGCGGTTTTTTGATCGCAACGCACTCGGCATTTGTTACAACGCCAGAGAGGCGCGCCGGCAGGCTCTGGCAGGACGGGCGGAAGAGGGAGAGACACAGTGACGAAACGGGAAACCGTCGAAAGGCGGCTGAGCGAGGTTCTGCCGGGCGTGATCCGCCCCTATACGCAGACGGAACTGAAATCCGTTCTTTCGACGCTGAAGGATATCGGCAAAAGCGAGCCTGCGGTCGCCGCGCTGCTGGCCGGAGAAAGCCCGCTGAAGGAATTTATCGCCGCGGCTTTCACGCTGTCCCCCTATCTGCGTGACATGGCGTCGGCGGATGAGGGGCTTTTGTCGCTGGCGATGTCGAAACCGCTCGAGCCGCTGCTGACCGAGCTTGTCCGTGATGCGCGCGATTGCTGGAAGCCGGGCGAAGAAGGTGGGGCGCCGAGCGAAAACGAGGTGATGTCGCGGCTGCGGGTAGCCAAGCGGCGGCTCTCTTTCATCGCAGCACTTGCCGATCTGGCGCGCATCTTCACCGCGCGCGATACGACACGCTGGCTGAGCGATATGGCGGATGCATCGCTCTCCGCCGCCATCGATCACCTGTTGCTCGCCGCCCATGAGAGCGGCAAGCTGAAACTGAAGAATGTCGCAGCACCCAGCGAAGGGTCCGGCCTCATCGTGCTCGGCATGGGCAAGCTCGGCGCGCGCGAACTCAACTATTCCTCCGATATCGACGCGGTGGTGTTCTTCGAACCCTCCGCCGGCATCATGGACGATCCCTATGATGCGACGGAGAATTTCGGCCGCATGATGCGCCGCCTCGTGCGCATCATGCAGGAGCGCACGGCCGATGGTTACGTGTTCCGCACCGATCTGCGGCTGCGTCCCGACCCCGGCTCCACGCCGCTCGCCATTCCGGTGGAAGCGGCGCTGCTTTATTACGAGGGCAGGGGGCAGAACTGGGAACGCGCCGCCTATATCAAGGCGCGGCCGGTGGCCGGCGACATCAAGGCGGGTGAGAGTTTCCTGCGCGAACTGACGCCCTTCATCTTCCGCAAATATCTCGATTATGCGGCGATTGCCGATATTCACTCCATCAAGCGGCAGATCCACGCCCATAAGGGCCATGGCGCCATTGCGGTGAAGGGCCACAATGTCAAACTCGGGCGCGGCGGCATCCGTGAGATCGAGTTCTTCGCCCAGACGCAGCAGCTCATCGCCGGCGGCCGCATGCCGCCGCTGCGCGTGCGTGCAACGGAAGAGGCGCTTGCCGCGCTGACCGAGGCGAAATGGATCGACGCCGAGACCCGCGACAGCCTGACTGCGGCCTATTGGTTTTTACGCGAGGTCGAGCACCGCATCCAGATGGTGCGCGACGAACAGACCCATGTGTTGCCAGACACTGAAACGGAATTGAAGCGCATCGCCTTCATGCTCGGTTTCGAGGACACAAAGGCTTTCTCGGAAAAGCTGGAAGAGGTGCTGCGGCTGGTGGAGCGGCGTTATTCGGCGCTGTTCGAGCAGGAGGTGAAACTGTCAGGCGAGGCCGGCAATCTGGTCTTCACCGGCCAGAAGGACGATCCCGATACGCTGAAGACGCTCTCTACCCTTGGTTTTCAGCGGCCGGAGGATATTTCCCGCGTCATCCGCACCTGGCACAATGGCCGCTATCGTGCGACGCAATCCGTCGAGGCGCGCGAGCGGCTGACGGAACTGACGCCCGACCTGCTGCGCGCCTTCGGCGAAAGCAAGCGGGCCGATGAGGCGCTGCTGCGTTTCGACAATTTCCTCTCCGGCCTGCCGGCGGGCATCCAGCTCTTCTCGTTGCTCGGTAACAACCCTGCGCTCCTGTCGCTGCTGGTGACGATCATGTCCTCGGCCCCGCGTCTTGCCGAAATCATCGCGGCCCGCCCGCATGTCTTCGATGGCATGCTCGACCCGGCTCTGATGAGCGACGTGCCGACCCGCGATTATCTCGCCCACCGCATGGGCAATTTCCTCTCCAATGCCCGCCATTACGAGGATATTCTCGACCGGCTACGCATCTTCGCCGCCGAACAGCGCTTCCTGATTGGGGTTCGGCTGCTGACCGGCGCAATCCGCGGTGAAGTCGCTGCCCGTGCTTTCACTCATCTTGCCGATCTTGTCATCGAGGCGGCGTTGAATGCGGTTCTTTCGGAGATGGAAGCGGCGCATGGGTCCTATCCCGGCGGTCGCGTGGCCGTCATGGGCATGGGCAAGCTCGGCTCCTTCGAGCTGACGGCCGGTTCGGATGTCGATCTCATCCTCCTCTACGATTATGACGATGCCGCCCATGAATCGACCGGCGCAAAACCGCTCGATGTGGTGCGTTATTTCACCCGCGTCACGCAAAGGCTGATCGCCGCCCTTTCGGCCCCGACTGCGGAAGGCGTGCTCTACGAGGTCGACATGCGGCTTCGTCCCTCCGGCAACAAGGGGCCGGTGGCGACCCGCATTTCCGCCTTCGAGAAATACCAGCGCGAGGAAGCCTGGACCTGGGAACATATGGCGCTGTCGCGCGCGCGGCTCATCTGCGGCGAAGCCTCGCTGATGGAGGACGCGCGCCGCATCATCGCCTCCATCCTTTCGCAAAAGCGCGACGTGGCCAAGGTCTCGGCCGATGTGCTGGAAATGCGCAGCCTCATCGAGCAGGAAAAACCGCCGGAAAACAATTGGGACTTCAAGCTCATCAATGGCGGCCTGATCGACCTCGAATTCATCGCGCAATATCTGGCGCTGGTGGGGCCGGTGAAAGGACTTGCCGTGCATGAACCGGGGCGCAACACCGCCGAAGCGCTGCAGGCGCTCGCAGCACCCGTCATGGAGCCGCAGGCTCTCGATGACTGTATGGCGGCGATGGGGCTTTATACCGAGATATCCCAGATCGTGCGGCTGTGCATCGATGGGGCGTTCAATCCGAAAGAGGCGCCGGCGGGTCTGATCGATCTCGTGTGCCGAGCGGGGGATTGTCCTGATGTTCCGACGCTCGAGGGAGAAGTGAAGCGGCTGGCGAAAGCGGTGCGGAAAGCGTTTGTGGCGACGGTGAAGAATGGTGGGTGAGGCTTCACCCCCCTCTGCCCTGCCGGGCATCTCCCCCTCAAGGGGGGAGATCGGTATGCGGCAACGGCGCGATCATCTCAAATGTTGCGAATTTGGCGGGGAGCATCCGTCTAGCTGATCTCCCCCCTTGAGGGGGAGATGCCCGGCAGGGCAGAGGGGGGTATCGCGCACTCGACCTTTACTTATTACAGGACAGTCAGCGCATCCAACGCCACCTCAATGCACCATCCCACACCGCCCCGCCGTATGCGGAATGATAATCGTCACCACCGTCCCGCGACCCTCACACGAGCGAATTTTCATCGTTCCGCCATGCAGCTTCACCAGCGAGCGGGAAATCGCAAGACCAAGCCCCGAGCCGCCCTGGCTTTTGGCGTATTGGCTTTGCACCTGTTCGAAGGGTTGGCCGATCTTGTCGAGCGCCTGGGCGGGGATGCCGATGCCGGTGTCGGCGATGGTGAGGATCATCGCGGCTTCGTGCACATGGGTGCGCAGCGCGATACGGCCGCCCTCGCCGGTGAATTTCACGGCGTTGGAGAGCAGGTTGAGCATGATCTGCTTCATGGCGCGGCGGTCGCCCTGCATGGTGAGGCCAGCGCAGACCTTCTGCTGCACTGTGATGTTCTTCTGCTCGGCCTGAATGGCGGTGAGACGCAGCGTTTCCTCGATCAGCGGCGCGAGATCGATGGTCTCGCGGTTGATGCGCATATGGCCGGCTTCAATCTTCGACATGTCGAGAATGTCGTTGATGACGTTCAAGAGGTGTTTGCCGCTATCGTGGATATCGCGGGCATATTCGGAATATTTCGGCGAGCCGACCGGCCCGAACATCTCGTTCAGCAGGATTTCGGAAAAGCCGAGGATAGCGTTGAGCGGCGTGCGCAGCTCATGGCTCATATTGGCCAGGAACTCCGATTTCGCCCGGTTTGCCGCCTGGGCGCGCTCTTTTTCGGCGAGGTAATTGGCGTTGGCGTCCGAAAGTTCCGTCTTCTGCCGCTCCAGCTTGTGCTGCGAGGCGGAGAGATCGCCAATGGTCGCCATCAGCCGGCGTTCGGAATCGCGCAGCCGTTCCTGATGGCGCTTTAAAAGGGTAATATCGGTGCCGACCGAAACGAGGCCGCCATCTCGGGTGCGGCGTTCGTTGATCTGCAGCCAGCGGTCATCGGCAAGCTGCACTTCCGTGGTGCGCGACAGGCCGGACTGGTCCGGATCGGCAACGCGACGCTCAACGACAGGGCGAGCGGCTGCAGCATAGACGGTGCTTTTTTCGGTGCCCGCAACCAGCACGCTGTCCGGCAGGCCATAGGCCTTCTGGTAATGGGTGTTGCACATCACCAGGCGATCATTCTTGTCCCACAGCACGAAGGCTTCCGAGGTGGATTCGATGGCGTCGGCAAGGCGTTGGTCGGCCTCGGCGTAGCGTTGCGCGAGGCGATGCTGTTCGGTGACGTCCATGGCGATGCCGATGACGCGCGGGCCGTTATTGGTGCGGATGACCTGGGCGCGGGCACGCAGCCAGACGTAATGGCCCTTGGCATGGCGCATGCGGAAAATCTGATCGATCTGGCGCAGGTTGCCGCAGCCGACGGCGCGGGCAAGCTCATAAAGATTGCCGTCTTCGGAATGCATCATGCGGGCAGCGTCGGAGAAGGAGAGCGGTGCGGCCTTCGGCGGCCGCCCGAGAATTTCGTAGAGTGAGCCCGACCAGAACATGCGCCGGCTGGCAAGATCGAAATCCCACAGGCCGCAGCGGCCGCGCGACAGCGCCGTTTCCACCCGCAGGTTCGATTCGGCGAAGATATCGTCGGCGTCGCGGGCGCGTTTCACCTGCATGTAATAGGCGTAGAGCACGACAAGCAGGATGGAGGAGATGCCGGCGAACAACGTCACGTTCATGGCGATTTCGCTGCGCCAGAAGGACCGGATCGGCTGCAGCGAACGCGCCGCGATCACCATCGCGCCATCGTCGCCGAAGGGGATCATCGTCGCATAATGCTGCTGGCCATCGATATTGGTCTCGATGGTGCCGGGTGCGCCGGGGAAACGCTGCACGATGGCAATCTCGGGAAGCAGGGCGGGCAGCGAGGTGCCGACGTAAAGCAAGGCATCCTTACCGGCGCCTGCGAAGATGCGGCCATTGCTGCCGGAGAGCAGCACCATGGTGCCATCGGCAAGGCTGCCCGATGGCAAAGCGGCGACAAGGTTCGCCTCGGCGCGGGTCCGATCCTGCGTGGTGAAGACGGTGTCGTTGTTGAGAAGGGCCGCTTTGGCAGTCAGCGCCGTCAGCGCGGTGGAATGGCGGGCGGCTTCTTCCATGCGGCTATATTCGGCAACGATGCCCATCATGCGCGAGGCGGCAACGACGACGAGGAAGGCGAGGATGAGAATGGGGATCAGACGTTTCAGCAGGGTCTCGACCTGCGCCGGCGGTCGGTCGGTGCCATTCATCAAACCCATCAGGTCGCTGGAAAGCCTTTCGCCCCAGGCCGCCAGATCAGAAAATTTGGCATACGGCCGCTCATCGCCCGCAGTCGCCCGCCGCACGTTCGTCATTGTCCCGCCTTTTAGATATCCCCACTGATTCGAAGCGCCGCCGCTCGAATATCCCTAATGAATCAAATGCGATTCGCCGTGTCCAGAGGCAAAAGTTAAAAGAATTTTAACCCCTTGAACCGACTCCGTATTTTTTCGGGACGGTTTGATGCTGCTCAGGAAAAAGCGGGTTTTGTCAGCAAAATCAGTGAGCCGGAACCTCAATTCCGGCGGTGCAGGGATGTGCTCAAACGCCGTCGAAAGCATCCAGTGCAGGCCCAAGCGCACCGATCACGCCATTGCCGGCGGCGGGGAGGCCGGTCAGCACTGCGCTGATGATATCGTCGCGGCTTGCACCGCGCGCCTTGGCTTCCACCACATGAAAACCGATGCCGCTTTCCAGGCGCAGTGCGGCCAGAATGCCGATATAGATCAGGCTCTGCGTCTTCACATCCAGCGTCGAGGCCGCACCCAGACCCTGCACGGCCTGAAACCATGCCGCCTTGTGGGCCGGGGCATCGGTCATGAAGCGCTGAAACGAGGCGCTCGCCTTCGACATGTCCGTCATCTGCCATTCCTTTCTGATCCCGGGCCTGCTTCGGCCCCTTGTGCAGCATAATGCCGCCCAATGCATGACGCCGCCTTGATGGAAATCAAGACGGCGTCATGGCGTCGATCAGGGTGGCCGTGCAGCCTCGGCGGAGGTTCAGCCCTTCAGGATGCGCCCGACAATATCGCTTACATCCGTCGAGAGGCCCTTTGCCTCGGCAATGGTCGAAAGCGCGGCTTTCGCGTGTTCGGCACGGCTTGCCTCCAGCGACCGCCAGGAACGCATGGAGGTGAGGATGCGCGCGGCAAGCTGTGGATTGCGTTTGTCGATGGCGACGATTTGCTCGGCAAGGAAGCGATAGGCCGCGCCATCCGCACGGTGGAAACCGGTGGGGTTTGAGAAGGCGAGAGTGCCGACCAGCGAACGCACCCGGTTCGGATTGGTGGCGATGAAATGTTTCGATTTCATCAGCGTCTTGATGCGGTCAAGCGCCCCGTCGCCGGGGATGGCGGCCTGCAGCGAGAACCACTTGTCAAGAACGAGCGCATTGTCGGCAAAGCGCGTTTCGAAGGCGACGAGTGCTTCCTTCGTCTCGGCGCTATCAGGGAAACGCTGGGTCAGGACGCTGAGCGCATGTGCGAGATCGGTCATGTTGGTGGCGTCGGCATAGGCCTTCGCCGCCCGCTCCGGTGTTCCCTCGGCATAGGCGAGGAAACTCAGGGCGCCGTTTCGCAACGAACGGCGTCCGGCGCTGTCGGCGTCGGGGCTGTAGGCCTCGGCATTGGCAGCACTATCGGCAAGCCGTCGCAGCGTCTCGAGGCCGGTCGTGGCAATGGCCTTGATTGTGGTATTGCGCGCCTTGTGGATGGCGTCGGGATCGGTGTTGCCGCCGAGTTCGCGGGCGATATCCGTTTCGCTCGGCAGGGCAAGCGCCTGCGCCCGGAACGCCGGCTCAAGCGTATCGTCACCGATGATTTCGATGAGCGTGGTAGAGAGCGCCGCATCCGTCTGTATCTCTTCACCGTTCTGCACCGCCTTGGTGGCGGCAATCAGCGCCGGCAGGGCAAGATCGGTCAGCGCCTGGAAACGAGCGAACATGTCGGTTTCATGCCGGGCGATCTGCACCAGATCGGCCGCATTCTGTTCGAAATCCAGATTGATCGGTGCCGAAAAACTGCGGTTGATCGACAGCACCGGCCGCGAGGAAATGCCGGAGAAGGAGAAGGTCTGGTTGCGCTCAGTCAGATGCAGCACGCCATCGCGATACTCGCCGCCTTCGACGGCCTGCGGCTCGGCGATCTGGCCGTTATCGAGGATCAGCGCCAGCGAGAGCGGAATGTGGCGCGGCTGTTTTACCGGCTGGCCGGGCGTTGGTGCCACGGTCTGTTCCAGCGTCAGGCTGAAAGTGGCCTTGCCGGCATCGTAAGCGGACGACACCAAGACCAGCGGCGTGCCGGCCTCGGTGTACCATAGCGAAAACTGCGAGAGATCGCGACCGCTGGCATCGGCAAAGCTCTTGACGAAATCTTCGACCGTCGCTGCTTCGCCGTCATGCCGTTCGAAATAGAGGTCCATGCCCTTCTTGAAGTCTTCAGCGCCAAGAATGGTGGCGATCATGCGGGTGACTTCGGCACCCTTCTCATAAACGGTCGTCGTGTAGAAATTGTTGATTTCGCGATAGGTATCCGGGCGCGGCGGATGCGCCAGCGGACCGGAATCCTCCGGGAACTGCTCCGATTTCAAGTGACGTACATCGGCGATACGCTTGACCGGACGCGAGCGCATGTCGGCGGAAAATTCCTGATCGCGATAAACCGTCAGGCCTTCCTTCAGGCAGAGCTGGAACCAGTCGCGGCAGGTGATGCGATTGCCCGTCCAGTTGTGGAAATATTCATGCGCGATGATACGCTCGATATTGGCGTAGTCAGCGTCGGAAGCGGTTTCCGGGTCGGCCAGCACGAATTTGTCGTTGAAGACGTTGAGACCCTTGTTCTCCATCGCGCCCATGTTGAAATCGGATACGGCGACGATCATGAAGATATCGAGGTCGTATTCGCGTCCGAAGCGCTCTTCGTCCCATGTCATCGAACGCTTCAGCGCATCCATGGCATAGGCCGCGCGCGGCTCCTTGCCGTGCTCGACATAAATCTTCAACGCAACGTCGCGACCGGACATGGTGGTGAAGCTATCTTCCACCACACCGAGATCACCGGCGACAAGCGCGAAGAGATAGCTGGGCTTGGGATGCGGATCGAACCAGGCCGCGAATTGACGGCCCTCGTCGTAATTGCCGCCGCCGAGGAAATTGCCGTTCGAAAGCAGCAGCGGATTGCCTTCCTTCGCCGCGATGATCGTCACCGTATAGGGCGCCAGAACATCCGGCCGGTCGGGGAAATAGGTGATGCGGCGGAAACCTTCCGCCTCGCATTGGGTGCAATAAACGCCGTTGGTGCGATAAAGCCCCATCAGCTGCGTATTGACCTGCGGGTTGATGTAATTCGTGACGCAGATCTCGAAGGGAGATTCGGCCGGCAGGTCGCGGATGGTCAGGCTGTCGGGCGTTGCCTCATATTGGCCGGCGGGAAGTTCCACCTGGTCGAGCAGCAGGCTTGAGAGCTTCAGCTCGTCGCCATCGAGAACCAGTGGCGCCTCACGCTCAGCACCTTCGCGCCGGTGAAAGATCAGACGGGCTTCGACCTTGGTATTCTTGGGGTCGAGTTCGAAGGTGAGATCCACCCGCTCCAGAACGAAATCGGTGGGGCGGTAATCTGCCAGGTGAACGATCTGGCCCGTGTCTGTTCGCATGACTATCCCTGAATAACTTGGCGTGGTCTTCCCGGCATCATGTCGTCATAAGGCCCGGATGTAAAATAGGTGGAGTATTCGTCACGTTCATGTGCGCATCGGAGGACATTCTGTCCCGCCATGGAAGGCTTCGTCGGCCCCGCAGACGATCCTCCCGCCGCCGGACTTCAGGACCATCGCAGCAAATGTTGAACGATTGCTGAAATTATATTTTATTTTCTTCAAATTTTAGCGCGTGTCGCTTTTGGTGCGCGGCCATCCCGCCAGCCGGGCAAACGAAGCTTCTCCAGATCAACCGAATTCATGGGTAAATAGCATTTTTTGCTGTAAAGCCCCGGAAGAATGCTCTAGCCTTGGCGCATCCACTTCTCCTGCGTCGTCCTTTCCCGCATGAAAATCTCCAGATGGCGTGTTTGCGCAGCCGATATGAGTAACTGCCAATGAACGCCGAACCGATGAATCCCTTTCGCGGGATTAGCATGAAGCTGATTTCGGTCGGCTTCTTTCTCGTCATGCAGACCTGTATCAAGGCCGCAGGTGATGTGCCGGCCGGCCAGATCACCTTCTTCCGCTCCGCCTTTGCCATTCTGCCCATTGTCGTTTATCTCGCCTGGCTGCATGCGCTGGCAAGCGCGCTGCACACCAACAATCTTCTCGGCCATTTCAAACGCGGTTTTCTCGGCATTCTTTCCATGGTCTGCGGCTTTTACGGGCTGACCATGCTGCCGCTGCCGGAATTCATCGCCATCGGTTATGCCTCACCCCTGCTTGCCGTCGTTTTCGCCGCCTTCATCCTGCGTGAGAAGGTGCGCATCTATCGCTGGAGTGCTGTCTTCGTTGGCATGATGGGCGTGCTGGTCATTCTGTGGCCGAAGATGACGCTTCTGCGGGAGGGCGGCTTTGCCGCGGGCGAGGGGCTGGGCGCCATTGCCGTGCTGTGCGGCGCAGCACTCGGCGGACTGGCGATGATCCAGGTGCGGCAGCTGGTGGAAACGGAAAAGACCCCGACCATCGTCCTCTATTTTTCGCTGACCGCTACGTTGTTATCGCTGATCAGCGTGCCATTGGGCTGGAGCTCGCTGACGATGACACAGGCCGTGCTGTTGATCACCAGCGGCATCTGCGGCGGCGTCGCGCAAATCTTCCTGACGGAAAGTTATCGCCACGCGGAAGTCTCTGTCATCGCGCCCTTCGAATACAGCTCCATCGTTTTCGGGATCGCTGTTTCCTACATTCTGTTCGGAGATATTCCCACGCTGACGATGCTTATCGGCACGGCGATCGTGATTCTCGCCGGCATCTTCATCATCTTCCGCGAGCATCAACTGGGTCTGGCGAGACGCGCGGCCCGCAAGGCCTCGACGCCGCAGGGGTGATGTTGCGGCTCCCGTGGTATGCTTGCGTGCCGTTCTCTTGAAGTTGACGACGACGGGTCTCTCTTCTCTCGGCGTCATCCTCGGGCTTGTCCCGAGGATCTGCCAACGTTTTGATTTTGTTGAGGTGCTTAGATCCTCGGGTCAAGCCCGAGGATGACGTCAGAGCATTGGGGGGGCTCAAAAACCTCGCAACCCTCTCGCGAAAAAAGCTCCACAAAAAGCAAAAGGCGCCTTCCCGAAGAAAGACGCCAGCGCGCAATTATATCTATGGGCCAGTGTTAAACTGGCCTGAGAGCATCTCAGCGCTCGCGGAAATCCGCAAAGACTGCCGAGGGACGCGTCACGCGGACCTGCTGCATGGCAGCGCGTGCGGTCATCTGTTCGTTAGCGGCTGCGCCGAAACGATGGTAACCCTGACTGGAGCGAGGGCCGAGGCCCGCCAGGCGGAGCGTTTCAAAGCCGGAATGGACCGGACGGAAGCGAGTGGTCATTGCCTTGGTTCCTTTAACCGAATTCCTCCCAAGACACGTCCGATATATCGCAGCGCAGCATGGATTCGGCAAGCGGACCAAATGCGCCGCTGTTATGCGTAATGCGCATGGCTTTTTTCATAATTCATTTACATTGACCAGGAATGAGGCAGTCAGCCTTCAGTAATCTTTGCCTGAAAAGCCAATAAATCGTGCCATGCCAAGGACTTGCTGGCCGGCGCGTTCAACAGTTCCTGCGGATGCAGGCTTGCGAGCGCCGGCACAATCAGGTGTCCGGCTGCGACATCACGCCACTGTCCGCGCATCGTATGGATGGTGCCGGTGCCGCCAAAGAAGAAACGAGCGGTGAAGTTGCCGAGAAGCAACAGGTGTTTCGGCTCGGCAAGCGCGATCTGACGCTCGATGAAGGGGCGGCAGATATCCATTTCGGCCTGAGTCGGCGGGCGGTTGCCCGGTGGCCGCCACGGCACGACATTGCCGAGCATGATGGCGCTGCGCTCCAGGCCGATGGCTGCCAGCATGCGCTCGAGCAGCAACCCCGTCTTGCCGGCAAAGGGCGTGCCCTCGCGGTCGTCATCGGCATCCGGCATGGGGCCGATGACCATGATGGCGGAGGCGGGGTCACCCTCGGTGAAAATCGTATTGCGCGCGCTGTTCTTGAGGTTGCAGCCGTTGAAACCCTCAAGCGCGGTTTTCAGCTCGCCGAGTGAGCGCGCGCTTTCCGCCGCAAAACGCGCGGCCGCCACGGCCTGTTCGTCCGGCATGGCGACATTCTGCTGGATGGCGGGGGCCACCGGCGTGCTGCGCGTCGCCGCCTGCCGCTGAGGCGCATCGGCACGGCGTTCCGCCGGCCTTTCCATCTGGCGTGATGCCTCGGGCACCTCCCGCGCAGGCGCGGATCGGGCCGGGCGGGCCTCGGCGAATTCGGCGAAACGATCGACCGGGGTCTCTTCCAGCAGCCAGTCCACGCCCGCATCCGCATGGAAATGCAGGAGGGCGGCAAGTTCGGCCGGGGAAAGGTCTTGGGCGGCGATCATGGGCGGAAATTACCCCATGTTCGACGCCCGCGATACCCGCTAATCACACTGTCCAGCGCTGAATATCGTCGCTTTCGCCGATCATGGCGAGACCATGCGCAATCGAGAGCAGCTCGCCGCCGCTTTCGATCCGGTCGGCGTCGAAACGGCGGGTGAAAAGCTCGCGCACGGCCGGCACGAAGGAGGTGCCGCCGGTCAGGAACACCTTGTCGATGGCTTCGGGCGCGACTTTTGTTTTTTCCAGAACCTCGTCGAGCGCTTCTTCTATCTTGGCGAGGTCTTCGGCGATCCAATTGTTGAAATCGCTGCGCTTCACCATCTTGCGCCCGGCCTTGCCCAATGGTGCGAAGTTGAATTCCGCTTCTTCCGCCGAGGAGAGCGCCATCTTGGTGGCGGAAATCGCCTGATAAAGCGGGTAACCTTCGTCATGCTCGACGAGGTCGATGAACATTTCCAGCTTTTCCGGCTCCAGCGCCGAGCGCACCAGCGATTTGAGGTCTGTGAATTCCTTTGAGGTCTTGAAGATCGACAGCTGGTTCCAGCGGCCGAAATTCACGTAATAGCCGGAGGGCACATCCAGCACCTTGTCGAAGCTCTTGAACTTGCTGCCCTTGCCGATCTCAGGCGAGACCAGATTGTCGATCATGCGGAAGTCGAAATGATCGCCCGCGACGCCAACGCCGGAATGGCCGATGGGGGTGGCGGAAAGCTTGCCGGCATGGGTTTCGAAGCGGATTAGCGAATAGTCCGTCGTGCCGCCGCCGAAATCCGCCACCAGCACATTGGCATCCTTCTTCAGGCTCTGGGCGAAATAATAGGCGGCCGCCACCGGTTCGTAGACATAGTGGATTTCCGGGAAACCGGCGCGGGTGAGCGCCTCGTTGTAACGGGCGAGCGCCAGCGCCTCATCCGGATTGCTGCCGGCGAAACGCACCGGCCGGCCGGCGATGACGGTGGAGACGTCTCCCGGCCATTCCTCGCCCGCATAGGTCTTCAGCTTGCGCAGGAACACGTCCATCAGGTCTTCGAAGCTCTGGCGCTTGGCGAAGATCAGCGTACCCTGAAACAGCGGCGAGGCCGCAAATGTCTTGATCGATTGGAGGAAACGGCAATCGCCGGCATTGTCGATGAATTGCCGGATGGCGGCATGGCCGGCTTCCACATGCAGGGCGGCCGCACCGAGGCCGGCATCCTTCATGAAGGAGAGCGCCGTGCGCATGCTGTCATCCGTGCCCGCGCTGCTGGTGAAGCGCATGGAACGGCTGGCGCCGCCCGTGTCGGAAAGAGCCATGACCGTGTTGGTCGTGCCGAAATCGAGGCCGAGAGCCCGCTTTTGCGTCATCGCCATATCCTTGTTGCCGATAGAAGAACCCACCCGGCCCTTGGGCGGCCCGGCGTGAGGATAAGGGATGCCTTTGGCACCCCGATGTCAGAGGAGGGCGGTTGATTGCACAAGGCCGACGGAATGGCAAGCGCCGCCTATTGTTTTTGAGCCATGCGCCTCGTCGCATGAGCTCTCACATGCGGACAGCTACGGCGCATGGTGAACAGGATGTTTATGCCGGAATGAAAGAACGGTGTAGTTTTCGGAAATACTTTTAGGATTTTGCTGTTAGGTAGGGCTGGAGCGTAAAATGTACTTCAGTCGATACGACGTTATTTTGGAATATGAATATTTTATCAAAAAAATCGGTGTCGTACCATTGCCGTCCGTATGGTTCCATCTTGTCGTAGTCTTGGAAATTCGATGTCTCACCAGATCAGCCAATACGCCGTGAATGACGCGCTACCCGGGCATATCGGTCTCATTCAAGGTGATATGGACGTTTTCATCCAACAGCTCATGAGCCTCATGGAAGCATCGCAGCAGGGCTATGCGCTGTTTGACGGGCATGACGAGATGCGTTTTGCCAACAGTGCCTTCCGCACCGCGCTCGGCGTCGGCCCGAATGTGTTTCCGAGCTGGGTGGACCTGATGCGCAGCGGTTACCAAACCGCAACCGGCACGGCCATAGAGACGTCGGATTTCGAATTGTGGCTGCGCTCGGCAAAGACGCGGCGTGGCAAACTGCCTTTTCGCACCATCGAAACCAGCCTCAAGGACGGCCGGTGGATGCTGACGACCGAAACGACGTTGCCGGGCGGCTGGATGCTTTGCGTCATAACCGATGTATCCGAACTCGGCGTCGAATTGCGCGATCTGCGCCAGGAGCGGGACCGGGCGCTGAAATCCGCCTTGAGCGATGAGCTGACCGGCCTCGGCAACCGCCGTTACGCCATGGACACTCTCAACCATCTGCTGGGCCCGAACAAGGCGCAGGCGCTCGCCGTCATCATCATGGATATCGACCATTTCAAGAGCGTCAACGACCGCTTCGGCCATGCCTATGGCGATCTCGTGCTGAAGGATTTCGCGGCGCGGCTGTCTTCAACTGCCGGCCGTGACGACCTTCTCGGGAGAATCGGCGGCGAAGAGTTTCTGCTGGTGCTCAGCGGCGCGCGCATGCACAGCGCCGAAACGCTGATGCGTCAGCTTCAGGTGTCTCTGGCCGATGCCGCGCCGCTGCCCGACAGGCCCGAATTTCGCTACAGCTGTTCGGCCGGCATTGCCTATGCCAGTCCCGGTGAAAGCGCCAGCGATGTGCTGCGCCACGCCGATACAGCACTTTATGAGGCGAAGAATACCGGACGGAACCGTTACGTCGTTTATGGAACGGCTCCGTAATGCCGCTTGAGGCGGCCGGCCCTCAGTTCGACTTCGCCGCGCCGCCATCCACCCGCAGCATCGTGCCGGTAATATAGCTTGCCGGTGCCGAGCACAGGAAAGCACCGGCGGCGGCGAATTCTTCCACCGTGCCGAGACGGCCGGCCGGAATGCCCCTGACGGAGGTCTCGCGGATTTCCTCGATGCTTTTGCCGAGACGCTTGGCATTGGCGCCATCCAGCTCGTCGATGCGGTCGGTGTGGATGCGGCCGGGCAGCAGCAGGTTGGAAGTGATGCCGAAGGAGGCGATTTCCGAGGAGAGAGTCTTGCTCCAGCCGACGAGCGCGCCGCGCAACGTGTTGGAAAGGGCGAGATTGGGGATCGGTTCGAACACGCCTGACGAGGCGACGGTGAGGATGCGGCCGAACCCCTGTTCTTTCATCTGCGGCAACAGCGCATTGGTCAGCGTGATGACGCGCAGCACCATGGACTGGAAAAAAGTGTCGAGCTTGTCGACCGTCATGTCCTGTGCGAGGCCGGGCGTTGGGCCACCGGTATTGTTGACGAGAATATCGATGCCGCCGAGCTTGTCGTTGACGGCCTGAACCATGGCTTCGACGAAATTGTCGTCGGCAAGATCGCCCCACACCCAGTCGGCCTTGCCCTTGCCGAGCGCATTGATCGCCTTGCAATTTTCCGCCAGCTTTTCACCGCTCCGGCCAACCAGAAGGACGTTTGCGCCTTCTTTCGCCAGCGCGGTCGCAATGCCCAGCCCAAGGCCGCGAGAGGAGGCGAGAACGAGGGCGCGTTTGCCGGAAATGCCGAAATCCATGGAGTTTGTCCTGTCTTGTGAGTGCCGTGTGTGGTGTTTATAGAGCATTTCCAGGAAAAGTGGACCCCGGTTTTCCGTCTGGAAATGCAACAAAACAAAGAGTTAGAGATTTTTCGCCACTCGCAGAAAAGCGAAAACCTCTATAAGGCGGCGTCCGCCTTTGAAGGTTGAATACCCGTCATGACAGAACAATCCCTGCTGAAATTCTCCATTGCCGTCACGGTTCTGCTGGCGCTGTTCGGCATTGGCGCGGGCCTGTTTTCCGGCTCTTTCGCGGTTGTTTTCGACGGCGTTTATGCGCTGACCGATGCTTTCATGACGGTGCTGGCGCTGCTTGTCGCGCGGCTGATCGCCGCTTCCGCCGCGCCCAAACCCGGCGGCCGGCTGGTGGAGCGTTTCACCATGGGCTTCTGGCATCTGGAGCCGATGGTGCTCGGGCTTAACGGCACGCTCCTGATGGGGGCGGCGATCTACGCCCTCATCAACGCCGTCGACAGCCTGATGGATGGCGGCAGATCGATCGAGTTCGACTACGCCATCGTCGTCACCTTCGTCAGCTTCGCCGTCTCACTTGCCATGGCATGGTTCGTCAAACGGCAGAACCGCCGGCTGAAATCCGCATTCGTGGCGCTGGATGCCAAAAGCTGGCTGATGAGCGCGCTTCTAAGCATGGCGCTCTTCGTCGCCTTCGCCGTGGGTTACGGGCTCACGGGAACGGCGCAGGCATGGCTTGCACCCTATATCGACCCTGCCGTGCTGGCGCTGGTCTGCCTCGTCATCATCCCCATGCCGCTCGGCAATGTGAAACAGGCGCTGGCTGACATCCTTCTGGTGACCCCGCTGGAATTCAAGCAGCATGTGGACCGGGTGGCGGTCGAGACGGTGGAGAAATTCGGTTTCTCCTCCCACTATTCCTATGTCGCCCGTGTCGGCCGCGGCCGTCAGATCGAACTCTTTTTCATCGTGCCGAAAAACTGGCCTCCCCGGCGTCTGGAGGAGTGGGACGCGATCCGCGACGAGATCGGCGATGCGCTGGGCGGCGAGGGGAGCGACCGCTGGCTGACGATCGTGTTCACGACGGATGAAGAGTGGGCGGTTTGAGTCGGCAGGTCATCTTCAGTAAGGACGCGTTTTACGAATCGAAGAACACCTAGGGGGCTGGGTTCGCCATTCGGTAAGCGAGACGCAGCAGGTCGTTCTGGCTGTGCGTCCCTGTCTTTGCGTATAGGCTTTTGAGCTGTGTGCGTATCGTCTCGCGCGACACGGATGCGTCCTGCGCTATCTGCGTGATTGTCTTACCATTTATGACGCCGAGAAATGCGCGCCGCTCTCCCATCGTCAACCGATGAAATTCAGAGAACTGGTCGATTCCGGGTGTTCCGCCAGGCGCGCCGGAAGGCTGGATCAGGAGTGCAACGGTGGGTCCCTCGAAGTACAACGAGAGGCGTTCTTTCTTCATTGCGACAAGCGTGAGCCTGATGCCGTGCGAGAGAAAATCCGCTGTTCTGGGACCGGCATAATTTCGCATCAACATGGCGTTCAGCACGGTCTGAGCGTCCTTGCCGCGCAGGCGTAACTTTCCGAGCGGTGAAACCGATATGAGCGTCCCTTTGTCCAGAAACTTCTGCCCGATCGGGGAAGTTGTATTTATTTGTGCGTTCTCTCCGACAATGACGATACCCGTGCCAACGGCGTCAAACAGCGACGTATTGAGGTCGAAGGCCGCCCATCGCGCCGAGCTGTTCCTGTAAAAACGCGCGGCACGCCTCAGATGGGGGGCGATACGAGTAAGCTGGTCGGAAAAAGCGCTGTTTTCATCGGGATCGTCGCGGCTGGTAACGGTGGATACGATCAGGGGGCTGTCTCCATTCTTGTCAATAGTGACGCCGATGGAGGACGAAATGTTGTTGGGCGCCAACCAGTCATTGAAGAACTCGGTTCTAACCAGCTGCGTTCTGGGGACGATCTGATCCGAGAAAACGCCCAGGCCTACGCTTCGCCTGCCGCAATGCTCCAACCATGGGTTGGTGTTGATATAATATGCCGCATAGCTTTCAAGCTCCGACAGATCGAATTTTGAGGTCATGCCAACGTAATCGTCGGGTTCGCGCGTATTCATGGAGAACAAGATCGTTCGGCCATCAGGTGCATTCCCAGAAAGCCTGTCGAGAAATTGCTGCCACGACGCCTCGCCGAGCAGCGCCGCATAAATGAGGTCTATCAGGTCGTCGTCCGAGTGCCTTAAGCCACGAATGCTCATGCCTCAATCCCTGCCCCGAGTAGCCCTCAACAAAAGAGTCAGTTCCTCTAACCTCGACTAATTCACCCGATCGGGTGATTGAGGATGATAGGTGAAGCTCTAAAAATCGTCCAGTCTTGAACTAGCGCGTGTAAAAGGATGCGGTGCAAGTTCTCGTTTATTTTTTAAGATGTGCCGACCTATTAATGGAGAGAAATTATGAAGTCATATATTTCACTGACCTGCGTATCGGTTGCTGTCCTTGCTCTTTCGGGTTGCGTCAGCGCCGGCAGTGCGGACAAGACGGTGGAACTTTCGGTTGGTCAGACGCGCCACCTCACGGCTTACAGAGCGGATAGCTGCGGTGCGACTCCTTTGAGTTTTGCGGCGCTGGCGCCCAAGCTGCCGAAATCCAAGATCATCTCTTATTCAGATGGCGGCATTTCCAGTCGTTTAAGCAAGCAGTGCGGCCGCAACGTTCCGACACGTGCGGTGAATGCGACGGGTATAGCCAAGGGAACTGAAACGCACCGCTATCAGGATGTCATTTCAATCGTTGTGAAGTGAGCCTGACGGTTTAGTGTCGTAAGAGCGCCGCCGGCGCTCACGAGCAAAAAAGCGGAGTCCGATCCTCCTGTCGCGAAGTTTGCTGTCTGCTGGCGGTTCATTTTCTCACGTCTGTAGTTTATGGGGGCGCCTTTCCACCCCGGGTCCATGGGCTTTAAAGGCGCTCCCACCATGCAGACGCCTGTCGTCTGGAAATTGTGGCGTCATCATCCCCATGCCGCTCGGCAATGTGAAACAGGCGCTGGCTGAGATCCTTCTGGTGACCCCGCTGGATTTCAAGCAGCATGTGGACCGGGTGGCGGCCGAGACGGTGGAGAAATTCGGTTTCTCCTCGCACTATTTCTATGTCGCCCGCGGACGTCAGGTCGAACTCTTCTTCATCGTCCCGAAAGACTGGCCACCCCGGTGTCTGGAGGAATGGGACGCGATCCGCGACGAGATCGGCGATGCGCTGGGCGGCGAGGGGAGCGACCGCTGGCTGACGATCGTGTTCACGACGGATGAAGAGTGGGCGGTTTGAGTGTGGGCGGAGCCGCCAGTTCCGGTAAGATTGTGTGTCATGGTGCTGTCGCGGCTCTGCGACCTCCCGCCAGATACCAGGCGACAGCAGACAGCACGATAGCGCCTCCCGTCAGAACGAGGGGCGACATTTCTTCGTTATAAAAGAGCCAGACCCACACTGGCCCGAGGATGACATCCAGCATGGAAAGCAGTCCGGCCTCCCCGGAGTTCATACGCCGGGCCCCTTGGAGCAGAAGTATATAGCCGAGTGCTGTGGTTAGGACGCCGTAGAGGGCGCAGGCGATGATCTGCATCGGAGCTGGAATCGCAAACTGCATCAGCGGCAGCGCGATACACAGACAGGTCAGAGCGCCAAGAGCGGTCATCAGGGTGGCGTCCATGTCAGGGAAGCGCTTTGCGATGACGATTTGCGTGGCGCATCCCGTGGTCATGATGAAGGCGGCAAAGATACCGAGCATGTCCTTCTGTGATACCGCCGCGCCGACCGAAATGAATACGCCGACGAAAGCCGCACAGCCAGCGATGACGAAACGATGGGTAACCCGATCCCGCAGGCATATAAAAGCGATTCCGGTCACAACAAAAGGTAGTGTCGCATAGATTGTCATGACGTTGGCGACGGTCGTCCATCGCAAGGACGCGATATATGTGATCGCCGCAATTGCAGATACCAAGCATGCAGCAACGCCGGGCAGACCGAATGACATCGACGACCGTTGCCTGACGATCTTGTTTCGAAGCAGAAGAAACGCCCAGAGAGTCAAGAAGGTGAAGGCGGAGCGCCACGCCACCATCGACCATACGTCCATATCCGCCATGCGGACGAACAGCCCCGCTGTACTCCATAAAACTGCGGAAGCTGCCACAAGATATATGCCTGTATAACGGTCGTGTGCTAAACTCATATCGGCATCGCTCCCAGGAGGTAAGTATGTGTAATCAGCAATGTAGACGATCGGTCTAGTTATGAGTGGTCAATCTGCGACGCGCACGCGTCTCATTTCGGAGGGAATGCGCCAGCTGCTCGCTCATGGCTATGAGGGGGTGGGAATCGGTCCGGTTCTGAAGGAAGTGAATGTCCCAAAAGGGTCATTCTATTACTTCTTTGCGAGCAAGGACGACTTCGTGGTGGCGGTTATCGAAGCCTATGAGCAGAAATATGCGCGGATCAGGGAAAGACTTTTTTCTGATACCTCTCTGCGCGCTTTGCAGCGCCTATCGGTATATTTTGAAACGCTCGAACTGGAGCTTAAGCAAGACGGGCCTTATGCAGGCTGCCTTTACGGGGTCATTGCGCAAACTGCTGCGGGTCGCAGCACTCTGGTTCGGGACGCGCTTGTCACTTCATTTCGGCGATGGGAGACGAGTATGCGCGAACTGCTCATGCAAGCCCAATATGAAGGCGACATCGCCGGCGATGAGGACATCTCGGATCTATGCGCATGCATCATCGAGGCGTATGAGGGCGCACTCATTCGCGTGAAAGCCACGGGCGATATTGGCGCTCTCACGCGGTTTCGCACCAGGGGGTTGAAAAGGCTGATGGCGCAGATCCAGTGCGATGACCGCTTGTTGTCCGGCAGGGACGCCTGATTGACCGCGCTCAGGGTGGCGCCGAAGTCCAGGGTTAAAGTTCTGCCTTTGCGACCTCTCGTTTCGAGAGGTTAAACCGATCACGCTTGACGGCTGGAAGGGCAATGCTTATCCTTTTTATTACGTGAACGTAAAGGTAATAAATCAATCATCAGGTTGTCTGACAATTGACTGGCTTGCGACATGTTTTGCCGCTATAGAAGCTCGACAAAGGCGTCCTGCTTTGCGAAGACAGGCGCTGGCGAGTGCGGTGTCGCGGATGGCTTTTTGACCGGCGCAGTCGATGCGCCAGGAATGCCGATAAGCGGATATAACAACAGCCGGATGGGACCGGCGATGCGGAGAGGATGGACATGACGGAAGCGATGGAACTGCCGGAACGCGAAGCGATGGAATTCGACGTTGTGATCGTTGGCGCTGGTCCTGCGGGCCTTGCCGCGGCGATCCGGCTGAAGCAGGTAGAGCCGGAGCTTTCGGTTGTCGTTCTCGAAAAGGGTGCCGAAGTCGGCGCGCATATTCTTTCCGGTGCCGTGGTCGATCCCATTGGCATCGACAGGCTGCTGCCGGGCTGGCGCGAAGAGGAGGGGCATCCCTTCAAGACCGAAGTCAAGGATGACCAGTTCCTGTTTCTCGGACCGGCCGGCTCCATCCGCTTGCCGAATTTCATGATGCCGCCTTTGATGAACAATCACGGCAATTACATCGTCTCGCTTGGGCTGGTCTGTCGCTGGTTGGCGGAAAAGGCGGAAGGACTCGGCGTCGAGATCTATCCGGGCTTTGCCGCAACCGAAGTGCTTTATAATGAGCAGGGCGCCGTCATCGGCGTCGCCACCGGCGATATGGGCATCGAGAAGAATGGCGAGCCGGGTCCGAACTTCACCCGCGGCATGGAGCTGCATGGCAAATATGTGCTGATCGGCGAAGGTGTGCGCGGTTCGCTCGCCAAGCAGCTGATTTCCAAATTCGACTTGTCCAGAGATCGCGAGCCGCAGAAATTCGGCATTGGCATCAAGGAACTCTGGCAGGTCAAGCCGGAGAAGCACAAACAGGGCCTCGTGCAGCATTCTTTCGGCTGGCCGCTGGGTTTCAAGACCGGCGGCGGTTCGTTCCTTTATCATCTGGAAGACAACCTCGTTGCCGTCGGCTTCGTGGTGCATCTCAATTACAAGAACCCCTATCTTTATCCTTTCGAGGAATTTCAGCGCTTCAAGACGCATCCGACCATCCGCGAGACCTTCGAGGGCGGCAAGCGCATCTCCTATGGTGCGCGCGCCATCACCGAGGGCGGCTATCAGTCGGTGCCGAAGCTCACTTTCCCGGGCGGTGCGCTGATCGGCTGTTCCGCCGGGTTCGTCAACGTGCCGCGCATCAAGGGCAGCCATAATGCGGTGCTGTCGGGCATGCTGGCGGCGGAAAAGATCGCCGCGGCCCTTTCCGCCGGCCGCGCCCATGACGAGGTTTCCGAGATCGAGGCCGAATGGCGTGAAGGCGATATCGGCAAGGACCTTAAGCGGGTCAGGAACGTCAAGCCACTCTGGTCGAAATTCGGCACGCTTGTCGGCGTCGGCCTTGGCGGGCTGGACATGTGGACCAACCAGCTGTTCGGTTTCTCCTTCTTCGGCACGCTGAAGCACGGCAAGACGGACGCGCAGAGCCTCGAACCGGCCTCGAAGCACAAGAAGATCGATTATCCAAGGCCTGACGGCGTGCTCACCTTCGACCGCCTGTCCTCGGTGTTCCTCTCCTCCACCAACCACGAGGAAGACCAGCCGGTGCATCTTCAGGTGAAGGACATGGAGCTGCAGAAGCGCTCCGAGCATGACGTCTTTGCCGGTCCCTCGACCCGTTATTGCCCCGCCGGCGTTTATGAATGGGTGGAGAAGGACGGTGAGGAGGTCTACGTCATCAACGCCCAAAACTGCGTTCACTGCAAGACCTGCGATATCAAGGATCCCAACCAGAACATCAACTGGGTGCCGCCGCAGGGCGGCGAGGGGCCGGTCTACGCCAATATGTGATGGCGCAGCTTAAACTCTCTCTCGTCATGCTCGGGCTCGTCCCGAGCATCTGCAACGGATTGATTTGACGAGACGTGGATGGATCCTCGGGACAGGCCCGAGGATGACGTCGAGCGTGTTGGGACCGGTTGCGAGGTCGGGTCCCGTCCGGCATGATCGGCGTCTACGGCCCGCTCCCCCTCAGTATTTGTGGATTGCCCTTCGATTTCTTACATATAGGATGTTGGGGTGTTGTAGCATCGCGTCGCCCGTGGATTGCGGGCGGTGAATGCGGTAACGCTTTGAATGTGCATATGGTCCTTGGGCTGGCTCAGGAGCTGTTGCGTTTGCGCCGTCGCCCGACGACAGGGAGTGAAAGAATGTCCGGCTTTCAAAGGCTGAATATCGTGCGGAAGACAGGGTTCGGCGCCGGTTTGGCGACGCTTGCGATGATTGCCGTTTCTTTCAGCGGCGGTCCGCTGGTGGCCGCAAGCTGCCGCACCGACGCCATGGCCGGCATCGACTGGCGCGAATGCAACAAGCGTCTGTTGATGCTGGGCGACAGCAATCTCGATTCGGCAATGCTCTACGGCACGGATTTCACCTATACCGACCTGCGCGGCTCGTCGCTCAAGGGCGCCAATCTCGAAAAGGCGAAGCTTATTCGCACGGCCCTCGGCGGTGCGAACCTGCAGGGCGCCAATCTGACCAAGGTGGAAGCCTATCGTAGCGATTTTTCCGCCGCCGACGCCACCAATGCCAAATTCATCAATGCTGAAATGCAGCGAACCAAATTCGAAAAAGCCAAGCTGGACGGCACGGACTTCACCAAGGCCGAACTTGGCCGGGCCGATTTCGAGGGCGCCTCGCTGAAGGGCTCGAAATTCTCGCTGACCAACCTGTCACGGGCCCGTTTCGGCGGCGCCAAGCTCGGCGGCCCGGTGGATTTCACCAGCGCCTTCCTGCTGCTGACTCGGATTGAAGGGGTCGATCTTTCCATGGCCACCGGCCTTGATCAGAAGCAGATCGACATTGCCTGCGGTGACGCCAAGACCAAATTGCCGAACGGTCTGACTGCGCCGGCCTCCTGGCCGTGCCCGGAAGAGCCAGACGACGACGATTGACAGGAAAAGCCGCGGGACCTCGATATATCACTATAAGCGGAAGAGAAGCGCCCGCAATGCGGACGCTTCATTGGTCGTCAGAAGCCGGAAAGCACGATCTTGCCCTTGGCCTTGTTGCTCTCGACTAGCGCATGCGCCTTGATGAGATTTGCGGCATTGATGGTGCCGAAAACCTCGGTCAGCGTCGTCTTGATCTTGCCGGCATCGACAAGCCCGGCCACATGGTTCAGCAGTCTGTGCTGTTCGATCATGTCAGGCGTCTGGAAGACGGCGCGGGCAAACATCATTTCCCAATGGATGGACACGCATTTACGCTTGAAGGCCATGACGTCGAAACCGCCGGCCGGATCGTCGATCAGCGCGAAACGGCCCTGCGGCGCGATGGTCGCCACGCTGTCGGCGGCATGAATGTCGCTATGGGTGGTGGAGAAGACGAAGCCCGGCGCACCTAGCCCGAGCGCCTCCACCTGCGGGGCAATCGGCTTGCTGTGATCGACGACATGATGCGCGCCGAGTTCCTTCGCCCACTCCATGGTTTCCGGCCGCGATGCCGTGGCGATGACAGTGAGATCCGTCAGTGCACGCAGAAGCTGGATGGCAATAGAACCGACGCCGCCGGCGCCGCCGATCACCAGAATGGCATTGGCAGCACCCGGAACCGGCTCCTTCACCCGCAGCCGGTCGAACAGCGTCTCGTAAGCGGTGATCGCTGTCAGCGGCAGGGCGGCGGCTTCTTCGAAATTCAATGATTTCGGCTTTGCGCCGACGATGCGTTCATCGACCAGATGGAATTCGCTGTTGGAGCCCGGACGGTTGATGACGCCGGCGTAAAACACCTCGTCGCCCGGCTTGAACAGCGAGACCTTGTCACCGACGGCTTTCACCACACCCGCCGCATCGAAGCCGAGCACGCGCGGTTCACCGTTTTCCGGCGACTGGTTGCGGCGCACTTTGGTATCGACAGGGTTTACCGAAACGGCCTTCACCTCCACCAGAATATCATGTCCCTTCGCTTCCGGCTGGGGCAGGTCGATATCGACGAGGGCGTCTTTCGCCGTGATGGGCTGGTTCGTCCTGTAACCGATGGCGCGCATGAACAGTCTCCTTTGCTTGTTTGCGTGCCTCTTACTTGATACATATGAACATCGATCGCAAGAATGCACATTTTGTGATGATACATACAAAAAGGATACTGTGATGTCGCGACCGCGCGCCAAGCTCACCGGCAACTTTCCCGGCTGCCCGGTGGAATCGACCTTGAGTTTTCTCGATGGCAAATGGAAAGGCGTGATCCTCTATCACCTCATCAATGAGGGCACCCTGCGCTTCAACGAGCTGCGCCGCCATATTCCCAGCGTCACCCAGCGCATGCTCACCAAACAGCTGCGCGAGCTGGAAGAGGCCGGCCTGATTTCCCGCACCGTTTTTCCGGTGGTGCCGCCGCGTGTGGACTATGCGCTGACGCCGCTTGGCGAGACCATGAGGCCGGTGATCTCGGCCCTGAAAAGCTGGGGCGATGCCCATATCGTCTGCAAGAACGGCGCGAAATATACCCGTCTTCCCGAGATGAAGGAAAAGGCCGCCTGAAAAATCACGGGTAAAAGCGCACCCCGCCGCGCGCCTTTTTTATGGTGCGATGCAACATGTATTTGCCCTGATTGATGCATAATGCTGCGATCTCGATTCGCAGCAGGGACATCAGGACACATGAGTATCGGTTGGTTGGAGGCCGCATTTCTCGGCCTTTTGCAAGGGCTTACGGAATTTCTTCCGATTTCTTCAAGCGCGCATCTACGCATCGCCGGGGAGTTCCTGCCCTCCGGCGCGGATCCGGGAGCCGCCTTCACCGCGATTACACAGATCGGCACGGAAATGGCGGTGCTGGTCTATTTCTGGTCCGATATCATGCGGATCGCTGCCGCCTGGCTCAGGCAAAATCTTCGCCTTGGGCCATATGACAAGGCTGATGCCCGGCTCGGCTGGTTGATTATCGTCGGCTCGGTGCCGATCGTGTTTCTGGGGCTGTTCTTTAAGGACGCGATCGAACATTCGCTGCGCAACCTTTACATCACCGCCGTGATGCTGATCGTCTTCGGCATTGTCCTTGGCCTCGCCGACAGGATCGGCAAAAAGCGCTACAAACTGAACCAGCTGATCTGGCGCGACGGCATTCTCTTCGGTTTCGCGCAGGCCATGGCGCTCATTCCCGGCGTCTCGCGCTCGGGCGGCACCATCAGTGCCGGCCTGCTTTTAGGCTATACCCGCGAGGCGGCGGCCCGCTATTCCTTCCTGCTCGCCGTTCCCGCCGTCTTCGGCTCCGGCTTTTACCAGCTTTTCAAAAGCATCGGCGAGGACAATCCGGTCGGCTGGGGTCCGACGGGGCTGGCGACATTGATCGCCTTCGTGGTCGGTTATGCCGTGATCGTCGTCTTCCTCAAGCTGGTCTCCACCAGGAGCTACATGCCCTTCGTCTGGTACCGCGTGGTCATAGGCTTTGTTCTGCTTGGACTGTTGGCAACGGGCGTCATCAATGCCGGCGGTTGATCAGTGCTGACGCGTGCGTATACCCAAATGAGTAGGCCCGCTCCTCCGAGCGGGCCTTTCGTCTTTTAGAGCAACGTGCCGCTGAGGATCACCAGCGCTACCGAGAAGTAGATGACGAGGCCGCTGACATCCACCAGTGTCGCGACAAAGGGGGCGGACGCGCTGGCGGGGTCGAGCCGCAGGCGTTGCAGCACGAAGGGCAGCATCGAGCCGGCCAGCGAGCCGAAGGTCACGATGCCGACGAGGGCTGCGAAAACGGTGGCGCCGACCAGCAGCCAGTGCTCGCCATAATCGTAAAACCCGGCCTGCTGCCAGAGGCTCAGGCGCAGGAAGCCGATGGCGCCCAGAATGCAGCCGAGCGTCAGGCCCGTCGGGATTTCCCGGAGCAGCACCCGCCACCAGTCAGAAAGCTTCAACTCGCCGAGCGCCAGCGCCCGGATGATGAGCGATGTGGCCTGCGAACCGGAGTTGCCGCCCGAGGACATGATCAGCGGAATGAACAGCGTCAGCACCACGGCCTTTTCCAGCTCGCCTTCGAAATGCTGCATAGCGCTGGCCGTCAGCATTTCACCAAGGAACAGGGCTGCGAGCCAGCCGGCGCGCTTGCGGATCATGTCCGGAAAGCCGATCGTCATATAGGGCTTGCCCAGCGCTTCCATGCCGCCGAACTTGTGGGCGTCTTCCGTCGTGTCGGCGATCATGGTGTCGATCACGTCATCGACGGTGACGATGCCGAGGATGTGCGAGCGGTCATCGACGACGGGCAGCGCCAGCAGGTCGTGCTTGCGGATCAGCCGGGCGACATCCTCCTGCGACATTAGCGGGCTTGCATAGGCAATACCTTCTTTCGACGCGACGGAAAGGATGGAAGCGCCGGCTTGGCCGGTCAGCAGGCGGCGCAGCGTCACGACGGTGGAGAGCGTTCCGTCCTCAGCCAACACATAGATGGCATAGACCGTTTCACGCGAGCGCTCGACGACGCGGATGTGCGAAAGGGTCTGTTCCACCGTCCAATTGTCCGGCACGCTGACGAATTCCGTGGTCATGATCGAGCCGGCGGTACGCGGCGGATAACCCATCAGGTGCTGGATGGAGAGGGCCGTCGTGCGGTCCAGCCGGGAAAACAGCTTTGCCCGCGGCTCTTCGGCCATTTCCGCCATAACGTCGGCCACACGGTCGTCGGACATCAGGTTGACGAGGCGGGCGGCCTGTTCGACCGGAAGATCGGCGATGATGGCGGCGGCGCCATGCAGTTCCGGCCGGTCGAGAATGGCGACGGCCTTTGCCTGCGGCATGGCGAGGATGGCGGTTACGGCCTCGGCGACATCCAGCGTATTGAGGTGCTCGACGCGTTCGGCAATGGTGGTGGAGCCGGAGTTTCCGCTACGAAGAAGACGTGCGGCCTTGCTGGCCCTCTGGGAGAGGTTGTGGAAGTTCATGATTGCTCACCTTTCCGTCGATTCGCCGATCACGGCGAACGCGGTGGTGAGCCGACAGCGGTCGGATCAGTTCACGTTCGCCGGTCTCGGCAAAGGCAATCGACTGCTACTGTCGCTAGACATCCAATGATGCTCCGTTGAAATCCGCCCAGTGCCTGATCGGCATGCGCGTAAGGCCGTGTTGCGCCTGAAACCGAAAAGAGTCAAGCGCTTGATTGTGAAATTTCCGCAAGGGTCCGTACCGCGGCAGGAGGCGGTGGTGCTGGCTGTTAAAAAGGCGACCTCAAGCCGCCTTTTCACGCCGCTCGACAGTGACCGAAACAAGGAAAACGCCAAGCCCGAGCAGGGAAAGAACCGCGCCCACATAACCGGTGGAGGCGTAGCCGAAACCCATGGCGATGACGAGGCCGCCGAGCCAGGCGCCGAGCGCATTGGCGATGTTGAAGGCGGAGTGGTTGGAGGCGGCGGCCAGCGTCTGCGCATCCTGCGCCACATCCATCAGCCGCGTCTGCACGGCCGGACAGGCGGCGAAACCGCAGCCGATCAGGAAGACGCAGAGGCAGAGCATGAAAGGATTGTCCGCCGTCATGCCGAACACCGTCATGACAAGCACGTTGAAGGCAAGCATGCCGCCAATCGTGCCGTTGAGCGAGATATCGGCCAGCCGCGAGCCGACCACATTGCCGACATTCATGCCGATGCCGAACAGCGCCAGCACCATGGAGACGGTGGAAACCGGCATCATCGCCACATCGGTGGTGGTCTTGGCGATATAGCTGAACACCGAGAACATGCCGCCGAAGCCGACGGCGGCGATGGCGAGCGTCAGCCACACCTGCACACGGCGGAAAGCGCCGAGTTCGCGCCAGACGCTGGCGCCTTCCTCCACCCGATCACGCGGCTGGAAGAACCAGAGCAGCGCCACCGTCAGAAGTGCGATGCCGCCGACCAGCATGAAGGCCGCACGCCAGGAAAGCAGCTGGCCGAAGAAAGTGGCGAGCGGCGTGCCGAGCAGGGTGGCGATGGTGAGACCGAGCATGACGCGGCCAACGGCGCGGGCGCGCTTGTGGATCGGTGCCATGGAGGCCGCCACCAATGCCGCAACCCCGAAATAAGCGCCGTGCGGCAGGCCGGTGATGAAGCGCAGAACGGTGAAGCTCAGGAAATCCGGTGCTACGGCGCTCAAGATATTGCCGGCCGCAAAAAGCCCCATCAGGCCGAGAAGCAGGGTGCGGCGCGTCATGCGCGCAGCGAGAACCGCGATGATCGGCGCGCCGATGACGACGCCGAGCGCATAGGCCGTGATGACATAACCCGCCTGCGGAACGGTGACGCCATAGGTGGCGGCGACGTCGGGAAGCAGGCCCATGATGGCGAATTCGCCGGTGCCGATGCCAAAGCCGCCGGCGGCAAGCGCCAGTTCGATGAGCGCGATGGCAAGCGGGGAGAGGGCCACGGCCGGGGCGGCCGTGTAAACGGCTTCATTCTCCGCGCCAAGGCGGGCTTCAGAGAAATTCGAGTGGCTCATCGTGACCTGAAAAGCGGGAAGGGCCCACAGAAAAAAGGGCAAGACCGTATGGGAGCGGTCTGCCCTGACTGGAGATGCGCGGTCATGAAAATGACCTTAAGTGATCCCTAACATGAAATGATGCGTTGCGGTAGAGCGATTCTCGGCAAAAGAGCATCTTCACGCGATGGTGTTCGGAACCCTATATAAGGTCAGGCATTTACGCGCGGCTGCCTTGTTGGATCGGGTTGGAAACATGAAGCTCATTGCAATTTTCAATCGTGACGGTGGCACGTTTCGCACCACAGGCATGGAGGCCTATTGCGACCATGCCCGCGAGGTTTTCAGCCGCGCCGGCCACGCCATCGAGTGCCGCCTGGTCTCCGGAAAGGATATCGTCGAGGAAATGGAGCGCGCCGCCGATGAGCCGGGCATTGAAGGCATCATCGCCGGCGGCGGTGACGGCACGATTTCCGCAGCGGCGGCCATCGCCTGGAAACACGGCATCGCGCTCGGTATCGTGCCGGCCGGCACTATGAACCTCTTTGCCCGCTCTTTGAAGCTGCCGCTCGATATTCGCCAGGTGCTGGAGACGTTGGCGCATGGCGAAGTTGCCAGTGTGGATATCGCCAGCGCCAATGGCCGCCTCTTCGTTCACCAGTTTTCGGCTGGCCTGCATTCGCGCATGGTGCGCTACCGCAACAATCTCGCTTTTGCCTCCCGTCTCGGCAAGATCAAGGCAAGCATCCGCGCCGCCATCAGCGTTATCCTCAATCCGCCGGTGTTCGAGGTGGAATATACCGTGAATGGTGAAACCCAGTACCGTAAAGTCTCGGCCATCTCCGTCTCCAACAACGAGTTCGGCCAGAACTCGCTCCTGGTGGCGGACAATGTTTCCGGCGGCCATCTCGGCTTTTACCTCACCGATCCGCTACGCCCTTCGGGCGTTGCAAAACTCGCCTTTGACATTTTGCGCGGCAAGCTCAAGGAGAACGACGCCGTGACGGCCATGACCTCGACTGATGTGGAGCTTCATTTTCCGAAGAAACGCCACGACGTGCGATGCGTGATCGATGGCGAATTGTTGCCGATGGAACGGGATGTGGCTCTCAAAGTTCATGCGGGCGAATTGAGGGTTCTGGTGGGGCGGTCGTTTTTCGCATAGCGCAACCGACTGTGAATCGAGCGATCACCGCTTGTCCAAGCCGCCTCTCTAAAAAAACGCCAGCCTTGCCAAATCGAAGCCGCCCGGCCATGTTCGGCGGGCGTGACGGCGTGAGCGCCGTTGCCTTTATGGGAGTGCAATCTGTCATGAGTGAAATCTCCAAGCCGATGTCCAATCTTGCCGCCATCGATGCCGCCCATCACCTCCACCCTTTTTCCGACATGGGCAAGCTCAACGCCGCCGGCACCCGCATCATCGAGCGCGCCGAAGGGGTCTTCATCTATGACAGCACCGGCAAAAAATATCTCGACGCCTTTGCCGGCCTCTGGTGCGTGAATATCGGTTACGGACGCCGCGAGATCGCCGATGTCGTACAGCGGCAGATGAATGAACTGCCCTACTACAACGCGTTTTTCGGCACCACCACGCCGCCCGCCACACTTCTGGCGCAGAAGATTGCTTCGCGCGCCGGACCGAAAATGAACCATGTGTTCTTTACCAATTCCGGTTCGGAAGCCACCGATACCTGGTTTCGCATGGCGCGGGTTTACTGGAAGGCGCTCGGCCATCCGACGAAGACCAGGGTAATCGCGAGACGCAACGGCTATCACGGCTCGACCGTGGCAGGCGCTTCGCTCGGCGGCATGAAATGGATGCACGAGCAAGGCGATCTGCCGATCGAGGGCGTGGCCCATATCGGTCAGCCCTATTGGTATGTCGAGGGCGGCGATCTTTCGCCGGCCGAATTCGGGCTGAAGGCGGCGCGCGAACTGGAGGCGAAGATCGATGAACTCGGCGAGGAAAATGTCGCCGCTTTCGTGGCCGAACCCATTCAGGGCGCCGGCGGCGTCATCGTGCCGCCGGAAACCTACTGGCCGGAAATCGCCCGCATCTGCAAGGCGCGCAACATTCTTCTCGTCTCCGACGAGGTGATCTGCGGTTTCGGCCGTCTCGGTTCCTGGTTCGGTTACCAGCATTTCGGTGTGGAGCCGGATTTTGCTCCCGTCGCCAAGGGCCTGTCTTCCGGTTACCTGCCGATTGGCGGCGTCATCGTCTCGGATCGGGTGGCGGAGGTGATGCTTTCCGAGGTCGGTGACTTCAATCACGGTTTCACCTATTCCGGCCATCCCGTCTGCGCCGCCGCCGCCCTGGAAAACCTCCGCATCATTGAGGAGGAAGGACTGGTGGAGCGGGTGCGCGACGATATCGGCCCTTATTTCTCCGAAGGCTGGAAAAGCCTGACGGATCACGAACTGGTGGGCGAGGCGGTGAATGTCGGCCTGATGGGCGGCCTGCAGATAACGGCCGACAAGGCGACGCGCCGGCGTTTCGCCAAGCCGGACGATATCGGAACCGCGGTGCGCAACCATTGCCTGGCCAACGGCTTGGTCATGCGCGCCACCGGCGACCGCATGCTGGCCTCACCGGCACTGACGATCAGCCGCTCGGAAGTGGATGAGATCATAGAAACGCTGCGCAAAGGGCTCGACCACCTGCGCGATACGAGGGAGCATTTCCAGTAAAAGGGCGTAGCGGTTTTACGTCCGGAAAATGCGACGAAAAACTCTTAGGGAGGACTAACATGGCAGGACAGGAACATCATTACGCCGTTCAGGTGAAATGGACGGGCAATCGCGGCAAGGGAACGTCGGGCTATCGCGACTATGAACGCGACTATACGATTTCCACTTCGGGAAAAGCTGACATCGCCGGCTCATCCGACCCCGCCTTTCGTGGCGATCCCTCCCGCTGGAACCCGGAAGACCTGCTCGTCGCCTCGCTCTCGGCGTGCCACAAGCTCTGGTACCTGCATTTCTGCTCCGTCAACGGCATCATCGTCGAAGACTATGTCGACAATGCCGAAGGCACGCTTGTCATGGAAAAGGATGGCGCGGGGCAGTTCAGCGAAGTGGTGCTGAAACCGGTCATCACTATTTCGAAGGGTGATCCCGCCCGGGCGGATGAGCTGCACCATGATGCGCATGACAAATGCTTCATCGCGCGCTCGGTGAATTTTCCCATCCGCGTGGAGGGGACGGTGAAGATGGTTTGAGGCTCACGCCAGTCGCAGACCGAGATGATCGGCCATCGGCTGAAAGTCTCGGTCATTTTGCAACAGCTTGTGCCCGTGCTCGATACAGTAGGTACCGATAATGAGGTCGTTGCTTTTTCTGATCGTATAGCCGCGCTCCCGCAGGAAGCGGTAATTGGCGGCGGCCTTGATGGCGAGCTGGGGCGACATCATCGCGACGCAGGGAAATTCGCCCAGCATCTGCTCAAGTCGGCGCGCATGATGACCGTCACGCGCGCCTCTAAGCACCTCAAGAAGAATGATGTCGCCGATCAGAATTTCGCCCTGCGCCATTAAGGCGCGAAACTTGGCGGAGAGGGTAGGCGCGTCTTTTCGAATGAACGAAATCCACGCAGAGGTATCTGCGACGATCATTTTACGTTCTTCACGTCCCAATCCGTATCGGCATCCCAATCCGTCCGCATTTCATCCAGATTGCCTTCCCAGCCCATGCCTTCCAATGCATCGAGGGCGCGCATCTGGCGATGAATGCGCACGAGATCGCGCAACGCCTTTTCCACGGTCGCCTTCTTGGTAGACAGACCAGTGATTTCCATCGCTTCGGCAAGCAAGGCGTCATCGAGTTCAATGTTGGTACGCATCGAGAAATCCTTGGTGTATCGATTTTTGAAATCATACACCAAGGCAGGCTTTCGCGACAGCTGTTTTTACTGGAACGCCGTCTCGTAAAAACTTCTGAGCTTGCGCGAATGCAGCGTTTCCGTTGGCATGGCCGCAAGCTTCTGCACGGCGCGAATGCCGATTTGCAGATGCTGGGCGACCTGCGTGCGGTAGAACTCCGTCGCCATGCCCGGCAGTTTCAGTTCGCCATGCAACGGCTTGTCGGAAACGCAGAGCAGGGTGCCGTAGGGCACGCGGAAGCGGAAACCGTTGGCGGCGATGGTGGCCGATTCCATGTCGAGCGCAATGGCGCGCGACTGCGACAGGCGCTTGACGGGGCCGGCCTGGTCGCGAAGTTCCCAGTTACGGTTATCGATGGTGGCGACGGTGCCGGTGCGCATGATGCGCTTCAGTTCGAAGCCCTCGTAGCCGGTAACTTCTGCCACAGCGCCTTCCAGAGCCAGTTGCACTTCGGCGAGAGCCGGGATGGGCACCCAGACCGGCAGGTCGTCGTCGAGAACATGATCCTCACGCACATAGGCATGGGCCAGAACATAGTCTCCCAGCCGCTGGCTGTTGCGCAGGCCGGCGCAATGGCCGACCATCAGCCAGGCATGCGGGCGCAGCACGGCGATGTGGTCGGTGATCGTCTTGGCGTTGGAAGGGCCAACGCCGATATTGACGAGCGTGATGCCGGCATGACCCTTTTTCTTCAGGTGATAGGCGGGCATTTGCGGCAGCCGCGCCAGTGTCATATCGGTTGTCGGCCTGTCGGAACCGGCAAGCGTGACGATATTGCCCGGCTCCACGAATTCCGTATAACCTTCACCGCCGTCGGCCATCAATTTCCGCGCCCAGGCGGCGAATTCATCGATATAGAACTGGTAGTTGGTGAACAGCACGAAATTCTGGAAATGGCTGGCGCTCGTTGCCGTATAGTGGCTGAGGCGGGCCAGCGAATAATCGATGCGCTGTGCGGTAAAGGGCGCAAGCGGCGCCGGTTCGCCGGGCACCTGATCATATTCACCATTGGCGATGAGATCGTCGGTATTGTTGAGATCGGGCGTATCGAAAAGATCGCGCAGCGGCACGTCGGAGAGCGAAGACGCCGCCGCCGCCTCGACATAGGCGCCTTCGCCGAAGGCGAAATGCAGCGGAATGGGTGTGGCCGATTCCGACACCGTTACCGGAACGCCGTGGTTCTTGATCAGAAGCCCCAGCTGCTCTTTCAGGTAGTGGCGGAAAAGCTCAGGGCGGGTGATCGTCGTCGTATAGACGCCGGGGGCGGTGACATGGCCGTAGGAGAGACGCGAATCGACATGGCCGAAGGTTGCGGTCTCAAGGCTGACCTGCGGGTAGCAGGCGCGGTAACGGCCGGTAATCGGCGCACCCTTGGCGAGTTCGGTAAAGGAGTTGATGAGGAACGCCGTATTGCGTTCATAAAGCGCGGTCAAAGCCGCCACGGCTTCTTTCGGATCCGTGAATGTCTGCGGCGCGAAAGGCTCGGGGCTGATGAAGGTGAGGGGCGGAATCGTTCGTTTTGCTATTGTCATGGCCCATTATAAGAGGCCAATTTCGACAGGCAAGCGACAGAAATACGAAGAAGCTGAAAAGAAACGCGAAAATGCAGTTCGAATAACTGTGGGGGCGGCAGAAATTTCAGCCGAGCGCGCCGCGCTGCAGGCTCATCAGGAGTACGAATCCGGCGCCCTTCGAGGCCGGGCGGGGATCGGCCTTGTAAACCGCAAGTCCGGCCACCGGGCCGAGAAAGATCGAGGCCATCAGCATCAGCCGCAGGGCGGAAAACAGACCGTTGGAGAAGCTTGTCGTCATCATCAAATCCCTTCTTACAGTACGACGGGGCAATTGGCGGCGGGCGCCGGGCTGTGCTGGCAGGCAATTGCCGCACCGGCATTCACCCGCTGGAAACTGCGGTTGGGATTAACGACGAGCGAGGCGAAGGACATGGCGAAGATCGCCATGAGAAACGCGAAGATTGCCAGTCGGCTGATCAGCTTTGTCATGCCCATTCCCCTTTATCGGAGTTGATGGACAGAGTTTTGCCACACTCAGACTGAACGGACCCTGAGGTCCCGGTTCATATGGTGTTCAGGGATGTTAACGGGTGGTGACATGGTGGATTGATGCCACAGTGGCGCTGGAGCACCCGCTTTTCGATCAGGGCAGAGGGGCTTCCGCACGCGCCGCAAGATCGGTCAGCAGGGTCTCGAATGCCTGAGGCTGGGTCACATTGACAACCGGCACACGGTGCTCCTGCGCGGATGCCAGCATGTCCGTGTTTTCCCGCAACGAACGCTCGATGAAGGCGTCGATGATCCGCCGCTTCTCAGCCGCTGCATCTTGATAGCGGGCGTGAGAGCGCATTCTCTCGAGAAGAAAATCATTGCCGGCATGGAGAAAGACACCGGCGACCTCGTCGCCGAGCAGGGGCGAAATCAATTCCGGCCGCAGGGCCGCGCCCTCGAAGATTGCGGGCGTGCCGGTGCCTGACCTGCTGTCGATCATCGTGCGGATCGATGGCCAGATGTTCTGATGATGTATCTTGAGAAACCAGTGGATCGTTTCCGCCGAGAGCTGCGAGTAATATTCCTCCACGGGCACCGGAACGCGCGGCCATGGCCTTCCCGGATGGCGGGCGAGACTGTCGGTCGATATTGCCTCGCAACGCAGCCTATCGCTCAACAGGCCCGCAAGGGTGCTTTTGCCGACATGCGAAGTGCCTGCGATCAGGATTGTCGAAAGGATGGGGCGCATGCGTCGCTCTCGTTGGTGTCGGGCGCAACAATACATCAACGGATATATGGCTTCCATGCGGCCTGCGCCCGCAGGTTCGGGCGAAGTCCTTGGGCGGCGCACTGCACCGTCAGCCGCGGGGTCGCAAGCGGCAGGACAGAAAGCCCACCCGCCGCCTTGTCGATTACAGCCGCGTCCAGGTCTGCGATTTGCACAGAACCTTCAGTACGCAACCCTTCATGCTCAGCGAATTGCCGGAAACGGTGCCGGAGCCGCTATAGGTCTTGTCATTGGCAGGATCGGTGATCTCGCCGGAATAGCTGTTTCCCTTGCCGGAAAGCTTGCCAATCTGTTTTCCGGCATGCTTGCCGGTCTTCAGCGTCACGCAGAAAGCGCCGCCGCAGGGGCCGATCACGGCGGTTTCGCCGCTGGCCGTCTTCCAGTTGCCCTCAATGGCTTCTGCGGCAAAGGCAAGGTTGCTGCCCATCAGCAGGGCAGCGGTCATCATCATCACACGCTTCATGGAAACTCCTCCGTTCACGTCGCGCTGGTCTTTGCCCGTTCATCCTCCGCACGGGCAGGCGGATAGTATTTGACGTTAACGTAAAAGGAAATAGAAATTTGCGTCCATTGCACGGCATTTGCGACGTTTGAAAGCGAAGAAAAGAGGAAAACAGAAAATCGGTGTTTGGATCGTGGTGAACGAAGGGTTTAAATCCAATTCTAAACTTTTCGTAAAATTCGCCGCAAAGTCCTTAATTTCCGCACCTCGTGATATTTAACGAAAACCCAATTTTACCAATCGTTTGCAGTTTGTTTGCGGCCCATTAATCATGCCTTTTAAGCGGGTGTTGAAGGCCCGGTGGCATAGTGAACTCATCAAAAGCGCAGGGAAAACCTGCCGGACGGAAGGGCAAAAAAGCCGCAAAAGACGGCGGGTCCGGACGATAGCCTCGGCAAGAAGGCAATGATGAAACAGGCGAGAGCATTCCAGCAAAAGTGCGAAGCGGTTTTGCGTCGGGAAATGCGAAAAAACAAAGAGACAGAGCGCTTCGCTTTTTGACGAAAAGCGGAAAGCTCTGAACGACAGGGATAAAAACGATGGCACGCTTTGAAATCCGCGATATCGAAATGGCTGCCGGTGGCGAAACCCGCGCCGACACTCTTTGCAATCTCGGCCTGGTCTATGCGACCGGCCGGGGCTGCAAGGTGGACCTGATCGCAGCCCATAAATGGCTCAACATCGCCGCGATCCGCGGATCGGAAAGAGCCGCTTCGCTGCGCGCCGATCTCGCCCGCAACATGACGAAATCGGAACTGGCCGAAGCGCTGCGCGCTGCCCGCGACTGGATGACGATGCACTGATTGACCCACGCCATCATTGAGATTTCCGGTCCGGTTCCCTCCAGTCCCGATGACCGGCGCAAAGGAAAGTAAACCCGAAGGGGAACGCGGCGAGGGCTTTGAAAACAAGCTTTTGCGCTGACACATCAAACCGCGACCGGCAGGAACAAGGCCGGCGCGGTTTTCTTATGTTTTGCGATGTCCGTTGCCGGAAAATGATTCGCGGGCAGGAGCTTGCGGGAGGTTGTTGGTTCGATGCGTGCAATGCGAAGTATCGGATTATAGGCGCGCCTCGCCTGAAACCCTCATCCCTGTTCCGGGGAACAGGGATGAGGGTGGGCTGGGAACTTACCCGATCGTCTTGAGAACCTTCGGCAGCGCTTGCTCGAAAAGATCGAGCTTGTCACCCGGCCCCACGCTCACGCGAATGCAGCGGTTGAGCGGCGCAACGCCCGGCATGCGGATGAAGACGCCATGTTCCATCAGCCCATCGACGATGGCGCGGGCATAAGCCCCGTCGCGATGGCAATCGATGGTGACGAAATTGGTGGCGGAGGGGAGCGGTGATAGGCCGTTATCTCGGGCAATTGCCGAAATGCGCTCACGGGCGTCAGAAATTTTACCAACGACTTCATGCAGATAGGCTTGATCTTTCAGTGCCGCCAAAGCGCCGGCGATCGAAATGCGTGCCATGCCGAAATGGTTGCGGATCTTGTCGAAGGCTTCGACATTGCCGAGCGTGCCGATGGCGTAACCCACGCGCGCACCCGCAAGCCCATAGGCTTTCGAGAAGGTGCGCATGCGCAGGATGTTCGGCTGGCCGATCAGCGCGTCGATGGCCGGCACGGCGCTGGCCGGCGCGGTTTCGCAATAGGCTTCATCCAGAATGAGCAGGCAGGTTTCCGGCAATGCGCGGGCGAAGGCGACGACTTCGCTCGCTTCCCACCAGCTTCCCATCGGATTATCAGGGTTGGCGAAATAAACGAGTGGCGCATTTTCCCGGATGACGAGATCGAGCAGCCCGTCAAGATCTTCGTGATCGTCGACATAGGGCGTGGTTATGAGTTTCCCGCCAAAACCGTTCACATGGTAATTGAAGGTGGGGTAACCGCCGAAAGAGGTGACGACAGGCGTGCCCGGCTCGATGATCAGCCTGGCGATTTCTCCCAGCAATCCATCGACGCCGCCGCCGATGGCAATATTGCCGCGCGAGACGCCATGGTGGATGGCGAGCGCTTCCTTCAGCTCGAAATTTTCCGGATCGCTGTACATCCATGTCTCTGCTGCCGCATCACGCATGGCCACAAGCACGGAAGGGGCAGGGCCGAAGCCGCTTTCGTTTGCGCCGATACGCGCTTCAACCTTCAAGCCGCGGTTCCGCTCGATGGCCTCCGGGCCAACGAAGGGAACGGTGGAGGGTAGCGAGACGGCGAGGGGGGTAAGGCGTGAAAAAGCGGACATTGGCTTCAGAGTTTCCGGTATCTGTGTTTAAAACCCGGCTCACAATAGGTCCAAAAAAACCGGACGCAAGGCGCAGCCGGTTGCGGCATGACTGTTTTGGAACAGAATTTTACGTCCCGGTGAGGGGACGGAAAAGCCATCGGCCTATCGTGCCGGGGTCACGCGTTGGTCTCGAAGCTCAGGCGTCGCACATGGTGCAGGAACTCCGCATCGATCAGCATATTGAAGCCGATCGTCACTTTTTCCTCTTCGCGCCGGATCAGCGTGCAGCCGATCTCATCGCGGATACCGAGAATTTCCAGATAGAAATTGGCCGGCATTTCCAGATCGGGGCTGACATCCAGTTCCGCGCCGTAAAGGGAAATGGTCCGCACCAGGCAGCGCATGGTGTCCTTGGCGCTGAGATGATGCCCGATGAAGGTGATCTTGCCGGGCCGGTCGATCTGAAATTTCTCGTACATCTCGTCCTGGGGGACGTTCAGACGGGGATCCATATGCAAAGCCATGACAACCTCCCGGATTGCCTCTTTTGATGCCGATTTTAACGCCGCTTCCTTGCCAGGGCATGAAGGAAATGAACGCAATTGTCTGTTGTCTGTATCGATCTCAACCAGTCTTCCCATCGGAAGCCGATGTTTCCACTATGGAAATGCGTTCGGTCTCATCCGGTTGCAGTCTGTGCTGATACTGCGTCACGCTTGCACGGGGCTGGTGTTGACTGGGGCCGTACTTGGCGTTACGCCTGAGCCTTGCAATATCGCTTCACGAGGCCCGACAGGACCGGCGCTTCGTGATTCTTCTGGGAGTGGACTGTGACGGGAAGGCTGGTAATCGTCGGGGCGGGGCAGGCCGCTTTCGCGCTGGCGTCGAAGCTTCGGGCGCTGAAGGATGAGCGCCCCATCACCATCGTCGGTTCCGAGGATGCCTATCCTTACCAGCGGCCGCCGCTCTCCAAAAAATACCTCCTCGGCGAGATGAGCTTCGACCGGCTGATGTTCCGGCCGGAGGAATGGTACGCGGAGAACAATGTCGATATGCGGCTTTCCACCTTGGTCGAGGAGATAGACCGCTCAGCCAAAACCCTGCGCATGCAGGACGGCGGCACGCTTTCCTATGACCGGCTGGTGCTGGCGACCGGGGCGGCTCCCCGGCTGCTGCCCGCCAGTATTGGCGGCGATCTGGAAGGCGTCCTGACCGTTCGCGACAAACGCGATGCCGACCGTCTGATGGAGGAGATGAAGCCGGGCCGCAGGCTGCTGGTGATCGGCGGCGGTTATATCGGCCTCGAAGCAGCGGCCGTCGCCCGCAAGCTCGGCCTCGAAGTGACCTTGATCGAAATGGCCGACCGTATTCTCCAGCGCGTGGCGGCGAAGGAAACCGCCGATATCATGCGCGGCATCCACCAGGCTCACGGCGTTTCCATTCGCGAAAAGACCGGCCTTGTGCGCCTTGTCGGCATGGATGGCCGGGTGGCCGCTGCCGAACTCTCCGACGGCTCGACGCTGGATGTGGACTTCGTGATTGTCGGCATCGGCGTAACACCGAATGACCGCCTCGCTCGCGAATCGGGCCTCGACGTCGGCAATGGCATCGTGGTGGACGACCATACCCGCACCTCCGACAGCGCCATTCATGCGGTGGGCGACTGCGCGCTGCTGCCTTGGCGCGGTCAGCATGTGCGTCTCGAATCGGTACAGAACGCAGTCGATCAGGCTGAGGCGGCCGCTGCCGTGCTCACCGGGGCTGCAACCGCCTATGATCCCAAGCCATGGTTCTGGTCGGATCAATATGACGCCAAACTGCAGATCGCCGGCTTCAATCTTGGTTACGACGAGACGATGCTGAGGCAAGGCGCGCGCGAGGGCAGCTGGTCCGTCTGGTATTTTCGCGATGGGCGATTCGTGGCGGTGGATGCCGTCAACGACGCCAAGGCCTATGTCGCGGGCAAGAAACTGCTCGATACCGGCGCGGAGCCGGATCGCGCCATCCTGGCGGATGCTTCCGCCGATCTGAAATTACTGCTTTCCTGAGGACATCATGCCCGCTCCCGAAAACCGTTTCAAAACCGCCATCCATGCCGGCAAGCCGCAGATTGGCCTCTGGCTCGATATGGGCGAGGCCATCACGGCGGAAATCGCCGGCACTGCGGGTTTTGACTGGCTGGTGATTGACGGAGAACACGGGCCGAACGATCTGCGCAGCATCATCGATCAGCTTCGCGCGCTTGCCACATCGCCCGCCGAGCCGGTGGTGCGCGTGCCGGTCGGCGAAAGCTGGATGATAAAGCAGCTTCTGGACGCGGGTGCGCGCACGCTTCTCGTGCCTATGGTCGATTCGGCCGATCAGGCGAAAGATCTGGTCAGTGCCATGCATTATCCGCCGCGCGGCATTCGCGGCATGGGGGCTGCCGTCGCCCGCGCTTCCGCCTTCAACACGATAACCGATTACGCCGACAGCGCCTCGGACGGCGTCTGCCTGCTGGTGCAGGCCGAAACGCGTGCGGCGATCGACGATCTCGACAATATTCTTGCGGTGGAAGGCGTGGACGGCGTCTTCATCGGCCCGGCGGATCTGGCGGCGGATATGGGTTATCTCGGCAGGATAGACGAGCCGGAAGTGCAGACGGTGATCGAGGCAGCCATTGTCAAGATCGTCAAGGCGGGCAAGGCCGCCGGCATTCTCACCTTCAACGAAACCTACAATCGCCGCTATCTCGAACTCGGCGCTTCCTTCGTGGCCGTCGGCGCCGATGTAACGGAATTCGCCAGCACCCTGCGTGCGCTATCGGCCCGTTACAAGGGCGGGGCAGCACCTGCGCCATCGCGGTCGGGATATTGATTCAGTCGTCGTTGCTGGCGTTCAGCTTTTCCGGCGGAATGCCTTCTTCGCCGGAGGCGAGATAACCGCCATTGATAAGGGCGGCGCGAACGATGCGCTGGATGGCTTCATCCCTGTCGATGCCGTGATCCCTCGCAAAATCCGACAAAGCCGTTTCAAGATCGTCGCTGAACCGCATATTCGCCCCCATTCATCCCAATTCAAATCAACACGAAAAGGCAAGGCGGGATTGACCCGCCTTGCCTGAATTTTAAGCCCGTGCGGCCATCAGCGCCAGCGATAAAGGCTTCCGTTCGACGAATTCTGCTGCGTGCTTGTGCCGACCGCATAACCGATTGCAAAACCGAGTGCGCCAACGATCGTCAGCAGGGAGGTTGCCGTGCCGGGATTCTCCTTGACCGCTTCGACGACATGCTGGCCCTGGGCGCGCACATTGTGGGCCGCCTTGCGAACGCGCCCGCGCGCCTCATCCAGAAATTCGGATGCATCTTCGCCCACGCCTTCCGCGCGGGCCGAGACGGATTTGGAGAGGGATGCGATCTGCGAACGCAGCTCCGCAATCTGGTTTTCGATCGTGTCTTCGACAACATTCAGTTTGGTCTGAGCCATTAGAACACCTCTTTTGTTACCGAAGCCAGAACGTGCCGGCCTGCAAGAAGTTCCCGAAAGGCCCGCAAAGTTTCGCAGGAGGATGTTCAGCCAACAGGTTTTTGTGCTTCTTGGCGAAAAAGCCTTGCAATCATTTTTTTTACGCAATAATCAGGCCGCACCGGAGAGGTGGCCGAGTGGTCGAAGGCGCTCCCCTGCTAAGGGAGTATACGTCAAAAGCGTATCGTGGGTTCGAATCCCATCCTCTCCGCCATTTCGGCGCTTGTCCAGACCGGAGACATAGGTAACAGTTTGTACCTAAGACATAGGTGACAATCTCGTGCCGAACGGATTGTCGATTGTTTGCAGCGTTCTCTGTTCCA
>NZ_JAQKGP010000086.1:0-627 GCF_027956525.1 Agrobacterium sp. ST15.13.013
GCCAAACTCAAGATCGAGCAAGGCACCAGTACAGGCCGATAGGCCGTCGGCGGGCGTCCGCCGCGCCATCGCAGCGCCAGCACTTCCAAAGGAAGTGCGGTACGGCGCGTGAGATCAAAAAGTTCAGCAAAACAGATTTTCTAGATATCTGAGGTGGGTTGCCCCATTCGGAGATCCATGGATCAAAGCTTATTCGCAGCTCCCCACGGCTTTTCGCAGCGTATCACGTCCTTCTTCGCCTGTGCATGCCAAGGCATCCACCAAATGCCCTTAATTCACTTCTTCGTTCTCATTGTCTATGCTCATCCATAGCCGTTCCGAAGGAACGGCAACTTGATTACCTTTTACAATCAAGTCATTTCCTGATGACATCGACGTGTTCGATACAATCCTCATATGAAGGCACGCCGGTGCACTTCGAGGTCGTATCATTAAGACCAGCTTCTCGAGATATCATCCGGTGATGCGCGGTCAGGCAACATCAATCCAGCATTCCCATCAGATGAAGGCCTAAACCTTCAAACAACAAAAATGCCTCGGACAAGCGATCCTTCCTACCTCCAACCCCTCCACCAATTCCGGCCGACTAAGCCATCACAAGGTTTCTCTGGGACTGGGCTCGGACGT
>NZ_JAQKGP010000087.1:0-627 GCF_027956525.1 Agrobacterium sp. ST15.13.013
GGGCGAAAGAAAAGCATGGGTTACATACGGTCATGGACAGCGCTACGTTACACCGTCCACTCTATGCGATCTGGTTACAAAATAGCGATAAGCAGGCGCAGATCCATGAGATCCTCAAAAACCCTATTCTGGAATAAACGCTACTCTCCATGGACGGAGATCAGCAAGGTATTTTCGTAGAGGATATTGCCAATGGAGATTAGAGATAAAAAAAATCCTTTGCCTGAGCAAAGGATTCTTATAAATGGCAGGGGCGGAGAGACTCGAACTCCCAACACCCGGTTTTGGAGACCGGTGCTCTACCAATTGAACTACGCCCCTAAAATTTTCTTACCACTAAGCCTGCTATTTGAGCAGGCTTAATGTTAAATAAGTGGCGGAACGGACGGGACTCGAACCCGCGACCCCCTGCGTGACAGGCAGGTATTCTAACCGACTGAACTACCGCTCCACCGAATTTCTTCGCTTTATTACCACCGGTTGTCACCCCGGCTTACTGCAATTTGATGCCTGGCAGTTCCCTACTCTCACATGGGGAGACCCCACACTACCATCGGCGCTACTGCTGTCTATTATAATCATCTCCGAGCCACCGAGACTAGCAAGATTCCCGTTTGCCGTTTTCTC
>NZ_JAQKGP010000088.1:0-626 GCF_027956525.1 Agrobacterium sp. ST15.13.013
GCCGCATTGTGCTGTGTCATCTGGTCCATCTGATTGACGGTCGAGTTGACCCCCTGCAGCGCACTCGACTGATCGTGGCTGCCGCGGGCGATCGTCTCGACATGCTGACTGATCGTGACGATCTGCGAGCTGATCTTCGCAAGGACCGAACCGGTTTCCTGGACCAGATGCGAGCCGGTATTGACCTCGGCCGTCGACTTGTTGATGAGGACCTTGATCTCCTTGGCCGCCTTGGCGGAGCGCTGCGCCAGTTCACGCACCTCCTGGGCAACGACGGCAAAGCCTTTGCCCGCATCGCCGGCGCGTGCCGCCTCGACGCCGGCATTCAACGCCAGCAGATTGGTCTGGAAGGCGATCTCGTCGATGACGCCGGTGATCTGCTCGATCTGGCGGGAGGCTTCTTCGATCCGGCCCATCGCATCGATCGCATTGTTGACGACGATGGCTGAATCGTCGGCGCTCTGCTTGGCCTGGCGGACGATCTGGTCGGCATCCTTGGCACGTTCCGCCGACGAGCGAACCGTGACGGTGATCTCGTCGACGGCGGCTGCCGTTTCTTCGAGCGAAGCAGCCTGCTGCTCAGTCCGTTTGGCAAGATCCTCGGCCGCCTCGGCCATCTGGTTGCC
>NZ_JAQKGP010000089.1:0-624 GCF_027956525.1 Agrobacterium sp. ST15.13.013
CAGGCGAACGAAAGTCGATCCCGCGAGACTGTCCGCGATTTAGTGAAACGACTGTCCGGGATTTACCGGAATCGATGTCCCGTTAATCCGAAATCCGCACCGAGTTCGCCCAAGACCCATCAACCCGCGACGTGATGCGGTGCTGCGCAGCCGAAATGGCTCCGCACCGCAACCCGCCGCTACCGCCCCGAATACAGCAACCCAAAACCGCTGGAGCAAACTCAAAACTGGATAAAACTTGGGGGCAAGGTCACCATCGAAATCCCAACCCCGAACCGCGCCGCCGACTGGCGCGCAGACATGCCCGCCGCAGACGCTTTTTTAACACGCGTAGTCGAAGATCATCGCTCAGTGCTCGTCCCATCATCCATCTCTTTCGCAATGGATGTTGAGTCAGCTTCCGCTCGCCCTGTCACTTCACAATCGATTCATCGACCACAGAATCTGCCCTAGCGTTGTGCTAGGGGTAAAAACGACTTCGGCCTCCCGAAGGAGGCCGATTAAAGTCTTGATAGTCATGTAAATTTTGGTTGCGGGGGCAGGATTTGAACCTGCGGCCTTCAGGTTATGAGCCTGACGAGCTACCGGGCTGCTCCACCCCGCGTTACCCGCGCATTCGGCGAA
>NZ_JAQKGP010000090.1:0-515 GCF_027956525.1 Agrobacterium sp. ST15.13.013
CGCAACATATGTTCATGCGGAACGCATGAACATATGATTGCTTTTTTGGATTGGCATGCCTTATCCCGTTCGCTTGTCGCTCACGGGGGACGCCAATCGACTATCCGGCCACCTCTGATATGAGGGACCAGGTGGCCAAAGCAACCTTGTTCATGTTTTCACATGACTGTTGTTTTCGAGAAGCTGGGTGGCATTGCCACTTTTTATCTTAATTACACGTCTTTCTGTGACTGGTCCGTTTACCTGCCTTGCTCGAGATCGAGCGTGGCAGCCATACAGGACGCTAGTCCGTCGCGCCTTCCGGTTTTTGCTGCCAAGCAAAATACCTTATGGCGCGCGCCGTCTGCAGCGCAGCGGCCGAAGGCCGCGACAGCGTGAAGACAGAACAGATAATGCTCATCTTCGATGAGCATGAACAATGGGAACGAAGAAGTCGATCGAGCTATTAGTAACGGTAAGCTTCACACATTGCTGTGCTTCCACACCCGTCCTATCGACGTGGTCGTCTTCCACGG
>NZ_JAQKGP010000091.1:0-512 GCF_027956525.1 Agrobacterium sp. ST15.13.013
CAGACTGCTGACAAACCCCTGGCGTGAGCTGGGGGTTTATGATTCATTGGGACATGTTGAAGAAACCTGCTCCTGAACAGACCGCTCTCGAGATGGTGACGCTCGATAGCCTGGTCCCGAAAGATCACCTGCTTCGCAAGATCGACGCGGTGATCGACTTCTCATTTATCCATGATCGTGTTGCCGGTCTTTACTGTGCCGACAACGGCCGTCCGCCGCTCGATCCCACACGCATGTTCAAGGCGCTGTTCATCGGCTACCTGTTCGGTGTTCGCTCGGAGCGGCAGTTGATGCGCGAGATCGAGGTGAACGTCGCCTATCGCTGGTTTCTGCGCCTGAAGCTGACCGATCCTGTCTTCGATGCCTCGACGCTGTCGCAGAACCGCCGCCGTCGCTTCAACGGGACGGAGGTTGCCCAGGATATATTCGATGCCATCGTGGAGCAGGCGATCCGGCATGGTCTGGTGGATGGGACCGTGCTCTATACGGATTCGACCCATCTGAAGGCCAAT
>NZ_JAQKGP010000009.1:0-188265 GCF_027956525.1 Agrobacterium sp. ST15.13.013
TAACCGAAGTCTCTCTCCACGGCATCAACACCTCCCGCAAAGCGAAAAGTGTTACCCATGTCTCCGGTACAAAACGTCACCTATCTCTCAAGTCGGACAGCCGATTGCCCTCTAGGGTGCGATATTGCCGCCATCACCGCACCGCTACCGGGTGAGAAAGACCGCAAAGTACCGCCAGTTCCACGACAAAACCGAGTGCTGAGTGGCGCAGCATGACTATTTCGACTTCCGACTTCAATCGCACTGTCGAAATGCTGCCAGCTTATTCTCGGTACCTCAGTGCATCCACCAGCAGAGAAAACGCGGGGGATGCCAGACGCCGGCTTGAATAGTAGAGGTGATACCGCTCGAAGACCTGACGCCAAGGGCTCAGCACCTCGACGAGCTGTCCCGATTCCACATGGGGCCTGACCATCGCCTCCGGCATGTAGGCCAGTCCAAAGCCCGCCACCGCTGCAGTCAGAATCGCCGGCAGCGTGCTGAACACGAGTTGCCCCTCAACTTTGATGCGGTGTTCTTTGCCGCCCTTGCGGAACGTCCATGCGAAGAACTCGCCGTGATTGGGCAGGCGCAGATTGATGCAGGCGTGCCCGATCAAATCCTGCGGTGTCTTTGGCCGCTGTCGTCCAGCAAGGTATGCGGGTGATCCTACCACGGCCATGCGGATATCCGCGCTGATCGGCACCGCGATCATGTCCTGCGCTATCAGCCGGCCACGACGCACACCGGCATCATAGCGATCATTGATGATATCCGCGCGACCGTAGTCAGTGATTATCTCGATACCGATATCTGGGTAATTTGGCAGGAAGCCTTCGATCACGGGCCAGAGGACGTGATGGACAGCGAACTCATCTGCTGTAACGCGGATCGTTCCGGCGGGCTTCTCGCGCAATTCGGTCAGCTGCGTCAGTCCTTCGTTGATCTCCTGCATCGCCGGCTGGACGCGGGCCAGCAGCCGGTCTCCTGCCTCTGTTGGCGAGACGCTTCGAGTAGAGCGGTTGAGAAGGCGCAGACCAAGGCGCTCCTCCAGTCCACGGATCGTTTGACTGAGTGCGGATTGCGAGACGCCAAGCCGGGCGGCGGCGCGGGTAAAGCTGCCTTCCTCCGCGACCACGACGAAGGCATTCAGGTCTCGCAGATTCTCTCCGTCCATTCATAAGCCTCACTAATGCAGGCATGCATCATATGATGTCTAATCGAAATGGAACGCGGCTGCTACATAGGTTCTATCGAAACCGATCCGACAAGCCCTAAAAAGGAGATCAAGTATGAAATCCGTGACCTTCACGAACCGCACATGGGATGTGGCGGCCGAGTTGCACCTCCCCGCCGATTTCGATGAGAGCAGGAAGTACGCAGCTATCGTCTGCGTCCATCCGGGGTCTAGCTGCAAGGGACAGACCGCTGGTCTCTATGCCTCCAAGCTGGCCGAACAGGGCTTCGTCGCCATCGCCTTCGATGCCTCCTTCCAAGGCGAGAGCGGGGGCGAGCCGCGCTATATCGAAGACCCCGCCACCCGCGTCGAGGACGTGCGCTGCGCCGTCGATTATCTCGTCACGCTGCCCTATATCGATGAGGAGAAGATTGGCGTGCTGGGTGTATGTGCGGGCGGCGGCTATGCCGTGAACGCCGCCATGACCGAACACCGCATCAAAGCCGTGGGCACGGTGGTCGGCGCGAATATCGGCCGTTTGAACCGCGAGGGCGACGTGATTGCTGCACTCGAAGCCATTGGCAAGCAGCGCACCGCCGAGGCGCGCGGCACGGAACCGCTCATCAACAACTGGATTCCGAACTCGACAGAGGAGCGCGACGCGGCCGGGATCACGGATGTCGATGTCTCGCAGGCCGTGGACTACTACCGCACGCCGCGCGGCCAGAATGCCTGCGCGCCCAACAAGCTGCGCTTTACCAGCGTCGGCAGCGTGATCGCCTTCGATGCGTTCCACATGGTCGAAGAGTTGCTGACGCAGCCGATCCAGATCATCACCGGCTCCGTGCCCGGCGCGTTCGGTTCGCTGAAGGACGGACAGGAACTCTACGCCCGAGTGAAGAGCCAGAAGGACCTGTTCGTCGTCGAGGGCGCGACCCACTACGATCTCTACGACCAGCCCGAGCCCGTCGCCAAAGCGGTCGCGAAGCTCGTGCCGTTCTACAAAAAGCATCTCTGACAGGACAGGAGGGTGCGAGAGCCGGGCTCTTGCACCCTCGCCCCCCGTCGAAACCCGGAATTGGCAACAGGAAGTTGCTTGCAGGCGATGGGGTGCCCAACGCTTTGAATTCGCGCTGGAAGGCTTCGGCACCACGCGCGAATCGTAAGGCCCGGTCGGGCATTTAGCTCCCATTTTGGAGGGCTATGGCGTAGACATAGTTCTCATCGCTATCCCGCACGGCCCGCCATTGATGCAAAAAAAAGCGTATTTTTGTCAATGCGTTGTAATTAATTTGCGCCTTGGCCCCACAAAATGACCCACATACTTGTTGCGTGATGATCACCATCGCTGGCTTGGCTGTGAGATGAGTGTCGCGAACGTCGGACCGTGGGTAAAGTTTTCGCGTCTAGAGGGCGTCCGCTTTACTCGGGGTCATATCCGCACGATTTGAAGTAGTTAGCGCATTCCTGTTGTTCGAACAGCGTGACGATATGGCCGACGGTAAAGGACACGCACCTCCTCAGCCCCTGCCGGATGACGAAGGCACCCGTCGCGATGCTCATGGGAGGCTCATTCCGGCCTTCGAGCTGGATTGACGAACGGTTAAGCGTCCGAAGTCGCCTCAGCCGGCACTGACCGATGTGATCCCGACATATATCGCCGCGCGACGCCTCGGAGGCGGAGCTAACATCGAACGCGATCTTTCGACAGCACAGAGTCGCCTCGCGTTGTTCATCGAACTGATTGGCGACCGCCCCGTTGACACGTACCGGGACCGCAGTTGATGAGAGCGGCCGGGACGCGTGGCCGCCAATAGAAGATATTTCCGCGGCGGATCAGATTCTCGACTTCGTGGCGCACGGCCATGGCGAATGCCCTGCTTTGTCCCTCGCGCTTGAACGGCGTGGGCATCACCTCAGGGCATCAGTTCTGGGCATCAGGTCGCCAATGATGCCAAAACACTATCCGGCACGACTGGAAAATCAAGGAATTAAGGGCTTTTAAGGAGAATTGGCTGGGGAACCTGGATTCGAACCAAGATCGACGGAGTCAGAGTCCGCTGTTCTACCATTGAACTATTCCCCAAAAGCCTTAAAGCGCGTGGCGCGTTCGCTTTGGTGGGTCGTCATATAGATGATTTATTCCGGGGCGCAAGTCGAAAAAATCGAAAAATGCGTTTTATCCCTGTTTTGCGTTTGCCCGTGGCTCAGAGCCGTGCGCGGGTGGAACGCGGGGTGGAGAGCAAGAGGCTGGTCTCACTGCCGGTAATGCCGGGCACCAAGCGGATGCGGCGCAGTACCGCGTCGAAATCGCTGAGCGTGGCGGCGTTGAGTTCCACGATAAGATCCCAGCGGCCGTTGGTGCTGTGAATTTCAGAGATTTCCGGAAAACCGCCGAGTGTGCGGATGACGCGGTCCGTCACATGGCCTTCAATCTCGATCATCATGATGCCGCGGATTGCAGCCTCCACGGCGTCGGCACGCAGGATGACGGTATAGCCGATGATCGTGCCGTCATTCTCCATTCTTTCGATGCGCGAACGCACCGTCGCGCGCGAGGTTCCCGTCTCGATTGCGAGATCGGAAATGCTGCGCCTGCCATTGTGGCGCAGAAGGGTTATGAGCCGCTCGTCGAGATTGTCCATATGACCAATTCGGTAAATCAATTTTACCATATCGATAGCTTATTTCGATAATATTGCCAATATTTGATGTTCATTTCGCCGGATCGCTGTGGTGAACTTGGGCTTGTTGGCAGGAAAGTGAGGACGGGAATGGAAATCAGGCTTGTTGGTGCGCCGTTGCAGATCGGGGCCGGGCAACTGGGATGCGAAATGGGGCCGAGCGCCTATCGCGTTGCGGGGCTTGCCTATGCTCTCGAAGAACTGGGGCATCGCGTTGTCGATACCGGCAATGTGACGCCGGTGACCTTCCGCGAATTTAACCATCCCAATCCCGCCGTGCATCATCTGCCTGAAACCGTGGCCTGGACCGAGGCGCTGACGGAGGCTGCCTATCGTGAGAGCGCGGATGCCGTACCGATCTTTCTCGGCGGCGACCATGCGATTTCCGCAGGGACGGTCGCCGGCATGGCGCGCCGGGTGGCTGAAAAGGGCCGTCCGTTTTTTGTGCTCTGGCTCGACGCCCATACCGATTATCACACGCTGGAGACGACGCGCAGCGGCAATCTGCACGGTACGCCGGTTGCCTATTTCAGCGGGCGAAAGGGTTTTGACGGTTATTTCCCGCCGCTTTCCCATGCGGTGCCTGAGGAAAATATCGGCATGATCGGCATCCGCAGCGTTGATCCGGCCGAAAGGGCCGCTTTGGAAAAAAGCGGCATTACCGTTCACGACATGCGCTCGATTGACGAGCACGGTGTTGCCGTCCTGCTGCGCGAATTCCTCGCTCGGGTTCAGGCGGCGAACGGGCTTTTGCATGTCAGTCTGGATGTCGATTTTCTCGAGCCCTCCATCGCGCCCGCCGTCGGCACCACGGTTCCGGGCGGCGCGACGTTCCGTGAGGCGCATCTCGTGATGGAAATGCTGCATGATAGCGGGCTGGTCTGCAGTCTCGATCTCGTGGAACTCAACCCGTTTCTCGACGAGCGCGGCAGAACCGCGACGCTGATGGTGGATCTCGCCGCCAGCCTGCTGGGCAAGCGGGTCATGGACCGCCCGACGCGGGCCGGCTGAAAGGGGTGATATGATGACCGTGATACCGAACCTCAATATCGTCCCCTTCGTCAGCGTCGATCACATGATGAAACTTGTGCTGCGCGTGGGCATCGATACGTTTCTGCGCGAGCTTGCCGGGGTGGTGGAAGAGGATTTCCGCCGCTGGGAAAGCTTCGACAAGACGCCGCGCATTGCCTCGCATTCGAAGGAAGGTGTCATTGAACTGATGCCGACCAGCGATGGCACGCTTTACGGCTTCAAATATGTCAACGGCCATCCGAAGAACATGAAGGAAGGCCGCCAGACGGTGACGGCTTTCGGCGTGCTTTCCGATGTCGGCAATGGTTATCCGCTGCTGCTGACCGAGATGACCATCCTGACGGCGCTGCGAACCGCCGCCACCTCCGCTGTTGCCGCAAAATATCTCGCCCGCAAGAACTCCCGCTCCATGGCCATCATCGGCAATGGCGCACAGAGCGAATTCCAGGCGCGCGCCTTCAAGGCTATCCTCGGCATAGACACGCTGCGGCTATTCGATATCGACCCTTCCGCCAGCGCAAAATGCGCCCGCAATCTCGCCGGGCAGGGTTTTGCCATCAAGATTTGTGAAAGCTCGCAGGAAGCGGTCGAAGGGGCGGATATCATCACGACAGTCACCGCCGACAAGCAATATGCGACGATCCTGACCGACAACATGGTCGGGCCCGGCATTCACATCAACGCCGTGGGCGGCGATTGCCCCGGCAAGACGGAACTGCACCGGGACATTCTGCTGCGATCGGATATCTTTGTGGAATATCCGCCGCAGACACGCATTGAAGGTGAAATCCAGCAATTGCCGGCGGATTATCCCGTCACCGAGCTTTGGCAGGTCATATCGGGTGAAAAGCAGGGGCGGGCAAGCGACCGGCAGATCACGCTGTTCGACAGCGTCGGCTTCGCGACGGAAGATTTTTCGGCGCTGCGTTACGTGCGCTCAAAGCTGCCATCCACCGGGCTTTATACCGAGCTCGATCTGCTGGCCGACCCGGATGAACCACGTGACCTGTTTGGGATGCTGTTGCGGTGTGAGGCGGCCCTCGTCTAGGGATTTCCAGCGCTGGCCGTCTATTTCGTTTCCCGGCGGTTCCTGCGGGCAACCACATGCTCCCGCCAGATGGTGAAGAGGCCGGCGGCGATAACAATCGCCGCACCGATGACCATGTTGGGCGTCACCACTTCCCCATAGACGGTGACGCCGATGATGGAGACGAGCACCAGCTGGTAATAGGAAAAGGGCTGCACGGAGGCCGCATCCGCCAGTTCGAACGCCTTTATCAGGCAATAATGGCCGCTCATGCCGGTAATGCAAAGCGCCAGCATCCAGCCCCAATCCTGCGGAGCGAGGTTGACCCAATAAAACGGGCCGACCAGCGTCAGGGCCGCCGCGCCGGCCACGCCGGTGTAGAAGAAGCTGGTCATCGCTGAATCGCTCTTGCTGCCAAGGCGGGTCAGGACGCTGTAGAGCGCCAACATGAAGGCGGCCACGAAGGTGATGATGAGCTTGTTATCAAAACCGTCGCCCTCCGGCTTGAGAATGACGAGAACGCCGATGAAGCCGACAAAAATGGCGCTCCAGCGCCGCCAGCCCACATGTTCTCCCAGCAAAGGCATGGACAGCGCCGCAACGATCAGCGGCGCGGAGGCGAGGATGGAATGGCTGTGCGCCAGCCCGACGACGGCGAAGGAGAAGATGGAAAAAACGATCTGTACGGCAAGAAGCACGCCACGGCCGATCTGCAGCCAAGGGCGGTTGGCCATGACGGCGCCCCTGATGCCGCCGGCGGATTTTGCAGCCATCAGCAGAACAAAAACGGCAAAGGCCCAATATCGCAGCATGGCGATAAAAACCGGCGGATAGGCGCTGCCCAGATGTTTCGATATGCCATCTTGCGCCGCAAAGATCGTGAAGGCGACAAGCGCATAAAGAAAGCCGGTTCTGGGTGGTGGCATAAGAAAACCGCTATCCGACTGCCGTCGGCAAAAGAGTATTCGGGATGAATGAGGTGGGTGTCGGCCATATGTTATGACGGCACCTTGTCAGACAACCTTATTTTCCGAATAGCTGCCATGCAAGTGTGGAAGCTGCGTTTTTGGCAGGCGGATTGCCGGCTTAGCCTGCGCTACTGTCTGGTTTAGATTTCTCGAAAAGGCGCAAGTCTTTAATTCATGCCAATTGCATCGACGTCATCCTCGGGCCTGTCCCGAGGATCTGCGACTTGCTGGTTGTATTCGACGTGTTTAGATCCTCGGCACAAGGCCGAGGATGACGGCAACATGTCTGGTGGGGTTCATGCCCATATGACGGCGTCGCGCTTAAGGCCTTCAGCCGATCGTCACGGCCGTCTTCGAGGTCGCGGATTTCAGCGCGGCGTCGGCCAGTTTCAGCGCGATCAGACCGTCCTTGATGGAGGGTGACGGTGCGACATTGTTTTCGATGCTGTCGATAAAGGCGGTGATTTCCGCAGCATAGGCCGCCGTGTAACGCGTCATGAAGAAATCATGCAGCGGCGGGCGGGTGTAACCTTCCGCATTGGCGATTTCGATGGAAACCGGGCGCTGGTTTTCGGCAGCCGCCGAGCCTTCCGAACCGTGCACTTCGATGCGCTGATCATAACCATAGGTGGCGCGGCGGGAATTCGAAATGATCGCCTGCCTGCCGCTTTTCGTGGTCAGGATGATGCTGGCGCTGTCGAAGTCACCCAGCGCACCGATCTGCGGATTGACAAGAACGGAACCGGTGGCGAACACGGTTTCCACTTCCTCGCCGAGCAGGAAGCGGGCCATATCGAAATCATGAATGGTCATGTCGCGGAAAATGCCACCGGAGACCTTGATATAGTCGGCCGGCGGCGGGCCGGGGTCGCGGCTAGTGATGGTGATCATTTCCACCTTGCCGATGCGACCATCGTCGATTGCCTTGTGGACGGCCTGGAAATGCGGGTCGAAACGGCGGTTGAAACCGAGCATCACCTTCGCACCGGTTTCCTCGACCACCTTGGCGCAGGCTTCCGCGCGGGCGACATCGAGATCGACGGGCTTTTCGCAGAAGATCGCCTTGCCGGCGCGGGCGAAACGCTCGATCAGGTCGGCATGGGTGTTGGTCGGCGTGCAGATGATGACGGCGTCGATCGTCTTGTCGGCCAGAACCTCATCGATCGTGCTGACCTTGCACTGCGCTTCGCGGGCGATTGCTTCCGCAGCGCCGGCCATGGCGTCGACAACGGCCACCAGCTGCGCACGGCTGTCGGTGGTGATCGCCTTGGCGTGGACCTTGCCGATCCGTCCAGCGCCGAGCAGCGCCAATTTCGTAACCATCTTTCCTCCGGTTTCTCACACCCATCCCTCACTCCCGGAAGGACAGAATATGAATACAAGCAATGTTTCGATATGGAATATATGTTCTATTTTGCTAGATCGACATCGCAGATGTGTCAAGCGTTTTGACGATGATCCAGGGGGGCGAAATCACGCCTTCAGGAAGATGGTGCGGCGCGGATGGCTGGTATCGAGAAAAGCCCCGCGCAACAATCAATCAGCCGAAGCTGTCAGGGCCGTATTATGGGGCAGGGCGTATACCTCAACAGGGGTTTCGAGGCCGCGCAGCAGCCATGGGCCGAGATTTTCCAGCTTTCCCTGATATCCGGCGGTGCGCACGAATTCTTCTGAGAAAAGCACATTGCGCCCGGTCTCCTTGGTCAGCGTTTCCAGCCGTGACGCGATATTGACGGCAGGGCCGATGACGGTGAAATCGAGGCGGGTTTTCGAGCCGATATTGCCATACATGACATCGCCGACATGCACGCCGATGCCGTAGCCGAGAGGATCGTGTCCCTTGCGGCGATTGATTTCATTCAGCGCAACGAGGCTCTTCTGCGCGCTGGCAATGGCTTTCAGCAGGTTTTCGCAGGCCTGCGGGTCGCTGAGCGGGAAAATCGCCAGCAGCCCGTCGCCCATGAATTTCAGGATTTCGCCACCGAATTCCTCGATGGGATCGCACATGGCGTCGAAATAACCGTTCAGAAGCTCGATGACATCGTCGCGCGGCCAAAGGTCGGAAATATGGGTGAAATTGCGCAGGTCGCAGATCAGGATCGCCGCACCCACTGTCATACCGCTGCCGCGTGTCGTTGCGCCGTTGAGAATTTTTTCGCCCGCATGCGGCCCCACATAGGTTTCCAGAAGGGTGCGCGTCATACGGTTCTTCAGGCGTATTTCGCTGACGAGCGCCAGTGCCGGAAGCAGGTTTTTCAGGGCGAGGATTTCGCTGTCGGAAAAACCGCCGGGCCGGTCGCTGGAGAATGTGGCGACATGGCGCTTGCCGAAGGTATGCTCGATCGGCCAGGCGCAATAATCCGTCAGCCCCTCGGCCCGCAGGTCTTCGTAGATCGTATAGCCGGGCTCATCGATGTCTTCTCCGTTCAGCCGGTGGCGGACTTCGGTGGCGCCCTGATGAATGTCGTTGATGGGGCTATTGAGATATTCAGGCGTATTTTCAGATCCGTAGCCATAGGTGGCAATCTCGGCGGAGGACAGGCCGGCTTTCCACAGAATGCGCGCGCCAAGCCATTGCGGATGGCGAATGCGGAAAGCGAGCACGCCCCGCGCCACGGAAACTCCGCTCTCCCGAAGCCTGTTGCAGAGTTCGACGAATATGTCGTCGATAAAGCGTTCGTCCTTGGTGCCCGTGATCAGCCAGTCAAGAATTTCCGTCTTCTCCGCCGGCCACAATTCATCCAGTGCTGAAGAAACCCGTTCTTCGGTGTCGAGACTTAGTGTCATGGCAGGATTCCGGAGGTTGTTGCTGCTCTCGCGCAAGCGGGGCACATGTCGCAAAGGCGAAACATGGTCGCTCGCGAACCCCATGTGGTGCCGGATAACGAAAATGTTAAGAGAGGAGCGCGGAAAATGTTCCGGAAGGGATTGGCTTAATCAGGCCACGCGCGCCGCCCGGATGTTCCCGGAACATCGTCCCCGGCGGCGCTGAGATTTTTAATGATCGCCAGGTGGATCAGATAACAGTTTCAACGGGAATATGAAGTGCTGCGGCAACGCGTCTGATGCGCAGCGGATCGCTGTCCGTGCCGTCTTCCAGCGCGCGTATTTCGCTGGTGGTCAGGCCGCAGGTCACGGCAAGCTGTTCGACCGTATATCCGGCGAGATTGCGTGCGGTGAGGACCTTTTTGGCAAATGGAGCATCGGTTTCGTGATCGGAATCGGGTTGTGAGATTGAAATTGTCATTATTGCATCTCCCTCAGAATGGACACTTAAATGCGGGCGGCACAGAAAAGTTGCCGGGGCCGAATGCGACCGCGTTGCCGGAGAAGAATATCGGTGCTGCAACGCAGCGAGGAACATAGCGGCTTCATCGACCTACGCAATAGTTAAATTTTGTTAAGATTCGTGATCGCCGGTTCCTGCGGCACGCCCTGCCCGAAAATGGCCGAAAATCCCACGTTTTCAGGGCTCTTGCGAGGACGGGCGGCTTTCGCTACAGCATGCCCCAGGCGCGAAACCGGCCACGGCCGGTCACTTCCCGCAATTCCAGTTGGTTGGCGAGGCCTATAGCGCCCTGCGGCGTGGTGCCGAGTTCCTTGACAATCATCGCCGCCGAAACCACCGGTCGAGAGACGACAAGCTCCACCAGTTCCGGCAGGCGAGAGGAAGAGCGTCGGCCGGCCAGTTTGCGCATCATGCGTTCTCGCGCATGGGTCAGGCGGTCATGTTCCTTCATGCCGGCCTGCGCCGCTTCGTAAAAGCTGTCGAGAAGTGCGGCAATGCGCTGCGTCTGGTTTCGGGCGTGCCGGCGCTCCCGTGGGATCGCACGCAGACCGGCGCTCAGGGCCGGCAGGTGAGCGGGTGTGACGGCGCCGTCGCGCAGAAAGGCGGAGACCAGAAGTCGGCCGAGCCAGGGGCTGCGTTGCAGCACCTCGATCATGTTCCACGCGTCGAGCAGGATGGCGGTGCGAAGGATTGCCGGCAGTTCTTCCGTGCGCGCAAGGACAGCCCACCATTCTTTCAACCGTTCGTCTTCGTCCCAGTCGGGTTCGTTGATGATCGCATGGCTTTCCTCCCTGTGCATTGGCTGAAGCGCGCCTCCGGTGGTGATCGCATCGAGCGTTGCGGCGCTTCGCGCCAGCAGCGCGTCCAGCTCGGAAAAAGCGCCGTCCAGCGATGTTTCCTCCTCTGCGTCGGCATCTTCATCGCGGGAATGGTCGAGTGTTTGCCGTGGAGGTGCTGGCTCTTCGGCAAGCGCGGCCCTGCCGCGTAGCCTCGAAAGGCCCGGCGCGGTAAAGGCCCAGCCGGAGGCATTGGAAAAGATCAGCCGTCGCGAGCGGAGAATCCGGTGCGCCGCCGTCATTTCATGGGTTGGCGCGCGCACATCCATATGGGCGTCATGCAGCACAAGATCTTCCATGTGAACGAGTTCGCCATCCACCCACATGGATGAAATCGCATCGGTGAAATCCTGTCTTTCGATGAAGCCCTGTTTCATCGGTGACCGGTCGATCCGCTCGTCCAGCCGCGCCAGCGCCTCGCCGGCGCGGGCGGCGGCAATGAGGAGCTTCTCGATCTGTACGTCCGATATATCGTAAATCATTGATATTTTTTAGTTTGAGCACGGGCGGCTTACAAGGCGGATCACAGTCGGGCACCTCCGCTTTCGCGGTTTTCACCCAAAATCCCGACGAAAAGCCGTGTGGTTACAGAAAGGGCGCGACGAGGGTTTTGCTCGCCCTTGCTGTTTTTTCGTCAATATTGCGGCGCGGTATAAACTTGCGCACTGCAACATGGCGGGTATATACCCCCACCGAGAGCGACAAATTATCACACCTTCCGTTCGCCCTTCCATCTCCAGACGAAGATGAATTGGAGTTTACCCGTGAATATTATGGCAAATGGTCCCGCCACCGCGCCGGATCAGAAAACCCGTTTGAAATCCATCATCGGCGGATCGGCGGGCAATCTCGTCGAATGGTACGACTGGTATGTCTATTCGGCCTTCACCCTTTATTTTGCGCCGGTGTTTTTCCCTTCCGGAAACCAGACCGCCGAGCTTCTGAGCGCAGCCGCCGTTTTCGCAGTCGGATTTCTGATGCGGCCCATCGGGGCCTGGTTCATGGGCACCTATGCCGACCGCAAGGGCCGCAAGGCCGGCCTGACCTTATCTGTCACGCTGATGTGTCTCGGTTCGCTGCTGATCGCGATTACGCCCGGCCACGAGGCGATCGGCATTGCCGCGCCGGCCATTCTGGTTTTCGCAAGGCTTCTGCAGGGTATCAGCGTCGGCGGTGAATATGGCGCGAGCGCGACCTATCTCAGCGAAATGGCCGGCAAGAATCGCCGTGGTTTCTTCTCCAGTTTCCAGTATGTGACGCTCATTTCCGGTCAGCTTCTGGCGCTGGCGGTGCTTCTGGTGTTGCAGCGGATCCTGACGCCGGAACAACTCGGCTCCTGGGGCTGGCGCGTTCCCTTCTTCATCGGCGGTCTTCTGGCGATTGCGGTATTTTATATCCGCCGCGGCCTTGTCGAGACGCAGTCCTTCGAAAATGCCAAGACCGGTGCTGTCGACAAGCCGAAGTCCAGCGGATGGGCGCTGTTCAAGCACTATCCAAGGGAAGCGCTGATGGTCATGGCGCTCACCTCCGGCGGCACGCTCGCTTTTTACGCCTATACGACCTATCTGCAGAAATTCCTCGTCAACACCTCCGGCTTCAGCAAGGAAAGCGCCACGGAGATCACCACGGCGGCGCTCTTCGTCTTCATGCTGTGCCAACCGCTCGCCGGCGCGCTGTCCGACAAGATCGGCCGCAAACCGCTGATGGTCGGCTTCGGTATTCTCGGAACGCTGTGCACCTATGCTATCTTCAGCACGCTTTCGACGACGACCGATCCCATCATGGCTTTCGCCCTCGTTCTGGTCGGTCTGTTGATCGTTACCGGCTATACTTCCATCAATGCGGTGGTGAAGGCGGAAATGTTCCCTGCCCATATCCGCGCGCTTGGCGTGGCTCTGCCCTATGCGCTGGCGAACACCATATTCGGCGGAACGGCGGAATTCGTGGCCCTGAAGTTCAAGCAAATCGGCCACGAAAGCTGGTTCTTCTGGTATGTGACGATCATGATCGCTCTGTCGCTGGTGGTTTATGTGAAGATGCGCGACACGCGCGATCACAGCCATATTCACGAGGATTGAGCGACCCGCATCCAGACCGGCAAAAGTCCCGCCCTTCCGGCGGGCTTGTTCTTTTCTGCAGTCAGGCGGGTTCGACAGGAAGGACGATGCGGGCCTCAAAACCATCCTGCCGACCCGGCGCCGGAGAGGAAAGCAGCAGCTTTCCGCCGGCTTGCTCCACGAGGCTTTTGACGATGGCCAGACCAAGCCCGGTTCCGTCCGCCGTGGTCTGGCCCCTGGTAAAACGCGTCGTTAGCTTGGGTAAGAGCCCCCCATCGATAGCCGCCCCGGAGTTGACGATGTGGATCGTGCCGTCTGCTTCGGCGACGACCTGCACCGGGCTTTCCGCCGGACTGTGGATCAGCGCGTTTTCGAGAAGGTTGCGAATGATGATGCCGAAGGCATCCGCGCCGATCCTGCAGGGTAAACCGCCGTCGCGGCGATTGTTGAAACGGATGCGCGACGTTCCGATTGTCGTTCTGCTCATGTCATCGATCACGAGTTCGAGCACGGGGATGACGTCGCTCGTTTTATCGGTGACCCCGATCTTTGCTTCAGCGCGCGACATCTGAAGCAGTTTTTCGGCCAGGTGGGCGAGATGCTGCAGGGATTTTTCAATGTTCTCCACACGCGGCGCAAGCTCCGGCGGAATGTCGGCATGCAGCCGCTGCGCCTGCGCCAGCGCGCCGGCAATCGGCGTGCGCAATTCATGGGCGCTGTTGGCGGTGAATTCCCGTTCCGCCTCGATTGCCGATCGCAATCGTCCGAGCAGCAGATTGACCGAACGGGCAATGGGATGCAGTTCGCCCGGAAATGGTTGCGTCGGCAGTGGCGCGAGATTGCCGCCGTCCTTTTTGCCGATATCGTCGCGCAGGGTCTGTATCGGTCGCAGCGTTCTGCGCACCACCACAATGACGGCAAAAATGCTGGCGGGAATGAGGATGAGAACGGGGAGAAGCAGCGCGGCGCCCGCCTCTTCGATCGCCTCGCGGCGATTGGCGAAGGCGTCGGCGACCTGCAGGAAATAATTGTCGTCCGGCGAAGCGATCGTGAAGATACGTTGCGACGATGTCTCTGAAAAACCGGGATCGAGCGGTACCTCGAAAGGTTCCGTCGAACTGTCATGTGAATGCAGCACGACTTGCCCTTCACGGTCGCGAACCTGGTAGGTCAGATATTCCGCCCCCTCCGCCGGCTTGTTGAGTTTCTGCGCCGCGGGCGCGGTATTGTTTTCGCGAAGATCGTCCAGCAAAAGCGGCAGAAGCCTTTCTGAGGTCTCCTCAAGGCCCGCGTCGAAAATCTCGGCGAACTCATCCTGCATCACCATGACGCCCAGCGCGCAGGCAAGTAGCCAGGATATGGCGACAACGCTGGTCAGCGCCGTCACGAGCTTGCGGGTCATGCTGGTCGGTCTGGCCATTTCTGCCTGCTTGTAATTCTGACTATCTGATGGTGTAGCCGACGCCGCGCACGGTCTCGACGCGGTCATGGCCGATTTTCTTGCGCAGCCGGCTGATATAGACCTCGACCGTGTTGCTTTCTATTTCCGCGCCGAATTCATAAAGCGTGTCGTGCAATTGCGCTTTGGAAACGACGGCGCCAGGATGTTCGACGAGTTTCTCCAGCACGGCCCATTCCCGGGCGCTCAGCGTCTGCGCCGTCCCATCGACCGTGATGTTGCGCGCCACCTGATTGATCTCGATGCCGGGCAGGCGGATGACGGGAGCAGAACGCCCTTCGTAACGGCGCGAGACGGCCAGCATGCGGGCCGAAAGCTCGTTGAGATCGAAAGGCTTGACCAGATAATCGTCCGCACCGGCGTTCAGTCCGGCAATGCGGTCGGAGACCTGGTCGTGGGCCGTCAGAATGATGACCGGCGTCGCGTCATCGCGCTGGCGCAGGCCTTGCAGAAGGGTGATGCCCTCGCCGTCCGGCAGGCGCATGTCGAGCAGGATGAGGCCGTAACCCATCGTCAGCGTCGCGGCCATGGCGTCACCCAGCGTCTTGAACCAGTCGACAGCATGACCCGCCGCTGCGACATGGTCCCGCAGCGCTTCGCCCAGCACATGATCGTCTTCAACAAGCAGAACCCGCAAGACAGCTCCCTCTATCGCTTCGTCTTGCGTATCTCTTTCTCCGGATAAGCGTCAAGCACAGTGTTTCAGCTGTTCTGACGCTGGGTGCAGCCGCCGAACACATCGAGCGATGGATCGTAGACCGATGTGGAGACATTCATCATGCCGAGGATGCTGTGGAAATAATTGTCGTGCGAGCGCCCGCCCTCCGCCGCGGTTTTTGCGAGGCAGGCTTTGTTGAGCCCCATGGATTTGGCAAAATCGTCATCGAACCAGACGAGAAACGGCACATGGGTCTGCTGGTCGGGCGCCAGCAGATACGGCGCGCCATGCAGGTAGACGCCGCTCTCGCCAAGCGATTCGCCGTGGTCCGATGCATAGATCATGCTCGTCGCCAGCCTGTCGGAACGGGCCTTCAGCTTGTCGATCACGGTCGAGAGGAAATGGTCGGTGTAAAGAAGCGTGTTGTCGTAGGAATTGACGATCTCCGCGTCGGAGCAGTTGCCAAGCTCGGCCGTGCGGCAATCCGGGGTGAATTTGCGGAATTCGTCGGTATAACGCAGATAATAGGTCGGCCCGTGGCTGCCCATCTGGTGCAGCACGATCACGCTGTCTCTGGTAACGTTATTGAGCCAGGAATCGAGCTTGTCGAAGAAGATATCGTCGCGGCATTCTCCGCCAGTGCAGAAGCGGCTGTCATTGGTCGAGGGCAGATCGAAATAAGGGATACGGTCGGCCACGTTCTTGCTGCCGGTATTGTTGTCCAGCCATGTGGCGCTGACACCGGCATGGACGAGAACATCCATGACGTTTTCATTGGCCAGCGCCTTGTTGTGGCTATATTGCGAACGCGGGAACTTCGAGAACATGCAGGGAATGGAAATCGCCGTCGCGGTGCCGCAACTGGTCGTGTTTGGAAAATAAATCACGCCGCGTTTTGCGAGTTCGGGATTGGTCTCGCGCCCATAACCGTTCAGGGAAAAGTTCGCGGCCCGCGCGGTCTCGCCCGCCACGATGACAGTGATGCGGGGTTTGCGGACGCCGCCCAATGAAGGCAGGATTTTCGCATCCCTGCCGACCGGGCTGACCTGAATATCGACTTCCTTGCCGGCCAGCGTGAAATAATGAATGGCCGACATGATCGGCGACAGGGGATTGACGCTTTTGACAATGTCCTTGTGCTGGCGCACGGCGGTGGTGAAGGTCTTGGAATTGGCGAAGCTGATGATGCCGGCGATGGTAAGACAGATCAGGATGCTGATCGTGTTCCATAAAAGCTTGTCGAGGATCGTCCGGTGCCGCACACGCACGGCGACGATGAGGAGGGACGGCACCAGTCCGTAAATCGCCATGTGCCAGAGAAAGCCGGGCGTGATCAGATTGCCGGCTTCCGCCTGTGTCGTCTCCATGGCGTTGCGGATCATATCGCTGTCGATAACGATGCCGTAGCGATCCATGAACCAGGAAGCGGCCGCCGCCGCGAAGATCAGGAAGATCAAGAACGGCTTGATGAGATATTTGGCGGAAAAAATAATGATTAGCGCGCCGAAAAGGGCAGCCATGGCGCCATAAAGCGCGACGATGGCGACCGGATAGGCCGAAAGATAGGTGTGAACCTTCGACCAGAATGTCCGGTTCGTGAAAAACAGCAGATAGGCCGCCGTCAGCAGGCTGAGCGGCACGCTGCCGATTTCCGGACGATATGTTACTGTTCCCGTCGCTTTCGCGGTAAAAAGAGCCACTGTCAGATCCACCAGATTTACAATAGGCCGGCGACAACGGAGACGGGGCGAAAACGCCGCCGGAAAGGCTGCCGCATGGGCCGACCAATGGCGGATGCGTCATTTTGCTGACATCAACCTGAAAGCTTGTCATGAAAGTGTCACACTCCGTGGTGGCCGTTTGGCGGATGACGATAGAGCTCTTAATTGAGGCCCACGATGCCTGTGGCGGTGGTGCGCATTGCAAATATGCGCGTGGCCCTGACCGGCAGCAGGCTGCCTGCGGGCAGGTTCTGGAAGGTCACCGTCGCCCCGGAAAGCAGGGTCAGGCAGAGATGGCCGCCATTGCCCACATAGATGGCGCGGGTGGGGGAAGGAAGCGGGCTCGTATCGTCCGGAACCACATCGAAAGCGTGGGATGCCGGGGATTCGAGGCCGGCGGCGTGGTGTTCGTAAGTCTCAGCCATTGCTGTCTCCCGTGAATCGAAATCTGGCGCGATTATGGGATGTGCTGCGGCCATGGGGAAAAGCGGGTACAGGAAATATCCGGACAGGATTTCGGCCTCGTCTTGGGCCTGCCCGCAAGAGCGTCATTCTTTTCGCAATTTCATGGCGTTACGCCGCCCCCGCCTTTTGCCGCCAATGCGGCGCAAACGGATGATGACGGATTTTTCGTCCACGGGATCGACAGGCGGGCGGATGCTGCCCGCTTCAATTGCGCATGTGGAGAATGAAGGCCCTGACGGCGGGAGAGGCTTCCGTTTTCCGGTGGGCGATGGCGAGGTCCGAGGTCGTGGGACTGGCGGCAAGCGGCAGGTAGCGCACACCGGGCAACCTCAGGCAATTAAGCGAGCGCGGCACCAGCGCGACGCCGAGGCCGATGGCCACCATGCTGGCGATCGTGGTGTAGTCCCTGCCTTCCGGGGTGATCGCCGGCTGGAACCCGGCTTCATTGCAGGCCTCTATCGTATTGTAGTGAAACCCGACATCCGGTGGTTGCCGCGGGGTAATGAAGGTCTCGCCGGCAAGGTTTTTCAGATCGACCTGCAGCGCAAAGGCCAGGGGATGGTTTTCAGGAAGCGCGGCCATCAGCGGTTCGCGCAGCACCACATGGGTTGTCACACCTTCCGGAACGGGCGCGGGCGGGCGGATGAAGGCGAAATCCAGATTGCCGTCGGCAATCTTGGCCAGTTGCAGCCGCATCTCCATCTCGATCAATTGCATCTCCACATCGGGATGGGAAGCACGGAAACCGGCGATGGACCGGGTCATCTGGCCGGAATAGGCGGCCGAGGCGACATAACCGATGGAAATGCGCCCGGTTTCGCCGCGGTCGACGCGTTTGAGCGCCGCAAGCGTCGCCTCGGCATTGGCGAGGATCTTCCGGGCGTCCTCATAGAGAAGCTGCCCGGGCGTGGTCAGCTTCACCGAGCGGCGCGTCCGGTCGAGAAGGGGCATGCCGACAATCTGTTCGAGCGCCATGATCTGTTGGCTCAGGCCCGGCTGGGCAATGCCGAGGCGGGCGGCGGCGCGCTCGAAATTGCGCTCATCTACCAGCGTGGTGAAATAGCGCAGGTGGCGTAATTCGAATGTCTCCGCCCGGCTTGCCGGTTTCCTGCCCATCGTCACGGCCTTTCCCGGCAGATTTGAATAATTCAAAGCTATTATCGATGTGAGTTTTCATAATCAACAGTTCTGAAAAAAACCGGCTGCGCTTATTGGATCACAATCCGTCCCTTGCGTAATAAGATGACTTAAATTCTCCAGAAAATACCGTCTTGTGGTGGCGCGGGTGATGAAGGGTCTTGGCGTGCAGGGAAAAATCAAACACATTTCCATTCTGGCTGGCGGTTGCGCCGTCATCGCTTATGCGGCGTTTTTTGCCCCGGCTTCCGCCTTTGCGCAGGAGGCCGGTACGACGGTGCTGCAGACCATCACAGTGGACAGCGCCAAAAATCAGGACCCCAAGGCTCCGGTGAAAGGCTATGTGGCGAAAACGAGCGCCAGCGCCACCAAGACGGGGCGATCCCTGATCGAGACGCCGCAATCCGTCTCCGTCATCACCAAGGACCAGATGGATGTGCAGAACGTCCGCACTCTCGGCGAGGCGTTGAACTATGTTCCCGGTGTGGTTGCGCAGCCGTTCGGCGCCGATCCGCGTTTCGATGCGCCGCGTATCCGCGGCTTTCAGGGGAACCAGTTGCAGTTTCTAAACGGTCTGCGGTTGATGCGCACGGCCGGTGCGCCGTCCTATGAAGTTTATGGTCTGGAGCGGGTGGAAGTCATTCGCGGGCCGGCCTCGGTGCTTTATGGTCAGGGCAATCCCGGTGGCCTCATCAATCTCATCAGCAAGCGACCGATCTTCGAGCGTTTCGGCGAAGTGGGGGCGCGGATCGGCAGCTTCGACTATTACCAGTCGATGTTCGATATCGGTGGACCGGTCGCGGGCACCGACAGTTTCGCCTATCGCCTGACAGGTCTTGCGCGCAACGCCCACCTTCAGACGGACAATCTGCAGAACGACCGCTATTTCATCGCACCGGCGCTCACCTGGCAGCCGGACAAGGATACGAAGCTGACGGTTCTTGCCTCCTATCAGCATGACAATCCGAGTTCGCCCTCCGGCCTGCCGGCGGCGCTGACCTATCTCAGACCCGGCAATATGCTGGACCGCAGCTTTTATGTCGGCGATCCGTCCTTCGATACGTCGAACCGTAAATTCACCAATATCGGCTATGAGTTCGAGCACCGTTTCGACGAGACCTTCACCTTCCGGCAGAATGCTCGTTCTTCCAATTTCGACTGGTCCTACCGCGCGCTCGGCATGTCGTCGGCCAACGGCGGCATGATCGGCAATCTCATCCGTCGCAATGCGACGTTCCAGGACGAGCTGCTGAACACCTTCAACATCGACAACAGCCTGCAGGCGGATTTCTCCACGGGGCCAATCGACCACACCCTGCTTGTCGGGCTGGACTACCGTTATTTCGACAATAACGTCAAAACCGAATTCTGGGCCGCGACGCCGCTCAATCCCGTCAATCCGGTCTATGGCGGGCCGATCAGCCTCACGTCGCGCACGCTCTATGCCGATGTGAAGACGGATATTTCCCAGATCGGCCTTTATGCGCAGGATGAGATTGCCTTTGAGAACTGGCGCGTTACCGCCGGCCTGCGGCAGGATTGGGCAAGCACCGGCGGTACAACCTTCAACGGCACCACCTACCGCTCGCTCGACAAGGACGATCACAAGCTGACCGGCCGCGTCGGCGTCAGCTATCTGTTCGATGGCGGCATCGCGCCCTATGTCAGCTATGCGACCTCCTTCGAACCGGTGCCGCAGCCGGCTGTCGGCGATGCGCCGAAACCGACCACCGGCGAACAATGGGAAGCGGGCGTCAAATACCAGCCCGAGGGTTTCGACGGGTTCTTCTCCGCCGCGGTCTACGATCTGACACAGAAAAACGTCACGACGACTGTGGGCGGCGTGACGCAGCAGATGGACGAGGCGCATGTGAAAGGCCTTGAACTCGAGGGCGTCGCAAGCCTTGCCGACGGGCTCGACCTGCGCGCTGCCTATACCTACATGGACAGCGAGGTCTCCGGCCGCGTGAATAACGGCAAGGAGTTGGACAGCACGCCCCGCCACGCCGCAAGCCTCTGGCTGGATTACACTTTCCCGGAAGATACCGCCCTTGAGGGTTTCGGCATCGGCGGCGGTGTGCGTTATGTCGGAAAACGCTATGGCGATGCCGCCAATACCTTCGAGATGAAGGGCCTCGCCCTGCTCGATCTCGGCGTGCATTACGAGAAGAACGGCTACCGCGCCTCGCTTCAGGTGCAAAACTTGACTGATAAAGAATATATTTCTAGTTGCTCCACTTTCGGATGCTATTACGGTGACGGAAGAACGGTTATGGGCAAGCTGACCTATCGTTGGTGACGCCATATCGGAGTGAAGCAGCAGGGGCATGACGCGCAAGGATCGATGGATGTCCCCCCTTTGGGGGCGGCGGGAATTTTTAGGCCTGGTCGCTGCTTCTGCTCTTGCCGGCAAGGCGCGCGCGGCGGTCACGCCACGCCTTGCCGCCATTGACTGGGCCATGTTGGAAACCGCCGTTGCGCTCGGCGTCATGCCGGTGGCGGCGACCGAACTCATCCAGTTCCGGGTGGACGCGGTCGAGCCGGAGATCCCTGCAACCGTCGCCGATCTCGGCCTGCGCGGTGCGCCGAACTTCGAGCTTCTGCAACTGACCCGGCCCGATCTCATTCTGATTTCGCCCTTCTACACCCGTTATATCGGCAGGCTGGAAGCGATTGCCCCGGTCTTCTCGCTGCCCTTTTACGTGAAGGGCGAACCGCCTTTCGCAAAGGCCCTGGCGGCGATCTCAGCCCTTGGCGGCAAGCTCGGCAGGGCAGACGAGGCGCGCAGGGTGCTGGGCGAAACGGAAGCGGCGCTGCAGGCCATGCGGACCCGCCTTGCCGGTTTCGCGGCGCGGCCGACCTATGTGATCAACATCGGCGACGCCCGGCATTTTCGCGCTTTCGGTGCTGATAGCATGTTCGGGGATGTGCTTGGCCGGCTGGGGCTTGCCAATGCCTGGGTGGATCGTTCGCAATTCACCTTTGCGGCCCCGGTGCCGCTTGAAAATCTCGCCGCTTCGCCCGATGCGCGCATCGTCATCGTCTCCGACATTCCGGTCGAGGCGCGGGAAACCTTGCGCAGCAGCGCCATATGGCGCGCGCTGCCTGCCGTGCGGGAAAACCGGGTGGTCACGCTCGGCAATGTCGGCCCCTATGGCGGCATCACCGCCGGCATGCGCTTTGCGCGGCTTCTGACCGAAGCGCTCTCGGCGCAGGGAGAAGCCCTGTGACCGCGCGGCCTCTTTTCTTCGGGCTGCTGTTCGTTCTGGCCTGCGGGCTTTCCCTGCATGCCGGGCTGTTGCGGCTGCCTTTCGGCGCATGGCCCGGCCCGCCGTTCGATGCCGCCACCATGTCGATGGATCAGGTGATTTTCGCCTTCAGCCTGATGCCGCGCGTGGCGGTCGCCATTCTGGCGGGCGCGATGCTGGGACTGTCGGGTGCGTTGTTCCAGAAATTGCTGCGCAATCCGATTGCCGATCCTTCGACGCTCGGCATATCTGCCGGCGCGCAACTGGCCATCGTCATCGCCACCCTGTTCTTTCCTTCGGTGCTGGATGGTAACCGCGCATGGGTGGCGCTCGCCGGTGCGGCGGCGGCGGCCGGCATCGTTTTCATTCTCGGCTGGCGGCGCTCATTCGAGCCGGTGACCATGGTGGTGTCGGGGCTGCTGGTCGGCATCACCGCCGCGTCCGTTTCCGCGGCGCTGACGCTCGCGCAGGGCGAATATCTGATGTCCCTTGTCGTCTGGAATGGCGGCTCGCTCAGCCAGCAGGACTGGTCGAATGCCGTTGTGCTCGCTTTCCAGCTTCTCGCGGGGCTTGCCGCGACCGGCCTGCTGATAAAGCCGCTGACGGTCCTCGGTCTCGGCGATGCCGGCGCACGATCGCTCGGCGTCTCGCTGCTTTCGATCAGGCTGGCGGTCGCCGCCGTCGCGGTCATGCTGGCCGCTTTCGTTGCCGCAGCGGTCGGCCTCGTCAGCTTCATCGGTCTTGCCGCGCCGGCGCTCACCCGGGCGCTCGGCGTGCGGCGGTCATCCTCCGTCCTTCTTGTTTCGCCCCTGCTGGGCGGTCTGCTGCTTTGGTTCTGCGACGGTCTCGTGCAGCTTCTGGCGACTACGACGGCGGAAGTTTTCCCGACGGGTGCCGTGACGGCGCTGATCGGCGGGCCGCTGCTTCTGTGGCTGCTGCCGAAAATCCGGCCGACCGATGTGCATCGTGGCGAAGGCGTCGATCTCGCCACACGACGCGGGCTTGCGGCCCTGCTGCCGGTGCTCTTCATCATGGCAGTGCTGGTATTTGCCGCACTCGCCATCGGCAAGGGGCCTGATGGCTGGACAATGCTCAAGGCCACTGACCTGCAAAGCCTTATGCCCTTCCGCTGGCCGCGGCTGTTGGCCGCCATGGCCGCCGGCGGTCTGCTCGCCATGGCGGGCGCGCTTTTGCAGCGGCTGACCGGCAATCCCATGGCAAGCCCGGAAGTGATCGGCGTCAGCGGCGGTGCAGGCCTCGGTTTTGCCGCCGCCATTACGATTTTTCCGGCCGCCGGTCTTTTCGAACTGTTTTGCAGCGCCGGCATCGGCTCTGCGGCCGTCATGATCCTCGTCCTGCTGTTTTCCATGCGCCGGCATCTTGCGCCGGAAAAAATACTACTCGCCGGCATTGCCGTCAGTTCGCTCTGCTCGGCTGTGCTTTCGGCGCTGCTTGCCATCGGCGACCAGCGGGCATGGCAGATTCTCGCCTGGCTCAGCGGCTCGGGTTCAACGGCGACTCCGGCTTCGGCGATCTTTCTCGCCATTCTTTCCATCGTGCTTCTGGCGGCGGCCCTTTCGGTGACCCGCTGGCTGACGATCCTGCCGCTCGGGCGGGACGTGCCGTTATCACTTGGTCTGCCGCTCAGCACCGCGCGTATCGCCGTTATCGCGGTGGCGGGCATTGCCACCGGTGCCGCCTCGCTGCTCGTTGGCCCCTTGAGTTTTGTCGGGTTGATGGCGCCGCATATTGCGCTGCGCGCCGGTTTCACCACGCCGCGCGACCATCTGTTCGCCTCTTTCCTGTTCGGTGCGGTGCTGATGGCGCTTTCCGATCTCGGTGCGAGAACGGTCACCTTTCCCTATGAGCTGCCACTCGGGCTTTTTGCGGCTCTGGCCGGCGCGCCTTACCTGATCTGGCTTTCAGGCAGGCGATGACTAAATTTTTGAACGGTGTACGGAGATGATAACAATGGGTCAGGCAGCGCTTGCCGTCGATGATGACGATATTCCGCTCTTTTCTCTCGACGGCGTGACGATGGAAGTGCCGGGCAGGACATTGTTGCAGCCGCTGACGGCCAGTTTTGCGACCGGCAAGACCATTGGCCTGATCGGTCATAACGGTTCGGGAAAATCCACGTTGCTCAAGATTCTCGCGCGCATGCAGGAGCCGACGGCGGGCAGGGTCTCATTCGAGGGTAAGACGCTCGGCGCCTGGGGCAATCGTGAATTTGCGCGAAAGCTCGCCTATCTGCCGCAATATACGCCGGCCGCCTCCGGCATGCTGGCTAAGGAACTGGTGGCGCTCGGCCGTTATCCTTGGCACGGCGCGCTTGGGCAGTTCACCAAAGCCGATCAGGAGAAGGTGGACGAAGCGATCGAACTCACCGATACCGTCGCCTTCCGCGACCGGCTGGTGGACACGCTGTCCGGGGGTGAGCGCCAGCGCGTGTGGCTTGCCATGCTGGTGGCCCAGAATGCCGAAAGCCTGCTTCTCGACGAACCCATCTCCGCGCTCGACATGGCGCACCAGCTCGAGGTGCTGTCTCTGGTGCAGAGGCTGTCGCGCGAAAAGGGCCTCGGCGTCATCGTGGTGCTGCACGATGTCAACATGGCGGCACGTTTCTGCGACGAAATCGTCGCGCTGCATTCCGGCCAACTGATTGCACGCGGAACGCCGCAGGAGATCATGACGCCGGAGACGCTGGAGCGCATCTACGGCGTGCGCATGGATGTCATGACCCATGCCGCCACCGGCCTTCCTGTCGCTTTGCCGTTTTGAGATGTTGCAGCAAAACAACGGCCGGAAACGCTTGCTGTTGATGGTAATTCCGCGCGCATTTGTCGCCCTAACAATGTCTTAATGCCAGCCTACCGCCATCAGACATTGTTAACCGTTTCGCTTTCATCGCCTCCAATTCAATTGTTTTGGATCGATTTTTCGGAACAAACGTTAACAGTGCGGAATTCAATATCCGGAGAGGGCAAGAAGGGCTGCTGCGGGTAGGATAAAACAGGAGAAAACAAGATGAAAAAGGCTGTTGCCGTAACTTTTGCCGCATTGACTATGGGCCTTGGCGGAACCGTTTCTGCGCTCGCCGCCGACCTTGCAAGATATGAGCCGGCTCCGCAGGAGCAGGACGATCGCAACGGCGTCAAGATTGGTTACCTCACCTGCGATATCGGCGGTGGCGTGGGTTACGTTCTCGGCTCGGCCAAGGAACTGGATTGCACCTTCCAGTCCACCATGGGCGCGCGTCGCACCGACCATTACACCGGCGCCATCCGCAAGATGGGCGTTGACCTTGGTTTCACCACGCAGGGCCGTCTGGTCTGGGCCGTTTTCGCCCCGACTGCCGGTTACCACCGCGGTTCGCTGGGTGGCCTTTATCAGGGCGCAACGGCAGAAGTCACCGTCGGTCTCGGCGTCGGTACCAACATCCTCGTTGGCGGCACCTCCGGCTCCATCCAGCTTCAGACTGTCAGCGTAACGGGTCAGGTTGGCCTCAACCTTGCTGCCACCGGCACGTCTGTGACGCTGACGGCCATGAACTAATCGGCGAATTGCCCGGTGTTTTTGACCGGGCATTGTGTCGCATGTCAAAACACGCCCTCTTCGTTGCCAGACGGGGAGGGCGTTGTATTATCCGGATCATGATTTCCGTCTTCAGACAAGCCGCGGCCGTGGCCGCGTTTTCCCTCCTTCCTGCGGCAGGCGTCTTTGCCGAGGGGGATGCTGCGCGTGGTGAGAAGGTTTTCAGCCGCTGTTCCACCTGCCATAGCATCGACGCACCGCGTACCCGCATGGGGCCACATCTGATGGGCGTGGTCGGCAGGCCGATGGCGGGCGTGGCCGATTACGGTCATTATTCACAGTCGCTGAAAGACGCAGGCGCATCTGGCCGGGTCTGGACAGAAGAAGAATTGCAGAAATTCATCGCCAGCCCGAAAAAGGCAATCCCCGGAAATGCGATGCGCTTTTTCGGGCTATGGAGCGAAACCGATATTGTTGATCTAATCGCCTATCTGAAGACGCATCCCCTGCCGCAGTAAATGTTAAAGCGGCGCGTCGGAGAGGATGTCCTCCGCCTCTTCCGCTGTCATCGCCATCACCTTCGCGCCGATTTCAAAACTGAAGCCGTTGCGGGCGAAAGCGGAAAATTCCTTGGCCTTGCGCTTTTCGTCCGGTTCGACACGGCGATAAGGCCCAAAGGCGCGTTTGCGCGCGAAAATGACGGCGGCGACCAGATCGTTGGTCTCCTGCAACGCGGCCGTGGCCGTTTCCCGGGCGACGCCCTTGATCTGGAGTTTCTGCGCCAGCCCGCGTTTTGACTTGCCGCTGCGCTGGCCGCTTCGCACGGTGATTTCCGCAAAAGCCGTATCGTCGAGCGCCTTGATGTTGTAAGCGAAGGTCACCGCAAATTCGCCGAGCGCCTTCACCTGTGCCGCGCTGATATCCTCGAATTTTTCCCGGGCCTTGCGCATGATGGCGTCGCGCAGCTGCTTTTCCGTCATCATGCGCTGTTGCAGCCGGTATAGAGCGGAATTGCGCGCCCAGGAAAGCATACGGCTGGTGGGCTCGATGGCCTGTGCTTCGTCGTCGAACTCCATATCGTCAGTCAGGAAGGGGCTGGAATCGTCACTCATGGCGCATTTATAGCGCGCTTGAGCCGTCTTGCCAGTTCCCTCCCGGCCTGAATTCTCCGGTTTCGGTGTCTCAGGGCGTCTGTGCGCCGGTGGCGGCGACATAAACCGAATAGAGCGATTTCGTTGCGGTGATGAACAGGCGGTTCTTCTTCGGGCCGCCGAAGGTGAGGTTCGCCACCGTCTGTGGCACCTTGATCTTGCCGATCAGCGTACCGTCAGGCGCAAAGCAATGAACGCCGTCGCCGGCGCTGGTCCAGAGATTGCCAGCCGTGTCGAGACGGAAGCCGTCGGGCAGCCCATTGTCGAGGTTGCAGAATTCCCGGCCGTTGGTGAGCTTCGCGCCGTCCACCACATCGAACACGCGGATATGGCGCGGGCGGGATACATCATGGCTATAGGAGCTGTCGGCGACGTAGAGCTTCGTTTCGTCGGGCGAGAATGCAAGGCCGTTCGGCTGCACGAAGTCGTCGATGGCGATATCGATCTTTCCGGTTGCGGGATCGAGCCTATAGACATTGCGGGTCTTCTGCTCCGGCTCGGCCTTGTAGCCCTCATAGTCTGAAAGAATGCCGTAGGTCGGATCGGTGAACCAGACGCTGCCGTCGGATTTCACCACCACATCATTGGGAGAGTTCAGCCGCTTGCCGCCGTAGCTGTCGGCGAGAACCGTGATCGAGCCATCGACCTCGGTGCGGGTGACGCGGCGGCCGCCATGTTCACAGGAGACAAGTCGTCCCTTCCGGTCGCGGGTGTTGCCGTTGGTGAAGTTAGAGGGCTGGCGGAATACCGATATCCCGCCATCCGGCACCCACCGCAGCATGCGCTCATTGGGAATATCGCTAAACAGCAGGCAGTTCAGATCGGCGAACCAGACGGGGCCTTCGGCCCAGCGGCAACCGGAATAAAGCTCTTCCAGTTCCGCATTGCCGACGATCAGGTGACGGAAGCGGTCATCGTGGATTTCGTAAGGGGAGGTCGTGTCTGTGGTCATGAGCGTAGTCCGCTTTTAGCCGTGTCGTTCGGGGTTCAGCGCGTGGCTTTGGGGCCGCTTGCCAGAAGGATGACGGAGATGATGATGAGGCCGGTGAGGATGAGGCGGATGCCGGCGCCGAAACCATAGGTGTTCAGCATCGACACCACCAGGAACATGAAGAGCGAAGCGCCCCAGATGCCGGGAACATTGGAATCCCCACCCGCCACCGCTGTGCCGCCGATGACGACGACGGCGATGGACATCAGCAGATATTCCGAGCCCATGTTGAGCGCAGCACCGCCGGAGAAGCTGGCGAGCAGATAACCGGCAATCGCCGCCAGCACCGCGCAGAGCACATAGGTGACGAAACGGGCGCCGTCCACCGGAATGCCGGTCATGCGGGCAGCGAAGGTGCTCTGGCCGATGGCGGAAATCCAGCGGCCGTAAAACGAGCGGTCGAGAAGCAGCCAGGCGATGACGGAAAGCAGCAGGGCGACAAGCGCCACGTTGGGGATGCCGAAGAAGCTCGACGTGGCGAATGTGGCCAAAGTGTCCGGCGGCTTGATGCGCAGGCCGCGGTTCGACCAGATGGCGATGGATTGCACGATGAAGCTCATGGAGAGCGTCGCGATGATCGGCGGGATGCGCAGGAGCTTGATCAGCGCATAATTGCCGATGCCGATGGCGATGCCGATCAGGATGGCGATCAGCAGTCCAGGCAGAATGAGACCGTCCGACACATCCATGAATTTGAGCGCCAGCGTGCCTGACAGCGTCATTGTGGCGGGAACGCAGAGGTCGATATTGCCGGGCCCGAGCGTGATGACGAACATCTGGCCGATGCCGACGATGACCGAAAAGGCCGCGAAGGTGAGTGCTGCATGCGACAGGCCGAAGGAGCTTGCGCCGCCGGTGAAGAGCACGGTGACGATCCAGACCGCAACAGTTGCGGCAAAGGACCAGATCCATGGTTTTCTGGTGAGGGAAGAGAGCCCGTTCATTGGTTTTTCTCCCGTTTTTCAAGACGGTTGAGCAGGATGCGCAGCGCCAGCACGATGATGAGGATCGCCCCTTGAGCGCCGATCTGCCAGTCGGGCGAAATGCGCATGAAAGAGAGGAACGAGCCGGCGAGCGTCAGCGTCAGCGCGCCGATGACGGCGCCGATGGGGGAGACCCTTCCGCCGACGAATTCGCCGCCGCCGAGGATGACGCCGGCAATCGACAGCAGCGTGTAACGCAGCGCGATATTAGCGTCCGCCGATGTCGTCAGCCCCACAAGAGCGATACCGGACAGCACCGCGAAGAAACCGGCCAACGCAAAGGTGGCGGCGCGGATGCCGATGACCGACCAGCCGGAGCGCTCGACCGAGCGGAAATTGCCGCCGACGCCGCGCATCAACACGCCGAAGGAAGAGCGCATGACGATATAATGGGCGACCGCCGCGATCAGGATGCTGGCGACGATGGCGATTGGCACGAGCGGCGGTTTCGCCGTCATCAGCGTGCGGATGAAGGCAGGCGCCTGGCCGCCGGGCGAGGGGAGGATGAGGACGGCGAGGCCGCCCCAGACGAAGCTCATGCCAAGTGTAACGACGATGGAGGGCAGGTTGCGGATATGGATGATGGCGCCGAGCAATGCATAAACCGCAATCGCACCGGCAAAAATCGCAATTCCGAGGGCGGGCGTGGTTTGCAGGAAAGTGGCGGTTACACAGGCGCAGAAACTGACGAAGGCGCCCATCGACAGATCGAGATCGTTGACCGACATGATCAGCATCTGCGCAATGGTGGCGAGCGCAATTGGCACCGCCAGATTGAACAGGAGGTTCATGCCGGTATAGCTCATGGCGCGCGGCTGCATATAGAAGACGGCGGCTAGCAGGAAGGCGAGCGAGGCGGCGGGAATGATGAGGCGGAGGGCGTTTGCGGAGAGTTTCATGCGTGGTCTTCTCCGGCAAAGGAGGCGGCCAGCACATTCTGCTCGGTAATGTCATCGCCGACGAGTTCCGCCTCGATGGCGCCGTCGCGGAACACATAGACCCGGTCGCAGAGACGGATTTCATCCATTTCGGTGGAGTACCAGATGAAGGTGCGGCCGTTCGAGGCTTCGGTTCTCAAGATGTCGTAGACCTCCTGTTTGGTGCCGATATCAACGCCGCGCATCGGGTCGTCCATCAGAACGGTGCTGGCGGTGGTGGCGAGCGCGCGGGCGAAAAGCACCTTCTGCTGGTTGCCGCCGGAGAGCGAAAGGATCTTGTTGCCCATGTCGGGCGTGCGAATTTCGATGCGCTTTTTCCACTGCGCCCCAAGGTCGGTTTCCCTGCCCCTGTCTACCATGCCTGCTGTTGAAATATCTCTAAGCGAGGCGATGGACAGGTTTTTGAGGATGCTCCACAGCGGAAAAGTACCGTTCAGGGTGCGGTCGCCCGCCACGAAGGCGAGACCGGTCTTGCGCGCGGGCAGCCAGCTATTGTTGCGGGCAAGGTAAAGATCGAGCAGCGCTTCGGTCTGGCCATGGCCGCCGAGACCGGCAAGGCCGACGATCTCGCCGCGAAAGGCCTCGAAGGCAAGGCCTTCGCCCCGGCGTGCCGGCATGGAAAGCACCTTCTCGCCCGCCTTGCGGCTTTCACCCCGTCGCCTGTCCTGTTCCTTGACGACGCTGCCCATGGCCTCAACCAGCGAGCGGGTGGTGAAGTCGGCGGCCTTCCGGTCGGCCACCACCCGGCCATCCTTCATCACCACGATACGGGTGGCCGTCGAAAGAATTTCGCCGAGAATATGCGAGATCAGCAGAACCGATCCGCCCTCACGCACGAAACGGCGGACATAATCCATCAGCTGCTCGGCGAGACCGGCATCGAGGGAGGACGTCGGCTCATCGAGGATCACCAGTCTCGGTGCGTGCGGTATGCGGCAGAAATTGATGGCGATTTCCACCATCTGCCGTTCGGCGATGGAAAGCTCGGCCACGGTCAGCTCGCAATCGACGCCGTGGCCGGGAAAAATTTCATCCAGTGCCTGCCGGATCGTCGTCAGCGCACGGACGCGCCAGTTTCGCCCACCCGCGGAGGCATGCATGATGCGGACATTTTCGCTGATCGTCAGGTTCGGACAGAGCGACAGTTCCTGAAACACGCAGCGAACGCCGTTCGCGCGCGCGGCGGCAATGCCGTGGCGGTTTTCGTTGCCGCCATAGGAAACGGAACCCTCATGTGGCGTTAGCCCACCATTGATAACGTTGACGATGGTGGACTTTCCCGCGCCGTTATGGCCGACAAGCCCGAGGCATTCCCCCGTGCGGATGACGAGATCGGCCCCATCCAGCGCTCTTACCGCGCCGAACACGACCTTCACGCCGCGCGCGGCGACGACTTCTTGCGCCTCGATGATGTCATTCATGAGCAATTACGCCAGTGATCTGAAATTGAATATGGGGGTCGCTGCGGCGCTTCTTTTTAAAGCGCCGCAGGAGAAGTTTGTGAATGCGCGACTTATTTTGTCGACGAAATCACCTTCTGGGCATCCTCAAGCGAATATTCTACATTCGCCACGCCACCCTTCTGGGTGTTCTTGAGGTTCTCCTCAAGATTGGCCTGGTCGATGCGCAGGAACGGAACCGTCAGGTCCTTCTTCACATCCTTGCCGTCAAGAATCTGCTGCGCCACCCAGAAAGCCAGCGTCGAAACACCAGGGGCGATGGAGACCGACATGGTCTCGTAGCCGCTGGCATCCTTCTGCTGTTTCCACCATTGCAGCTCGTCTTCACGGTTGCCCATGACGATGGTGGGGGTTGGACGCTTGGCGGCGGCGAAAGCCTGTGCCGCACCGTAACCGTCACCGCCCTGCGTGACGACAGCGGCGATTTCGGGAAGGCTCGGCAGAATGCCGGCGACGGCGCGCTGGGCAACATCCTGCGCCCAGTCGCCGTTGACCGAACCGACGATCTTGAACTGCGGGTTCTTGGCGACGGCGTCGACGATGCCGGCATGGATTTCGTCATCGACCGAAACGCCGGCGAGGCCGCGAATTTCGAGCAGGTTTCCACCCTTCGGCATCGCCTTGGCGAGATAGTCGATCTGGCTTGCGCCCATCGCCTTGAAATCGACGGCGATGCGCCATGCGCAGGGTTCGGTGACGATGCCGTCGAAGGATACGACGGTGATGCCGGCATCACAGGCTTCCTTTACCGCGCCGTTAAGGGCGGTGGGCGAAGCGGCATTGATGACGATGGCGTCGTAACCCTGGAGAATGAGGTTCTGGATCTGCGCGGCCTGTTCGGTCGCCTGGTTTTCGGCTGTGGTGAAGGCGTCAGCGGCGGCGACCTGCTTGTCGGCAACCGCCTGCTTGGTGATCTTGTCCCAGCTCGTCAGCATCGCCTGACGCCAGGAATTGCCGGCATAATTGTTTGAAAGCGCGATTTTTTTGGCCGACGTATCGGCATGAGCGGTGATCGGCAGAGCTGCGCATGCGACAGCGGCCGATGCCATAAGCATCTTCCTGAAAGCCATTTGATTTCCTCCCTCGTGGCTTGCCCTTTTCGAGCCCGGAATTCTCGCAACACCGCAAATCTCCTCGGCGGCAGGCGGAATTCCTTTGCACTGGAGCTCCTTTCCCCAGTAAAAGCGAGAATGACCAAGAAGATTTGGCTTGTATAGGCGGATCACGGCAATCTTCCTGCGGGTTTCCGCAGAAAGCATGCGGGAACCCGCAGGACGAAACGCCGCCGCCGGGCGCAGAATGAACGGTGCGGCGCCCAAGGGATTGAATTCGCCGCGATGGTCGAAGGCAGGCGCTTGGGAGGGCGTCCGCACATGCTGGATACGCCGAAAAGCGCTCTTTTTCATCATTATATGGGCATTTCGCGGCTGCTTGCCGGGCAGCTCGAATTCAACGCCATCATCCAGGCGGTCGCCACCGAGATCGGCCATATCATCCCGCATGACCATATGGATGTCTGCATCAAGCAGCTGGATGACAAATATCACATCGCTTATGAGAGCGGCCTCGTCAGCGCCTGGAGCCGGCAGCCGCCCGCCCTTCTGACCGGCAGTCCGATCCGGACACTGCTGTCAGGCGAGGTGGAATACCTCTTGAGCGGCGATGCCTGCTCCGATCCGCGCTTTCATTTCGAAGGGTCGTTTTCGAGCCCGATCATCGAACTTAACCTGCATAGCCGGCTGCATGTACCGATGAAGGTGCATGGCGACATTATCGGCGCGCTGAGTTGCTCCTCCCACCAGTCGGACGCCTATACGATGGAGGATGTGGCGAATGCCCGCGCCGTCGCGGATTTGCTGGCCCCTTATTTTTACGCCATCCGCGCCGCCGAGCAGGCCAAACGCTCCGCCATCGAGGAGGCGCGCGCCAATGCTCGCGAAGAGGGCCTGCGGCTGGGCGCGCTGCAATTGACGGAGGCGCTGGAGGCCGAACGACAGCGTATCGGCATGGATCTGCACGACCAGACACTGGCGGACCTGACGCGGCTGGCGCGGCGCATCGAGCGGATGAGCCATTCGGCCGATGTTTCCGGCGAGATGCTGGAACCGGTGGTGCGCAGCCTGCAGCATTGCATGCAGGACCTGCGCGAGATCATCGAGGAGGCAAAACCCTCGATTCTGCAATTGTTCGGTGTCGTTGAGGCGATCGAGACCTATGTGGACCGTTCCGTGCGCGACAGCGGCTCGGTTATAGATTGGTCGGTCACGGATGAGACGGACGGGCTGGTGGAGAGGCTCGACAAGACGGTGGCCATCTCGCTGTTCCGCATCGTGCAGGAGGCGGTCAATAACGCCATTCGCCATGCCCAGCCGGAAACCATTGCCGTGAACCTCACCGCCGTCGATGGCGGGCTCAGGGTGACGGTGAGCGATGATGGCAATGGCGGCGGTGACGGCGCGGCTTCCGGCGGCCTCGGCATCGGCAATATGAAGACGCGGGCGCGGCTGATTTCGGCGAGATTCGATATTGGCGGCAATCGCAACGGGGCGGGCACATGCATCACCGTGACCCTGCCGGAAGGTGCTTTCGATCACCGGGAGGATGTGTGACATGGATGTGCTGATCGTCGAAGACGATGCGCTGCACCGCGCCTATTTGAACGAAGCGGTGCGTGCCGCGCTGCCGGAATGCGACAATGTGCTGGAAGCGGCGAACGGCAGGACCGGCGAGAAGCTTGCGCGGGAAAACCGGGCCGCCCATATTGTCATGGATTTGCAGATGAACGAGCGCAACGGCATCGAGGCGGCGCGCACCATCTGGAAGGAAAGGCCGGATACCCGCATCCTGTTCTGGTCCAACTATTCCGACGAGGCCTATGTGCGCGGTGTTTCCCGCATCGTGCCGGAAGGCGCCGCCTATGGCTACGTGCTGAAATCGGCCTCCGATGACCGCCTGCGGCTGGCGCTGCGCAGCATCTTCATCGAGGCGCAATGCGTGATCGACCGGGAGGTACGCGGCCTGCAGGAAAAGAGCCTGGGCAAGGCCCATGGCTTCACTGATTCCGAATATGAAATCCTGATCGATGTCGCGCTCGGCCTCACCGACAAGGCGATTGCCCGCCGTCGCAACCTGTCGCTGCGCAGCGTGCAGAACCGGCTGCAAAGCCTCTACGAGAAGCTGAACGTGCATCAGGCAGCCGGTGACGACGAGGCGGAGGGGCGATATAATCTCCGCACCCGTGCGGTTACCGTCGCTTTCCTGCGTAAGCTGTTGAATTACAGCGCACTGGAAAGAGCCGAACGGGAACTGGCGGAATGGGCCGGCGGCCGCTGAGCCCTAGAGCACATCCGCTCTAAACGGAAGCGGCGGATGTGCTCTATCTTTTCGTTTTATCGCATTATCCGGACGTAAAACCGCTACGCACTTTTACTGGAAATGCTCTAAGGCAGGAAGGCCAGCAGCCGTCTTTCATCCGCCCTGAGGCCGGAGACGGGCTTTGCCCCGACCTTCAAGATGCGGCCAAGTTTTTTCTGCGCTTTTTCTTCTGTGGCGATATCGAGGACGGCCGGGTGCACATAGCTCTTGCGGCAGATGGCGGGCGTGTTGGAAAGCTCTGATGCGGCCGCCTGACACATGCCCTTTATGCTCGGTTTCTCACCCGCTGCGACGTGCTCCATCGCGTTGCAGAAGGCTGCCAGTGTTCCGCCCCAGGTACGGAAGGTCTTGGCCGAAATGCCCTGACCGCCAATGCGCGAAAGATAGGCGTTGAGGTCGCTGGAATCGACGGAATGCACCCGGTTTTCGCTATCCTGCCAGACGAAGAGTTCCTTGCCGGGCAGGTCGGAGATCTCCTCGAGGATTTTCTGAAGGCGCGGGTGGCGCAATTGCCGTTTTACCTTCTGCCCGCCCTTGGCGGCAAATCGCAACTCGATAGTTTCACCGAAGGAGACGTGCCGCTTGAGCAGCGTCGTTGCGCCATAGGTGCCGTTGGTTTCGAGATAGGAGCGGTTGCCGACGCGCAGATAGGCGGCATCGAGCAGCAGTGTGAGCGCTGCAAGCGTCATTTCCTGCCCGTGGTCCTGTTTTTCTATATCGGCGATGGCGCGGCGGCGGATGGCGGGCAGAGCCTTGCCGAAGCTTTTGAGCTGGAAAAATTTCGTCTCGCCCCGGAACGCGTGCCAGTCGGGATGATAGCGATATTGTTTTCGTCCCCGGGAATCGAAGCCCGTAGCCTGCAGATGGCCGGCGGGGTCGATGCATATCCAGACGTCCCTATAGGCGGGCGGCACGCCGAGCGCTTTGATGCGCTTCAGTTCGACGCTGTCGGAGAGAAGCTCGCCGCCCGGCAGGCGGTAACAGAAACCGCGCCCGCGTTTTTCCCGGGCAATGCCCGGCTCCTGATCGTTGACATAGGCAAGTCCGATTTTGGCAAGAAGGCGGGTTGGCGGTTGTGGCATTGTTTTTCCCGGCAGGTTTCACGCTGCGGCAAACGAAAAACAGGCCGCCTTCGTTCCGGCGGCCTGTCGCTCCAATCGTGAGTTTTCTCAGCCGGTCTTTTTAATCAGCCGGCCTTGGCGATCCGCAGAATCTGTGAGTTCCCGCCGCCGCGCTCTTCGGTCACGGCATAGATCGCGCCATCCGGCCCGACCTTCACGTCGCGAATGCGCGCCTCCAGCGGCAACCGGCTTTCGGTCGCGACCCTGTCGCCATCGATATGCAGGATGACGAGACCCTGGCTTACCAGACCGCCGACGATGAAAGCGCCCTTCCATTCGGGGATCTGGTCGCCGTCATAATAGGCCATGCCGGAGGGGCCGATGACCGGGTCCCAATAATAAACCGGCTGTTCCATGCCTTCTTTTGCGGTAACGCCTTCGCCAACCGACCTTCCGCTATATTCGACGCCATAGGTGATGACCGGCCAGCCGTAGTTCAGGCCGGCTTTCGGCATGTTCAGCTCATCGCCGCCGCGCGGGCCGTGTTCCACGGTCCAGAGCCTGCCTTCTCCGTCCAGCGCTGCCGCCTGCAGGTTGCGGTGGCCATAGCTCCAGATTTCGGGCAGGGCGTTCTGTTGGCTGGCGAAGGGATTGTCTTCAAAGGCCTTGCCCTTTGTATCGATGCGGAAGACCTTGCCAAGCCCGCTCGACAGGTCCTGCGCCTGCACGCGAGGCTTTGCGTCCGAACGTTCTCCGACAGTGACATAAAGCTCGCCGTTTGGCCCGAAAACGAGGCGGGAGCCGAAATGCTTGTCGCCGTCGTAGGTCGGCATCTGACGGAAAATAACCGATACATCGTCCAGCTTTGCCGCGCCGCTTTCCTCGGTCAGTTTTGCCGAGGCTACCGACGTGCCATTGCCGCCATCGCGCGGTTCGGAGAAGGAGAAGAAGATCGTGCGCGATGTTTCGAAATCGGGAGCCAGCGCGATGTCGAGAAGTCCGCCCTGTCCGTCGGACGCCACCTCCGGCACACCTTCTATCGCCGGGCCGGCCTTGCCGTCGGCGACGATATGCATGGCGCCTTCCTTGGCCGCGACGATCATGCGGCCATCTGGCAGAAACTCCATCGACCAGAGATGCGGCAGGGCGTCAGCAATCACGGTTTTTTCAACGCTTGGCTGCGCGGCGGCCTGCGGCGCGCGGGTCTGCCCCTCAAAAGCCGGTTTCTGATCCGGCGCGTTCGGCCGTTTCGTTTCGGCAGCCGGGGCCTGGGCCTGCGCAATCCCGGCAAGCGGCATGGTGAGCAGCGCGCACAGGATCGTCGAACTCAGAAATCGGTTGTTGTGGAACATGGGTCTCCCTTCCATCGTTTACGTCTGGTCGAGAACCATTTGGGGAGCATTTCGTTTCCTGCGATAGTTTCAAGAAAACTTGATCATTGCGTGTGCAGACGGCACGCTCTTTTCTCATCCATGCGAATTCATAAGGAACCGCCGGCCTGCGGTCACGTTTTCCTCTTTGTTACACGGAGGGTGCCATGCAGATCATCGACAACAAGACCGTAGACGGGAACAGAGCCAAGCCGATCCTCAACGTCGCGGAATTCTGCCGGCGTTACCGGCTGGACAAGGCCGAGGAAACTCGGCTCAGAAAGCTGTTCGGCGAATTTGCTTCGCGGCACGAGCTTCTGATGAATGCGCAGCGCAAGCCGAGCTTTCGCTGATCATTCTTGCCGGTCGATAGATTTTCCGAAGATCATGAAGACATCATAGCGGGTGTTCTTGCCCGTTATCTGATGCGAAGGCTTGCGAATGCCCGGCATCGGATCGGCGCGGAGCGGCCATTTCAGAACCACCCGCTTCGTTGCATTCTCCAGTGCAACCTCCATCAGCTCCACCTGGTCCGGGTCGGAGCCAACCAGTTCCCTCAGCACCCGCATCTCCTTTTTCACCAACGCCGTGTTGTGGCGCGGCGGATGCATGGGGTCGACGATCACCACCTCCGGTGAAAGCTCTTTCAGCAACTGGCGTGAATCTCCGTGAAGCAGCGTCATGCGCGCCGCCGCCTCGGCATAGGCGCCGCCCGCCTCCAGCGCGCGGCGAATGCCATCGGCGAGGTGAGCATGCATGTCCGGCGAGCGTTCGATGAGGGTCACTTCCGCGCCGAGTGAGGCAAGCAGAAAGGCATCCCGCCCGAGCCCGGCCGTGGCATCGACGATTTTTGGCATGCGGCCTTTGGTGAAACCGGCGGCTTTCGGCAGGGCCTGCCCGCGCCCTTCGCCGGAGCGGAAACGGTGCCCGACCGCGCCGCCGACAAAATCCACCACGAAGCTTTCGTTTTGTTCCTTCATCTGGACCTCAGAACGGGCAGGGTACGGTATAGGTGACGTCACGGCCATCGGGATGGCGGAACCCGACCTCCTGCGCATGCAGCATCAGGCGCGGCGCGGCGGCGAGCGCTTCGCCTTCGGCGTAAAATTCGTCACCGAGGATCGGATGGCCGAGCGCCTTCATATGCACCCGCAATTGGTGGGTGCGGCCGGTAAGCGGGGTCAGCGCCAGTCTGGTTGCGGGAAGCGGCAGTCGCTCCAGCACCCGCCAAAGGCTCTGCGCCGGTTTGCCGTTTTCTTGGTCGACCCGGTGACGGGGCTTGTTTTCGGGATCGATGGCCAGCGGCAAATCCACCTCGCCCTCTTCGCCCGCGACATCTCCCCAGACAATGGCCACATAGGATTTGCGCGTCTCACGGTTTTCGAACTGCGACGCAATCGCCGCATGCGCCTTGCGGTTCAGGGACATCAGCACGATACCCGATGTGTCCTTGTCGAGCCGGTTGATCATCAGCGCTTTCGGGAACTGTTTCTGCACACGCGACATCAGGCTGTCCGAAAGCGCCGGATCGCGCCCCGGCACGGAGAGAAGCCCGCTTGGCTTGTCGAGCACCAGAAGATCGTCGTCGCGGTGCACGATGGTGAGCCAGGGGTCGAGCGGCGGATGATAGACGGGGTTGGAAAGCTTGGATGACATGTCGCTTCCTTAGCACGAATTGCGCATTCGGACAGGCGCGAGAGCATTCCCAGGAAAAGTGGAACCCGGTTTTCCGTCCGGAAATGCGCCAAAACAAAGAGTTAGAGTGTTTTCGCGATTCGAAGAAAAGCGAAAACTTTAGTCGGGAATATGGAGATTGACCCGCCCGCTGGTCAGGTCGCTGAGAAGACGGGTAAGCCGTTCGGCTTCCTCGGCCGGAACCGAGAGCAGCATATCCGCGCCGGCGCCGGTAAAATCTTCCCTTTCCAGACGCAGGTTCGGTGTGGCGGAGAGGCGCGATTTCACCAGCGCCAGATCGGAGAAAGGGCAGCTGAGCGTCGCAATGACATAGGCGATGACCGGTGACGTCTCGCCAAGTCGCAGGCAGGCAGCCGCGGTGCCGCCATAAGCGCGCATCAGGCCGCCGCTGCCCAGGAGAATGCCGCCGAACCAGCGGATGACGAGAACGGCGACATTATCGAGTGTCTGGCCGTCGATGGCCTGAAGGATCGGTTTTCCGGCCGTTCCCGAGGGTTCGCCGTCATCGCTGAAACGATAGGCCTGGCCGCTTCGCCATGCCCAGCAATTATGGTTCGCATCCGGATCGGAATGCGCCGCAAGAAAGTTCTTCGCATCCTCTTCACCCGTCACCGGCGCGGCAAAGGCGATGAAGCGGCTTTTCTTGATATCCTGCGAAAAGGTGACGGGTCGGTCGAGCGTGAACATGGGCGTTTCAATATCGCATATATTCGCATGCGGAAATCGGTATAAGGCTCGGAATGGCGAAGATGGCGATGGAGAGGGTTTTGGCAAAGGCGAGGCAGGTCGCGATTATCGGCGGCGGACCGGCGGGGCTGATGGCGGCCGAGATGCTTTCGGCCGCAGGCCATGCCGTGACGGTGTTCGAGGCGATGCCGACCGTGGCGCGTAAATTGCTGATGGCCGGAAAATCCGGCCTCAACATCACCCATGCCGAAGACTACGACAGCTTTTGTCACCGGTTCGGCGATGCGGAACCGAGGCTGCGTGCCGCTCTCGATGATTTTACGCCGGATAGGCTGCGCGACTGGGCGCAGGGGCTGGGGCAGGAAACTTTCGTTGGCACTTCGGGCCGGGTGTTTCCGACCGTCATGAAGGCCTCGCCGCTGCTGCGGGCATGGCTCGCCCGGCTGGAGGCGCAGGGGGTGACGATCAGGACGCGGCATCGCTGGACGGGTTTTTCCGGCAAGCACCTGGTTTTCGCGACACCGGAGGGCGAGATCACCATCAAGGCCGATGCCGTTCTTCTGGCGCTCGGCGGCGCAAGCTGGCCGCGTCTCGGCTCCGATGCGGCATGGGTTCCGGCGCTGGCGGAGAAAGGCGTGGCGCTTTCCCCGTTCCGCCCCTCCAATTGCGGTTTTGACGTCGACTGGAGCGATGTCTTCCGCACGCGTTTTGCGGGTGAAGCGGTGAAATCCACGATCACCATTTCGCCGGCAGGGGCCTTTCAGGGCGAATTCGTCATCACGAAGCATGGTATTGAGGGCAGCGTTATCTACGCCCATTCCGCTGCGCTGCGCGACCGGCTGGAAGAGGCGGGCAAAGTGTCCCTCGCAACCGATCTTGCGCCCGGACGTACGGTGGAACGCCTCATCCGCGATCTGGCGAAGCTCGGGCGGAAGGAGAGTTTTGCAAACCGCATGCGCAAGACGGCCGGCTTATCGGCGGTGAAAGTCGGGCTTCTGCGGGAAATTTTTCCCGACATCGCCGCCATGCCGGATGAGTTCGTCGCCGCGAGAATAAAACATGCCGAAATACCGCTCTTGCGGCCGAGACCGATTGCCGAGGCGATTTCATCGGCCGGCGGCGTGGCGTGGAACGGTCTCGATGGGAACTACATGCTGGAAATGCTCCCCGGCATATTTGCTGCCGGGGAAATGCTGGACTGGGAAGCGCCGACCGGCGGTTATCTCTTGACCGCCTGTTTCGCCACCGGCAAGGCCGCTGCAAAGGGCATGGCCGCGTGGCTCGAAACTTAGCCTGACAGCCGTTCCGCCATGCCTGCATCTTCGCCGGAAGCGGTTCTGACGAGGCAGCGCATGATGGCGTCGGTGGTGACGGCGCCGAGCGCCTTGCCGTCTTCACCGACGACCGTGGCGCTGCTGACATTTTCCCGGACGAGCGCACGCAGACCCTCTTCGACCGTCATGTCCGCGTCGAGCTGAAGCCGCGACTGGCCGGAAAATTCCGGCTGGACGACGGCGCCGAGGCGGATGACCCGGCCGCGATTGACCTCCTCCACGAAGGCCTCGATATAACTGTCGGCAGGCGACATGACGATTTCGGCGGCGGTGCCCTGCTGAATGATCTCGCCGTCGCGCAGGATGGCGATCTTGTCTCCAAGCCGCAGCGCCTCGTCGAGATCGTGGGTGATGAAGACGACGGTCTTTTTCAGTTCCTTCTGCAATTCCAGCAGCACCGTCTGCATGTCGACGCGGATCAATGGATCGAGTGCCGAATAGGCTTCGTCCATCAAAAGGATTTCGGCATTGTTGGTCAACGCGCGCGCAAGGCCCACACGCTGCTGCATGCCGCCCGAAAGCTGGTTCGGATAATGGCTGGAGAAGCCTTCCAGCCCCACGCGCCTGATCCAGACTTCCGCCCTTTCCTCCCGCTCGCGCTTGTCGACGCCCTGCACCTCGAGACCGTAGACGACATTCTGCAGCACGTTGCGGTGTGGGAGCAGCCCGAATTTCTGGAACACCATCGCCGTCTTGTGGCGACGAAACTCCAGAAGGTCCGCTTCGTTGAGGCGACAGACATCGGTGCCGCCATAGAGGATTTCACCGGCGGTCGGGTCGATCAGCCGGTTGACGTGGCGGATCAATGTCGACTTGCCCGAGCCGGAAAGGCCCATGATGACGGTGATCTGTCCGCCCGGCATGGTGATGTTGATATCGCGCAGGCCGAGCACATGACCATGTTTGGCGTTGAGGTCCGCCTTGGACATGCCGGCCTTGACGGGTTCGACATAGTCGGCCGCCTTGGGCCCGAAAATCTTGTAAAGGCTGCGAATTTCGATCGATTGACTAGCCATGCGCCACTTCCCGGTGTTTTTGCAGGCGAAGGCCATAGGCCTGGCTGATGCGGTCGAAGATGATGGCGATGCCGACAATGGCAAGCCCGTTGAACACGCCGAGCGTGAAATACTGGTTGGCGATTGCCTTCAGCACCGGCTGGCCAAGACCCTGCACGCCGATCATGGAGGCAATGACGACCATGGCGAGCGCCATCATGATGGTCTGGTTGATGCCGGCCATGATGGTGGGCAGTGCGAGCGGCAGCTGCACCTTGAAAAGCTTCTGGCGCTTCGAAGAACCGAAGGCGTCCGCTGCTTCCAGCACATCGCTGTCGACCATGCGGATGCCGAGATTGGTGAGCCGGATCATCGGCGGAATGGCGTAGATAACAACGGCTATGACGCCGGGCACGCGGCCGATGCCGAGCAGCATGACGACGGGAATGAGATAGACGAAACTCGGCATCGTCTGCATGACGTCGAGAATGGGATTGACCACGCTCTGCAGGCGGTTGGAGCGCGCCATGGCGATACCGATCGGCAGGCCGACAATGATGGACAGCACGGCGCAGACGAAGATCATCGAGACCGTCTTCATCGTGTCTTCCCACATGCCGAACCAGCCGATGGCGAAAAGAATGCCGCAACACAGCGAAACAATGGTGGCGCTGCGGCTGCCGAACCAGGCAAGCACGCCGACAATAAGAATAACGATCGGCCAGGGGGTTCCGATCAAAAGCCTTTCCGCCCAGATGAGAAAGCTCTGGAGGGGAGTGAAGAGCCCCTCTATCGCGCCGCCATAGGTTCGGGTGAAGCCCCGGAAACCTTCGTCGATGATTTTTTTCAGCGCGCGCAGAGCATCGTCATTCATGGTCGGAAATTTGAAAAGCCATTCCATATCCTGTTCTCCATGACGAACCGGAGGCGGGGATCGATATCCTCCGCGCTCCGGGAGTAAAATCGCAAGAGCGCCGCGCGTCCATCAGAACGAAAGGGCGGAACGCTCTGTTGAGCCAACGCATCGTCACCGGAAAGCCGGAAGGCGTTCCAGAGCCGATGCGGGTGCGGCGTCGCCGCTGGCGGACGCCGTTTCCCAGGCAGATATGCAGGAACCAGCTTTTAAAGGGCGGCCTTGACCTTTTCCGCGACATCGGGAGATACCCAGCCTGTCCACAGTGCTTCGTTTTCCTTCAGGAAGTGCTTGGCACCGTCTTCACCGGTCGCCTGGTTGTCGGTCATCCAGGCGATCAGCTTGTTGACGGTGTCGTTGGTCCAGGCGCGCTTGTTCAGATAGTCCATGGCTGGGCCGGCGCGGTCGGCAAAGTCCTTGCTGACAAGTGTCTGTACGTCATCCACCTGCCATGCGTTCGGCTTCGGGTCGGCGCAATCGGCAACCGAGGTGCAGCGCTTCCATTCGGCGGCATCATAGTCGGTGCCGAAGCCGAGCTTCACCATCTCGTATTTGCCGAGCAGCGAAGTGGGAGCCCAATAATAACCGACCCATGGCTGCTTGGCTTCATACGCCTTGGCGATGGAGCCATCGAGACCTGCGGCCGAGCCGGTGTCGACGAGGGTGAAACCGGCTTTTTCACCACCGAAAGCCTTGAAAAGCTGTGCGGTGACAACCGTGCCGCCCCAACCCTGCGGACCGTTGAACACGGCGCCCTTGGACTTGTCTTCCGGCGCGGGGAACAGTTCAGGGTGCTTGAAGAGGTCGGGAATGGTCTTGAGATCCGGATTGGCGTCGGCGACATATTTCGGAATCCACCAGCCCTGGACCGCGCCGTCCGAAAGGATCTTGGCAGCTGCGACGACCTTGCCGCCTTCCAGGCCGCGCTTGACGATTTCCGGCTGCAGGCTGACCCAGGCTTCCGGGGCGATATCCGGCTGGCCTTTTTCGGCCATGGAGGTCAATGTCGGCACAGTGTCGCCTGTCACGATTTCGGCGGAACAACCATAGCCGTTGTCAAGAATGAATTTATCGAGGCTGGCGGCGACTTCGGCGGATTGCCAGTTCATGCTGGCAATCGTCACGTTTCCGCAGTCGGCGGCATAGGCTGCGCCGCCTGAAAAGGCGAAGCCGGCTGAAAGAATTGTGGCACCCAAAAGTATTTTCATTTTTGTTCCCTCTGGTCGCGGTGTGGCGAAGACCCGGGTGCTGACGACACCGCGACCGCCAGCACTCTTATTGAGGCTTAATAATTTCTTTGTGGCCATTCCGTTTGCGGCAATTTCTGGCGTATTGAGGATGCCAATTCTCAGACTACCCGCTTTCCCCGGGGGGGTATGAGTAAATTTTCCGGTGCGAAGGCCCTGAATTTTCATGCTCTTTAGCGGATGCGACAGGAAATTTCCGGCACTGTGGAACTTTTTCGATTTTTTGAAAAAACTTCTGGAACAATCAGCGGAAGTTTCTGTTTTCGTGGACTTTTCTCTCGTCATATATTACGGGAGATTTCCTCTCGATTTGTGGTGATGTTGAATGACCAATCTTCGTGCTGCCCCGGTATGGCCGATCGGCGGCGGTGAAACGGGTGAGCTTGTGCGCCGCTTCGACTGGTCGAAGACATCGCTCGGTCCTATTTGCGACTGGCCGCAAAATCTGAGGCAAAAAGCCAACTCCGTCGTCAATTCCCCTATTCCGCAGGTGCTGATGTGGGGCAGGGATCATGTGATGATCTATAATGACGGCTATGCGGAGATCGCCGGCAATTATCACCCGCAGGCGCTGGGGGGAACCGTGCCCGGCATCTGGCCGGAAATATGGGACTGGAACAGCCGCATTCTAGAAGCCGGTTTTCGCGGCGAGGTCATGGCCTATCGCGACCAGCCGATGACGCTGAAGCGGCATGGCGTGCCGGAAGAGGTGATCTTCGATCTGTTCTACACGCCGATCTACAATGAAGGCGGCACGGTGGACGGCGTTTTATGCACCGTGCTTGAAAATACCGACAAGGTGAAGGCCCTGGAGGCGCTGGAGCAGAGCCGCAAGGAGCTGAGCCGGCTTACCAATGCCCTGCCCATTCTGGTCGGATATGTCGACCGTGATTATGTTTATAAATTCGCCAATGACGGCTATCTGGAATGGTTTGGCCGCCGCGCCGACGAGGTGATAGGCCGCAGCGTTCCCGAAATCGTCGGCGAGGCTTTTTTCGAGGCCCGCAGGGCCTATCTCGACCGCGCACTTAGCGGCGAGAAGATCGTTTCGGATACCGTGATCAGCAGACCCGACGGCACGGCGCGCGCCGCCGAAATCCGTTATGTTCCACGTTACATCGCCGACGGCTCCATCGACGGCATTTATGTGCTGATCATCGATATCGAGGATCGCAAGCGCTCGGAGCGGGAAATCCTCATCAGCAACAATCGCTTCCGCGCCGCGGTGGACGCCGTTCACGGTGTGCTGTGGACCAATAGCGCCGAAGGAAAGATGCTGGGTGAGCAACCCGCCTGGAGCGCTTTGACGGGCCAGACTCCAGAAGAGTATCGGGGTTTTGGCTGGGCGGACGCGGTCCATCCCGAGGACAGGCAGGGGTCTGTCGACAGCTGGAACAAAGCGGTCGCCGAAAAGTCGACCTATATCTGGGAGCATAGGGTGCGCCGCCACGACGGCGTCTACCGCACGTTTGCGATCCGTGGCGTGCCGATTTTCGACAAGGCCGGTGCGATCGCCGAATGGGTCGGCGTCCATACGGATGTCACCGAACAGCGGCGGGCCGAAAATACCCTCAAGGAACATGCGAGCAATCTCGAGCGTGAAATTCGCCACCGCATCCGTGCGGAAGAGCAGCTTCGCCAATTGAACGAAAGCCTAGAGGCGCGTGTCGAGGCGGAAATAGCGGAGCGCCGCCAGGCCGAAAAGGCATTGCAGCAGGCGCAGAAGATGGAGTCCATCGGCCAACTCACCGGCGGTGTGGCGCATGATTTCAATAATCTTCTTCAAGTGATCGCCGGCAATCTGCAATTGCTCTCCAAGGATGTGATCGGCAATGAACGTGCGGAGCGGCGGCTGGAAAATGCGCTTGCCGGTGTCCATCGCGGCGCAAAACTGGCCAGCCAGCTTCTGGCCTTCGGCCGCAGGCAGGCATTGGAGCCGCGTGTCATCAATATTGCCCGTTTCGTGACCGGCATGGACGATCTGCTTCGCCGCTCGCTTGGCGAGGCGATCGAGGTGGAAGTCATCACCTCGGGCGGTCTGTGGAACACCTATGCCGACCCCAACCAGGTGGAGAACGCTCTTCTCAATCTGGCCATCAATGCGCGCGACGCCATGGAAGGGCAGGGCAAGCTGACCATTGAGGTCGGAAATGCGGTTCTCGACCGCGATTATGCCCGCAAGCACTCGGAAGTCTCGGCGGGGCAATATGTGATGCTCGCGGTCACCGATACGGGGTCGGGCATGTCGCCGGAGATTCTCGAAAAGGTCTTCGAGCCGTTCTTTTCGACCAAACCGGAAGGCAAGGGCACCGGGCTGGGGCTTTCGATGGTTTATGGTTTTGCGAAGCAGTCCAGCGGCCATGTCAACATCTATAGCGAGGTGGGGCAGGGCACGACGGTGAAGATGTATCTGCCCCGCTCCGCCGCCGATGAGGACAGGGAAGTTGTGACGCCGAACGGTCCCGTGGAGGGCGGAACCGAAACAATTCTTGTGGTGGAAGATGACGAGGAAGTGCGCAACACCGTTGTCGAAACATTGGGCGATCTCGGCTACCGCGTGCTCACCGCCCGTGATGCGCAGGCCGGTTTGACCGTGGTGGAAAGCGGCATTCCAATCGATGTCATCTTCACCGACGTGGTAATGCCCGGACCGTTGAAAAGCCGGGAAATGGCGCGCCGCGCGCAGGAACGGCTGCCCAATCTCGCCGTTCTCTTCACCTCGGGTTATACGGAAAATTCCATCGTGCACGGCGGCAAGCTGGATGCCGGGGTGGAGCTTCTCTCCAAACCCTATACGCGGGAAGCGCTGGCGCGGCGCATTCGCCACGTCATCGCCAACCGCAAACAGGTGTCGTTGTCGAGAGCGCAGCCGACGTCTGCGCCGGATTCTTCGAAACCTTCCGAGCCGGTCAGGGCGGTCGAAAATAAAAACCGGTCTATACGCGTTCTTCTGGTCGAGGATGACGAGCTGATACGGATGAATTCGATGGAGATGCTGTCAGAGAGCGGCTTTGCCGTCGTCGAGGCCGGAGATGCGGCGCAGGCGCTAAAGGTTATTGAAGCGGATCAGGTCGACGTTCTCGTCACCGATATCGGCCTGCCGGACATGAAGGGCGGCGAACTGGCGGTGGAGGCCCTGCGCCGAAAGCCAGGGCTTGCCATTGTTTTTGCGACGGGGGATAGCCATTTGCCGGAAGGAGCGCCGGCAAGCGCGGTTCTCCTGACCAAGCCCTATGACGAACAGCAGATTGTCGCGGCCGTCAAACAGGCCCACACGGCAAAGAGCGCGGCGACGCAATAGGCTGGTCGCCGCTTTGCCGGCTCAATAACCGCGGGCCATGTCGACCGTTTCCGGCAGCCCGCCGGTCTCGCGCCATGTGCGCACATTGCCGGCCACGATGCGGGCCGAACTTTCCCGGCTTGTCGGCGCGGAAATATGCGGCAGGACGGTCACTTTGGGGTGTTGCCAGAAGGCGGAAGCAGCGGGCAAGGGCTCCTGCTCGAAGACATCGAGAACGGCGTGCGAAAGCCTGCCGGAATCGAGCGCTGCAATCAGGTCATCTGCGACTATCACTGCGCCGCGGGCGAAATTGATGAGTGCCCCGCCCTGCTTCATTGCGGCGAGACGCTCGGCGTTCAAAAGACCGCGCGTCGCATCGGTAAGCGGCACGAGGCAGACGAGAATGTCGCTCTTTTCCAGCAATGCCTGCAGCCCGTCATCGCCGGACAGCGTTTCCACGCCATCGACCGCCTTGGCCGAACGGCTCCAGCCAGCGACGTTGAACCCGGCATGGGTGAGGCGCTCCGCCGCAGCCGTGCCGAGCGCCCCGAGGCCGAGGAGACCGATGGTCATCTCGCCGGGGTGGCGGTAATCCAGCTCCTGCCAGAGCGCCTTTTTTTGGTTTTCGCGATAGGCGGGCATATCGCGTTGCAGATAATAGGTCCATGCCAGCACGGCTTCGGCCATCACACGCGAAAGCTCAGGATCTTTCAGCCGAACGATGGGAGGAGCCTTTTCGCCCAGTTCCAGCACCAGCCGCTCGACACCCGCCCACAGGCTGTGGATCCATTTGAGGCCCGGAAGCGCCGCGATATCGGCAGGATCCGGATTGGCGACGATGGCGAAATCCACCTGGTCTTTCTGTTCCGCGCTCAGTTCGGAAAAGGAAAGAATGTTCTCTTCCGGCATGGCGGCGCGCAGCGCCTGCTTCCAGACGGTCTCCGTTTCCGCATTCATCCGCGAAACAAAGGCTATGGGTGATGGCATGAGACTGATCCTGCTTGCGATTTTAGCTTCGCGCCATCAATGCGCAATTTCGGCTGACAATACCATGGGTTAGTCGTTCGAATCGTCAACGGAATGAAACGGCCCGGTTTTCACCGGACCGTTTCACCATTACGCGTCTTCCTTCACCGGCGGCTTTGCATCGCCGTAATAGGCCGCGAATTTCTCGTGATAATGCTCCGAACCGCCGGGGCCGGCATAACGCTGCAATTCCGTCATGTCGGTCTTGTTGAGCACGATGCCGAGCGTCTTGTTGGCGATCTGCGGTTCGTTGGCCATCAGGTTCTGCACCATCTGGATCGGTGTCTTGCCCCATTCGGTCACGAAGACGAAACCGTCTACCTGCGGCGCAAAGGCCTTGGCGTCGATGACGGGAACGACAGGCGCGAGGTCGACGATGATATAATCGCAGGCCTCCCGGGCAGATTCGATGAATTTGCGCATGCCGGGGGAGGAGAGCAGCTCGCTCGAATGGGCGAACTGGTTGCTGGTGGAAACCGGCAGGATGCCCATTTTCGTGCGCGTATCCACCTTCACCGCCTGCGTCCACGGGATTTCATCGAGCACCACTTCCACCAGACCGGCGGATTGCCGTGTGGTCAGCATGCGGCTGAGGCCGGGATTGCGGATATCCGCATCCACGACAAGCGTTCGTTTGCCGGTGGAGGCGATCAGCCCGGCGAGATTGAGCGCCACGACAGACTTGCCCTCGTTCGGCAGGCAGGAAATGACGCCGATGACCCGGCAGGGCCGCTCCTGAATGACGACGTCCGCCGTCAGCTTCACATTGCGGAGCGTTTCCGCAAAGCTGGAACGCGGGCTATCGACGGCAAGGCGCAGCATCTTCTGGAACGAGACCTGGCCGCTGTCATCAAGCGTGGCGTTCTCGCCGCCGGGGGTGGCGGCGCTGTCGCCGGTCTTGGCGTTTTCCACGCCCCTTTCCCCGATAAAGGGAAGGTAACCGAGAAAGCGCATGCGCAGATTGTCGCGTACATCGTTGCCGGTGTGGAAAAAGCGATCCCGGAATTCGAGAAGCGCTGCAATGCCGCCGCCCAGCATCAGGCCGAGAACGACCGAAAGCGCCATGGTCATGGTCTTTTTCGGGCTGGAAGGCGAAGTCGGCAGGCCCGCTTCGGAAATGATGCGCGCCTTGGCGATGGGCAGCGACTGCTTCTGGGAAGCCTCCTCGAAGCGACCGAGATAGGACTGGTAGAGGGTGCGCAGAGCGGTTGCCCGCTGCTCGAGTTCGCGCAGCTGGACCATGGTGATATTGGCTTGCGAATTGCGGCCCGCCACCCGGTCGATATTGTCGCGCAACGACTGCACGCGGGAATTGGCGACGTCATATTCGTTCTTGAAGCTGCCGGTGAGCTGCTGCAATTCCTGGAAGATCTGCTGCGATACTTCTTTCTTCTCGGCCTCAAGCGCGGTCGCCTGCGGATGGTCGGCGCCGAATTGCTGGATGATACCCCGCTGCCGGTCGGAGATGGTGATGTAGCGCTTTCGCAGATCCTGAATGACCGAATTGTCGGTATCGCGGGCCGAGACAACGGCGTTATCGACCGCCGTTTCCGGTCCACGGTCGATGATCGACTTATACTGGTTGTAACGGGCGGAGGCCGTCGCGGCATCCGCCTGCGCGGCAATCAGCTGGCCGTTGAGGTCGGCAAGCTGGCTTTCCGACATCAGTTCGCCGCGCGAGGAGACGATGTTGTTGTCCGACTTGAATTTCTGCACCGCCAGTTCAGCGGCCTGGGCGCGCTGGTTGAGGTCGGTCATGCGTTCCTGCAACCATACCGAAGCGCGCTCGCTGGCGTCGAAATTGGCGTTCAGCTGTTCGGTAAGATAGGCCTGCGCATAGGTCTTGGCGATCTGCGCTGCAAGCTGGCGGTCGGTCGAGCGGGTGGAGATGGCGATGACCGAGCTGCGGCCGACACGTTCGACCGTCAGCGACTGCTGAAGCACCGCGGCGGCCTTCTCGCGGCGTCCGGCGCGGATTGCGGCCTCGGAAACCGGCGGATCGCCCGGCAGGACGAGATCGAGAATGCCGCGCACGGAGGATTTGACGAGCTGGACCGGCGACATCGGCGGATTGACGATGGTGTCGTTCTCATCGAGCTTGGCCTTGTCGACTACTGTCAGCGCCATTTCCTTGGATTTCAGAATTTCCACGGCGCTGGCGATGCGGTTGTCGACGATCTGGGCTGCGGGCACCGGTGATTCCTCTTCCGCATAGCGGGAAAGGCTTTCATCCAGGAGCACCTGCGTCATCGCGGTGTAAACGGGGGTCGCTAGCACCAGATAGAGGCCGGCCAGAACCACGGCGGCGATGACGGAGGCGGCAATGACATTGGCGCGGCGCACCACGGCGGCCCACAGGCGGTCGAGGTCGATGAACGTGTCGGAATCCTTGCCGGATTCCGGAAAACCGATATTGGATTTAAAGGTCTTGTGGTGCATGGACCTACCTTGTGAACTAAAAATGGTACGCGGGAAGCCGAGCAAACTCGCCTTCCCGCCTCCCGTTATTGGTGCGCCGGCCGCCTCCCCGGCGGCGCGATGAAAGTCAGGCCGCCTGGACGCGGCTTTCGTGGTTCGCCACCAGTTCCTTCACCGAAGCGAGAACCTGTGCTTCCATATCCGCCCGCATCAGCGAGAAGGCGACGTTGGCGGCAATGAAGCCCTGCTTGCTGCCGCAATCAAAGGTGCGGCCCGAATATTTCTGCGCGTGGAACGGCTGCTTCTCGGCGAGCCGCTTCATGCCGTCGGTCAGCTGGATTTCATTGCCCGCGCCGCGCTCCTGCTTGGCGAGAATATCGAAGATTTCCGGCTGCAGGATGTAACGGCCATTCAGGTAATAATTCGAAGGCGCCTTGGATGGTTCCGGCTTTTCAACCATTTCGGTGACGGCGAAGCCGTGATTGACCTTCTGGCCGACGCCAACGACGCCATAGGACGAGACTTCTTCAGGCAGGCATTCCTCGACGCCGAGAATATTGCCGCCGACTTCATCGTAAAGCTCCATCAGCCCGGCGATACAGCCGCGTGCGCCGTAAGAAACCATGTCCGGCAGAAGCAGGGCGAAAGGCTCCTTGCCTACCAGCTCGCGCGCGCACCAGACGGCGTGGCCGAGACCGAGCGGCACCTGCTGACGCGTATAGCTGACGGTGCCGGCAACCGGCAGCATCTTTTCCAGCTGCAGCACCTGCACGGTCTTGCCGGAGCGGGTCAGCGTATTGATGAGTTCCGGCGCGCTGTCGAAATAGTCTTCGATGGCGGTCTTGTTGCGGCTCGTCACGAAAATAATGTGTTCGATGCCAGCCTGCATGGCCTCATCGACGGCATATTGCACGACGGGACGATCCACGATCGTCAGCATTTCCTTCGGCATCGCCTTGGTGGCGGGTAGAAACCGTGTGCCGTTGCCAGCTACGGGAATGACGGCTTTTCTGACAGTTTTGTTCAGGTCCATCGCGTTCTCCTTCATCAAGGTTTGATCTGTCCCCAGTCCCCGCGCAGATTTCGTCCACGCGTCAATTTTACGAAATCTGTCTTTTCACCCCTGTATTCGCCGCGGGCGCAAACATGGCGTCCCGCAACCTCCTCAGCCGCACTGCAATCGGCATTCGCAAATGCCCCAGCACGGCAGGATCCCTTATCGTGGTCTTCAAGGCGCCGAGTACCGAGCGGCTCTTGATGTTTTCCACCAATGTCAGAAAATTATGCGCCAGCCGCAGGCTGCGGCTTCTCGCCTGCTGCGCATCCATGGCTGCCGGCAGCAAAGTGTAATGGCTGAGGAACTCCTGATCCGCCCGCATCATCGCTTCGACGTGATGAAGTTCGAGCACACGCGAAATCGAGCCTTCGCGGATATTGTAGATATAGCCCGGCTTCGGTTCGATGACACAGAGGCCGCCGGCGGCGAGCGCCGAGGCGAGCAGGATATAATCCTCGCCGATGCGTATATCCTCGCGGAAGCGCAGAGCCTCGCTATTGAGGAAATCGCGCCGGAACATCGGTTTCATGTAGCCGAAATTGAAGGTGGAACGGAACAGGATGTTGGAGGAAATGAAGTCCTCGAGCGTGAGGGCAGAGCGTTCCTCCAGAAACTCTTCCGGAAACATCGTCTCCATCGGTCTGCCGTCGGTATAGACGACATCGAGATTATCGACAGCGATCTCAGCATTCGCGGCCTCCGCCCGGCACATCATGCAGGCGGAACGCTGCGGACGGATGACGTCGTCGGAATCGAGCACGGCGATCCAGCGTCCCGTTGCGGCCTCGATGCCGGCATTGCGTGCACCACCCGGACCGCGGTTTTCTTCCAGCGCAAGCAGGCGCACACGTGGGTCGATGGCGGCAATTGCCTCAACGAATGGGATAGTGTCATCGGCGGAACGGTCGTCGACGACGATCACTTCCAGCGTCACACCCTGCTGGTCGAGCGCGCTGTGGATGGCGGCTTCGATTGTATCGGCCGCATTATAGGCGGCGATGATGAAGCTGATATCGGGCGGTGAGGCAAGGTTTTCCATCAGGTCGCCTCCACCGCGCCATACTGGCGGATTTCGCGCACGCCGAAAGCGCCGCTCATCGAGCCCATATGCAGTGCGCCACGCAGCGCATAACGATTGCGGCGCACGGCGTTGAAACCGTTCAAGGCGGCGAAGAGCGCGCAATAAAGCACTTTCGAACCTGCCTTCAGCACCTGCCCCACGCGGCGTATACCGGGTTTCCTGTCCGCCAGCACGCGGCCGTGGGTCTGGCCGGAGCGGAAGCGGCGTTTGGCAAGCCATAGGAAGCTTGCACGATTTTCCGGCACGGGTTCGGACAGCATGGCATCTTCCGCAAAGACAATACGCCCGCCGGCGGCGTGAAGATGCGAGAAGAAATGGGTGTCTTCGCCACCGCTCTGGCCGAGCGCCAGCGCGAAGCGCCGGCCCTTCACCGAAGGCGCATCCACCTTGAGCAGCGTGTTGCAGGTATAGCCGGTGATGATCTCGCCATTCACCCAGACCGGAACGGTCGAGTGGAAATCGCCGCGTTTCATCCATCCCGGCGCATTGTCCCGGTAAACGGCCGCTACGGGGCCGAGAACCGCTTCCGCACCGGTCTCGCCGGCTTTTTCCAGAAGGGCGGATAGCCAGTGCGGCGGGGCGGTCTCGTCATCATCAATGAAGGCGAGGTAATCCGCCTTGCATTCCGACAGGCAGGCATTGCGGGCAATCGAAATATTCGATTTCGGGCAATGGACATAGGTGATCTCGAAGGGGGCGGTTTCGCGCAGGCGATCGACGCTCGCCTTGGCGCTCGGCTCCTCGTCATTATCGGCGACGATAAGACGAACTTTCACACCTTCCGGCACGTCCAGCTCGAAGAGTGACAGAAGTGTGGCGATAAGTGCCGGGCGTCTGTAGGTGCAAATGCCGATATCGACGGTTTTCGAATCATCTGGGCGGGTGACGGTGTTGTCAGTCATGAGACAGCCTTTCTTCCCCGGAATTTCAGGAGTTCCAGCCAGAAGCCGGTGGACCAGGCCAGATGCATCACCATCGCCGAAAAGGCGGCGAGCGGGCCGTATGGGTTTTTCTGACCTATTGCCATCCACAAGCCATAGCCCAAACATGCGGCGATCCAGAGGCCGAGCGGGATAAGGGCCGCCCAATGCACGAGCGATAGCAGCGCGAAGATGAACACCGGCAAGACGGCGAGCGGGATCATCTGGCGGATTTTCGGGATTGAGCGATGCTTCAGGAGGTTCTTCGCGCGGCCGCGGCCATAGGCGAGATATTGCCGGAACAGCGGCATGACGCTGGCGCGCGGATAATAGGTCATGCGGGTCTTGTCGGTCATCCAGATACGGAAACCGGATTTGCGCAGGCGGAAATCCAGTTCGGCATCCTCATTGTGGCTGAAGCTCTCGTCATAACCGCCGACCGCGTCGAAGGCGGCAATCCGCATCAAGGCGTGATGGCCATGGTCGATCCAGTGGCCTTTGGCACCCTCGCGGTGCTTGGAACCGCCATTGCCGAGCTTGGAATTCTGGGCGACGGCTGTCGCCTTCTGAAACAGGCCGTGTCCGATGGTGTCCATGGCGACGACGACAGAATCCGCGCCGGTGCGTTCCGCATCTTCGATCAGCCGCTGGCAATAGTCATCGGGATAATCGCCATGGGCGTCGATGCGGATGAGATAGTCGAAATCCTCGCCGAAGGTGGCAACGGCAAGGTTGATGCCAGCGCTCTGGATGCGCTTCGCATTGGCGAGAAGTGTGACGCGGTCATCCGTCGCCGCAAAGGCGGAAACGATATCGCGGGTTCCATCCGTGCTGCCGCCATCGGCAACCACGATACGGAAGAGACGCCCCTGCATTGCATTGGTGAATTTGACAAGCAGCCCCTCGATCGTCTTTGCCTCATTGAGGCAAGGAATGACGATCAGCGTTCTGATGCCGGAATGACCAAGACCTTCCATAATTTGCCCCCTACGCACTACACGGTTGAAAACTGCGCTTCACGGGCATGGCCGGAAGCGGATGTGGTGAGCGAGGACAAGTGCTGGACCAGCCGACGGCAATCGTCGCGGTCCGTCAGCCATTGTTTCCTGTCGATTGCCGAGAGGGTGTCGAAGGCGTTCGCATAGGTTTGCGGCGTCATTTGGCCGAACAGTGCGGCGAGGTCGTCCGGGCTTGCATTTGCCAAGACAAAGCCGATATCGCGTTTTTCGATGAATCGGGCGGTTTCCGTGCCGGAAAGCGCAATCGGCAGGGTGCCATAAAGGCCGCCTTCATAAAGCCGATTGGGCAGCAGCCAGCTGGAATTCTGGCCTTCTTCGAAAAAGTCGATCGCCCAGGTGAACTGCACCTCGTTGTAGATCGCGGCTAGATCCTCGGGGTTTTTGTAAGGTCCGTGGAAGTGCAAATGCGGGGCAGCGGCCACGAAGCCATCGAAATTGGTAAACTCCGAATAGGCCGGCCGGCCACGCAGGATGATTTCGACCCGGCCTTCCATGCGGCGGGCAAACTCAGCGAGGATTTCCAGCGACCTACGGCAGCGAAGCGCCCCGAACCAGCCGATTTTCCATGGTTCGCCGGGCTTGGGGGGGTGGGGTTGCGGCGCGGCGGCAACGGTGCTGTCGAGCGCCAGCACCTTGTTTTCCTGCAAAAGGACGGGAAGGTCGAGGCCCGACACAGGTTTGAAATAATGCTCCACGAATGCCGGAGAACTCGTGACCAGCAGTTTGGCGTCGCGTGCGAAATAACGTTGCGCAGCATTCAGCAGCTGTCCGGGCCTGCCTTCGTTGAGAAGCAGGCGGTGAATATCGAGACATTCGTAAACCAGTGCTGGCTGGCCGCCAAAGATCGACATGGCCCGCTTTGCCAGAGCCAGCATTTCGAGGTTCCTGGCAAGAATGATGTCGGGTGTCGGGATGCCGCTCAGGAGCTTTCCAAGAGAAAGGCTGGCTTTTGCCACAGCCGCCATGCGCTGCAGAAACTGCCCGTCGGCAGTCTCCCCAAGCACGACGGGCACGACGCCCTCGATTTCCGCCAGCTGGTTCCGCCCGCGCCGGAAACCTGCCAGCGTGACCTGCGCCCCGCCCGCGAGCAAGGTCAGCACCCGCCGGCGAATGGCGGGGTCCGACAGATCATGCGCGAGATAGAGAATATGGGTCATGCAGGGTTCCGGTTGGTTCGCGCGTCAAAGACGTCGCAGCACAGGTTTTGGTTCAAAAAATCCGGTCAGTTCAGAGCGCAGGCGATGCTTTCCGGGAACTGGCACTTGTCGCCGAGGGCAGTGAATGAGAAGCGGTCAACGACCATCTGCGACGGCCCGGCATAAGCAAACTTGCCCATCCAGTCCTTCAGCGTATCGGTGCCCCACAGGCTGAAGAAAATCTTCTGGGCGTTTTGCGGGATTTTCGTTGCGTCCGTGACTTCATGAACGAGCTTGCCGTTGACGTAATAACGCAGGCGCTGTGGTTCCCAGACTAAGGCATAGTCGTTGAAACCGGCATCGGCTCCACCTTCCACCGGCACCAGCTTCTCATTGCCGCCCTTGGCGGAGATATATTGGTTGAGCTGTACCTGGCCGGTATTTTTGCCGAGAACCTCAAAGTCGATTTCGTCGTGCGGTTTCTTGTCGGTCGGGCCAATGTAGGTGAAGAAGGCGGAGTTCAGTCCGGAGCCGGTGGCGGCCTTCATGCGCGCTTCATAGGTGCCGTAACGATAACGGCCCTTGGTCTGGATTTCGCCGCAAGCGAATTTGCGGTCCCCAGCCTTGGCTTCTTCGAAACCGAGTGTGAGCTGGCCGTTTTCCACCGTCGCCAATTTTTTCGACCAGGTGCAGTTTTGATGCGCGCCGTTGTTCCAGCCGTCTGAAACGTACCAGAAGCTTCTGTCCATCTGGTCGAAATTCTCGGTGAAGGACGCGCCGTTGCCTTCCTGCGCCTGCATCGGTGTTGCGAAAGCCGTGGCCGAAAGGGCTGCGGCAAGAAGAATGCGTGTCTGAACGCGGGTGACAAATGTTGTCATTGGTTCACCTCTGTCGTTGCGAATAAAGCGTTTCGGATGTGGGCGGGCCGATTATGGAGGCCCGTTTGGTCGGGGAAGCAGTTGCCGTCTTGCGTTTGCCGCTGCGGCTCCCGGTGAGCACGGAATAGACGGTGGGCAGATATTTGCGTGTCTGCGCGTTGCTGATGATCAGGATGACGAAGGCGGACAATGTCGCGCTGATATAGAAGGCGGGATAAAAGTCCGGCCCGCCCTTGTTCCAGACCATCCACATGATGACCAGCAGCGGGTAGTGGGCGCAGAATATCCAGAAGCTGAGGCTGCCGGTCTCGGCAAGCCGCTGGCCAAGCCTGCTGCGGATCAGGATCGATGAAGACACCCAGAAACCAAGCGCGCCGAAGACCGCGAGCAGATTGCGCGACATGTTAAGCCAGAAGGTGAATTCCGGGCCGGTGAAATAAAGACCCGTAGCAAGAATGGCGGATGCCGTGAAGGTTAGCACCATGATCGGCAGGGCGTAGGGATCAAGCGCCTTGACATCGACCCGGTGCAGCGCAAGCGCAATGCCGAGCGAAAAGCTGAAGAGGATCGACTTCTTTTGCACGATGAAGATCGTCAGGTCCGGCATGGCCGTGATGATCAACAGGATTGCGAGCGTCGGCAGCGCGAAGCGGCGCATCAGAAATGCGAGCACCGGCGACAGCAGAATGCAGACAAAAAGGTCGCGCAGAAAATAAAGCGGCACGTTAACCGGCAGTTCTTCGAGTGCCGTACCATGGCTGAGGATTTCGCGCGGGCTGGCATTCCACAGATCGGGGAAATACCCCACGCCGACATCGAAGAGCTGGATCAGCAATACGGCGGCAAACAGCGCGCCATTCCACAGAAGGAAGGGCAAAAGCACGGTCTTCGATTTGGAGCGGATTGTTGCCGGATAATTGAATTCACTCATGCCGCGGCGAAACAGCAGGTAACCGGAGATGGCGCTGAGGCAGGGCACGCCGATACGGAAGAGCGCATCGCCAAGGAAAACGCGCAGCCAATCGAAGAAGCCGTAAAGGCCGAGAAAAGGGCTGGTTTGGGCATCGTGCGGCACATGCACGAACACGATCCCTGAAATCAGCAATATGCGCATCAAATTGATACGGGAGGATAGGTTCTGATCGACAGTCACATCAGTCACCCCTATTGGGCGGCGTCCACCCACGCCGCGTTGCAACCAGAGCGAACTTAAGCCCGCACTGGAAAGTCTGGTTTCGACTTTGGGATAAAATGTGGCGACGCGGGAAAAACACAAGCTTAGATTTTGCGGGTGAATGTCTGGCGTTCCAGTCATTCCTGTCGCTTTAAAAATTCAAACATTTGAAATTATTGTCATTTTTATAAAAATGGCTATCGTTAAAAATCGCCCTAGCGTGTGAAATTGTCATTTGTCGTGATATTGCGCTGCAAAAAGAACCGCCATACGCCCCTGCCGCGGTGAGGGAAATCACCGCGGAAAAGGCCGGTTAACGGCGGAAATGAGGCGCGTTTTTCTGTGATTGAACTAACCTTGGGTTGCATCGCTCTGCACGCGCCGCGATTTGACCATTTCGAGAATTTTCCCGAGCAGCGCCCGTTCAGTCAGCAGGATCAGCACCGCATAGATGACGCCACCCACGGCAGCGCCGATGAGAACCTGAAGCGTGGCATTGGGAACGCGCTCAGCCAGAACGTGAAGCAGATAACGCACCGCACCGGCCATGATCAGCGCCGCGATCATCGGCCGGCTGCTGACATAAAGGCCGCGGAAGAAGGGTGTATCGCTTGCCTTGAACACCGCCCAGGAATAGGCGACCAGCGTTACCGCATTGACGATGCAGAGCCAAACCATCGCGTCGATCAGGGTGCCATAAAGCGCGGCAAGCCAGACCGCGACGGTGGTGACGATGGCGCGGATCGTCGCCGACCAGAACAGCACGCGGCCGTAACCTGCTCCCTTCAAATACGGGATGAAGGTGCTGCACGGCGTCAGAATGGCCTTCGACAGGGCGAGCAGGCCGAGAACGGGCCAGGCATAGGCCCAGTTCTGCCCGAAGATGACAAGCATGGCCGGCTCCGCCACGGCCCAGAGGCCGAACATCATCGGTGCCAAAAGCACGGTCAGCACCTGCGTACTGAACATCAGCGCATCGCGCCGGCGCTGCGGATCGTCCATCATGCGGCTGAAGGCGGGAAACAGGACACCCATGACAGCCGACAGAACCACCTGGTTGGGAATGCTGGCAAAGCGGTTGGAGGCGGAATAGGCGCCGGCATCCGCCAGCCCAAGATGCCGGGCAATGACCACCATCGGTGACTGGAAAGTAACGAAATTGGCGATTTCCGAGCCCATCAGCCCCGAACTGAAGCCGAGAAGCGGCACCAGTCGGCGCGGTTTCATGACGAAGCGCGGGCAATAGCGGGAAACGGCATAAAGCCCGACAAGCCGGATGAGGGCTGCGGCAAAAAGCTGGATGATCAGCGCCCAGACGCCGAAACCCATGAAAGCAAGTGCGACCGCGACAATGGCCGCGATGCTTTCCGATGCCATGCTCCACAGCGCGTCCTTGCTGAAATTCATCCGTCGCGCCAGCAGCGAATAGGCGACATCACCGGCAAGCTGCAGCGGGATGAGAAATGCCATGATGCGCAGCAGATAGGCGCTTTCCACCGCACCCAGCAGTTCGCCGAAAAATTCCGCGAAGATGTAGAGGACGGCGGCCATGGTGCAGGAGATGGCGAGATTGGCCCAGAAGACGGTATGGATCGTTTCCATATCCTCTTCCTTCTCGACGATAAGGGCGGACGTCAGGCCCGCCCCGGCGATCATGGTCAGGAACTGTACAACCGTAAGTCCTACCGCCACCACCCCGAATTCCTCCGGCGTGAGGAGACGAGCGAGAATTGGGACCGTGACAAATTTAAGCCCGAATGTCCCTGTTTTTGATAAAACGCTCCAGCCGACATTCGTGGTGATGGTCTTTACATTTGGCGCTGGGGGCATACAAGCATCCTGTTTCTGGAGGCCGGCGGGAGGAAGCCGGTTGGGAGTTGCCGATACCATCGGGGCCGCTTTTAGGATCGGGCCCGACACTTCTTGATCAACGCAAGGGGCGAAACAATGGCAAGGTTTACTGTCGTCATTCCCTACTACCAAAAGCAGCACGGGGTCTTGGGACGTGCACTCGCATCGGTTTTTGCGCAGACCTACCAGGACTTCGATCTTGTCATCGTCGATGACGAATCGCCATACCCGATCGATCAGGAACTTGCGGAACTTTCGCAGGGTGAGAAAGACCGGATTCTTGTCATTAAGCAGGCCAATGCCGGCCCGGGCGGCGCGCGTAACACCGGTCTCGACCATGTGCCTGGCGGCACCGACTACGTTGCCTTTCTCGATTCCGACGATATCTGGACGCCAGATCATCTGCAGAATGCGGCCTTCGCACTAGAGACTTACGACGGCGATTGCTACTGGGCATCGATGCAGGCAAGTGACGAATTTTATTATCATTTTGCCATTTCCGAGTTGGAGAAAAATGAGGGCGCGGCACGGCTTTCCGAGAAACCGCTGGTGATCGAACTGCCGGATCTGGCAAGTGTGATGCTGCGCAACTGGAGCTTCCTGCATCTCTCCTGCATGGTGATTGGCCGTCCTCTTTTTGAGAAAATCCGCTTCGATCCGGCGCTCAGACTGGCGGCGGAAGACGTGCTGTTTTTCTGCGATTCCATCCTCGCATCGAAGCGGACGCTGCTCTGTGACGATGCCGGTGCGATGCGCGGAATGGGCGTCAATATCTTCCACAGCATCGACAATACCTCGCCGGAATTCCTGCGCCAGCAGTTCAATACCTGGGTGGCGCTCGATACGCTGGAGGGGCGTTTTTCACGCCGGCCGGACGATGTCGCCTCCATTGCGTCCTATAAAAACACGGCGCGCAAACAGGCGCTGTGGAGCCAGGCGGGCAACTTGAAACGGCGAAAGGCGCCCGAATTCGGACTGTTGTTGAAGTGGGCGATGCGTGATCCGGCACTGCTGCGTGCTGCTTTCGAACTCGGCGCCGGAAAAATCGTCCGCCCGCGATGAGCGAATTCTCGCCCGCAAGAATTTATATGTTTTTCACCCAGGAGTGACCTCATGAAACCTTACCACTGGGAATCTCATCACGGAAATTTCGGTGACGATCTCAATCTGTGGCTGTGGGACTTTTTGCTTCCGGGCCTGCGCGATGTGCATGACGATGTCATGCTCGTCGGAGTCGGCACTGTCCTGAACGATGTTCTTTTGCCGGGAAAACAGCGCAAGCTGGTGATCGGCAGCGGTTATGGTTACGGCGCGGTGCCGGATACCAGCACCGAATTCTGGGACATTCGCTGCGTGCGCGGCGAAAAAACTGCCGCCAAGCTCGGGCTCGCGCCCGAAAAAGGCATTGTCGATCCCGCCGTCATGGTCACCGAGATGCCCGATTTCAAAGACCTGCCGAAACTCTACAAGAAGACCTTTGTTCCGCACTGGGAATCGGCGGAATTCGGCATGTGGGAAACGGTCTGCGAGCCGGCAGGCCTCACCTATCTCGACCCGCGCGGCGAGGCGAAAGCGGTCATCCGCGCCATTGCCCAGTCGGAATTCATCGTGGCTGAATCCATGCATGGTGCAATCCTTGCCGATGCCTTCCGCGTGCCGTGGGTCGCGGTCAGCACCTCGCCGTCGATCAACAGCTTCAAATGGAGCGATTGGGCCGGCAGCGTCGGTGTCGACTATCAGCCGCGCTATGTGCCGGTTTCGACCCGCGCCGAGGCGGCGAAAAAGGGCTCGCGCTTCTGGGGTATGAGCTTCCCGCCGCCGCCCGGCCCCGTCATTGCCGAGGCCGGTTCCGTTCCGGTGCATGAAGGTCCGGCGCATGAGGGTGACGTGCTGGTCCGGCCGCAGGAAACGCAGTCCCGGTCATTGCGCAAATTGGCCAAGCAGGTGCTGGCCGCGCCTTCCACGCTGGCGCTCTGGCAGGCAAGCCGCGCGGAGCCGCGTCTCAGCCCGGATGGCCGGCTGGAAGAGCGCAAGGAGCGTTTCGCCGCCGTTCTGGAAACGGTGAAGCGGGATTATCTCTGAGGGCGAAGAGTGGATGCGGCAGGGAGTTTTCTGCCGCCTTCGCATGAGGATGCCATCCTCTAGGGTCTCTATCGTCATGCTCGGTCCTGTCCCGAGCATCTGCAACCGACCGATCATACGATACGTGAGTAGATCCTCGGGGCAAGCCCGAGGATGACGGCGAGAAATTGGCGGAGGTCGCCTTTTCCCTTACGAAACCGGCGTGCCGTCCAGCAGATAACGCACATCACGCACCGGTGGCGATTTGCGGAAGCGGGCAGTCTTGTCGCTCCAGATGCCGCGCGTGATGGCGGGCAGGGCGGGGAGGCGCGCAAGGGCGTGGCTTAACGCGCCGCCCATGCCTTTCTGCTTTTTCGTATCGAGAAAATGGCGAAGCTCGAATTTGGCGCGGATATGTTTTTCATGTTCGCGCAGGATCGCTGTTTCCTCTGCCGAAAGCCGGCAACCAGCGAGAATGGCTTTGTCCGCCTCGTATAAGCGGCGAAGATCTTCGGTGCGATGGCGGCCGCTCAGCGAGTTGCCGCGCACGATCGCGCCGTAACCGCAATGGTGGATGACCTTGTAGCGCGCGCCGGCGGCCAGCGCCCGCACGTAAAGCTCGTAATCTTCGCCAAGCCTCAGAGCCTCGTCATAACGCAGCGCATGTTTGTCGAGAAAAGAGCGGCGTATCACCGGTTTCAGAAATCCGGTTTCTCCGCGCTCCACGCCGGGCCTGGAAATATTGCCCTCGACGAATTCCGTGAGCGATAAAAACCGCGCCTGCGGCTCGAAACGGGCCGGCTGCATGGAGGAAGCGCCGGAAACCGATTGCTGGATGAAAGCGATATTGTCAGCTACGAGATCCCAGTCGTCATCGGTCAGCATGGCAGTGAAGCGACCCCTGAAGAAGAAGTCGTCCGCATCGAGAATGCTGATGAGCGGGGCAGATGAAATCGAAATCGCGTGGTTGCGCGCGGCCGAAGGACCGCGATTCACATCGAACCGCACGACCCGCAAACGGCCTGTGCCATCATCCGCCGCATGCGCCACGTCGCTTGTCGTGTCGGTGGAGCCATCGTCGATAACCACGACTTCCCCGACCTCGGGCTCCGCAAGGGCGGAGCGAATGGCGATATCGATGGTTTCAGATGCGTTTTTCGCAGCGATGATGACGCAAATGGGCTGTGAACCGCTCACCATGTGGTGTCCTTCTGCTTTGATCAACCGTCAGGATTTGGCCAGCAGAAAGTGTCAGGCGTATGGATGCAAGCGATTTTTTGCGGCGCAATAAAAGAAGCTGCGTAAAAGCTTACATATCGGTGAGTTTGGCGCCGTGCGGCGGGGCGCTTTTTGCCGGTTCCGCCGCCATGGTCTCGGCGCTGCGATCACGCGAAAAGGTTTCCCGCATCCGCCGTTTTTCTCGGGCGACGAGAACCAGAATTCCAATAAAATAGCCGATTTGCAGAATGACTGCACAGATGAGCGTCTGGATGAATGCGGTATAGAATGATCCGTGGATGAAATACGTGCCAACCGCAAAGGCAAGCAATGCACCGATCATGCTGAAAAAGACACGAGGTGCATACATGGTGCTCTCCTCCCGAGAACGATTTCTCCATTTTTGACTGCGCTGCGGCATTTTTTTTCTTTGCAAGAAATATACGATGAGACCGGTGCTGTTTCAACACACATATATAGTTCTTCTAACGGTTGCGGCATGAAATTTCGGTAATCTGGATTGGTAAATTCCTCCATAACTGCCGATTCGCGCCGATCAGGCCTGCCTGACGACACCGGCTCCTGCGTCTGGAAGCGCCAGAACTGTGCTGCGGGCGGCCCTTGCGGGTTGTCTGTCACGCTCTGCAGACTTCGTTAACCATCTCGCCTTTAAAAAGTCGGTATTGATTCCTCGAAGAGCAGGGTGCCCGCGTGACGACGAGTTCAGAAGTAATCGCCTTTCCGGCAAAGAACCGCATTGCCGACGTAAAACGATGTGCAACCATGCTCGACCGGCTGCATGGTGTGGAGGCGAATGATTTCTGGCGCAGGGAGTGCCGTGAACTGGCCGCCCGTTTGACGGCGCTTGGCTATGAGGACGCCGCCATGCGGCGCGAGGTCATGGAATTTCAAAACGCCGTGCAGGCTGAATTGTGGGCGGGGGACGCCACGCCCGAGGCACGCCGCGACAGCCATTGATGGTTCTTTTTCTTCAATAAAAAAGCCGGCGGGTTATAAACCAGCCGGCTTTTTGTTGGTTCCGTACGCCTCAGGAGGCGCTAGCGGCGCCGCGCGTGCGGGCAACGCCATCCAGTGCGGGCTTGTATTTAGGATCGAGTCGCGCCGCATGCGCATAGGACTTGGCAGCCTTGGCCATCTCACCGCGGCGCTCATAGACCAGCGCCTGGTTGGCCCAGGATTCCGCCACATTACCATCAAGCGAAATCGCGTGGTTGAAATCGGCGAAGGCGTTTTCATCGTCGTTCAGCGCGACATAAGAAAGGCCGCGGCCATTATAGGGCTCGGGCGACGTCGATGACAGCGAGATCGCCTTGGAGAAGTCCTCGATGGCCTGGGCATGCTGGTTGCGCAGCTGGTAGATCAGGCCACGATTGTGCCAGGCGCGCCCGTCGGTTGTTTCCAGCTCGATGGCGCGGGAGAAATCGTTGAAGGCTTCGTTCACGCGGCCGGACTGGCGGTAAAGATTGCCACGGCCGATGAGCGCCACATCGTAGCTCGGATTGATCTGCAGGGCAGCGTTGTAGTCCTGAAGGGCCTGTTGCTGCTGGCCGCTATTGCGGTAAACCAGCGCGCGGTTGGCATAGGCCTGGTAAAAGCGCGGGTTCAGCTGCAGCGCCTTGTTGAAATCCTCGATGGCGCGGCGCGAATCGCCGGCGCGGCCGTAGGCCGAACCGCGAACATTGTAACCTTCAGGGTCCTGCGGATTGGCGTTGATGACCGAGGTGAGCGAGGCGATGTTTTCCTGCGAGCCCTGGGCGCGGTCGATCCGGAACACATCTTCCGTCTGGTTGGATGTCGCACAGCCGGAAAGACCGGCAAGGATGGTGCAGACGACCAGAGAAGCGCGGAACCCTCTGTTGTTTTTCAGTGGCAACCGGCGCGCAGAGGCATCGGCGTTTTTCACAACACAGGCGTCGACAGCGATCATTCGGTGTGGGTTCCCTCGCAGGCCGGTCTCACGATCGTTCTCAAGAACATTCTCCGGCCACAAACACAAAAAGCGGCGGCGAATTGATCGCCCCCGCCCAACAAGCATTCAAAAACGTCCAAAAGACGGCCTATTAACGGCCTGCGCGGGGGCCTGCAACCAGACCTTCGCGCTGTGCACGCTTGCGTGCCAGCTTGCGAACGCGGCGAACGGCTTCAGCCTTTTCGCGGGCGCGCTTCTGGGAGGGCTTTTCGTAATAATCGCGCATTTTCATTTCACGGAAAATGCCTTCGCGCTGCATCTTTTTCTTGAGGGCGCGAAGCGCCTGATCAACGTTATTGTCGCGGACTAGTACCTGCACGTTAAACCCGTTCCTTTAGTTTGGTTATCTTGCTGTGAGAATAAAGGCATTCGCACGCAAACGAAAAATGGTTCGTCCGGCTGTCCAGCTGGGCGATTGGTGACGTGCAATAACAGATCATTTGCGCCAAGTCCAGCCGGTAGCGCATAATCCGCCTGCAAAATACGGGCTGTCCCGCGTTCGTCCCGCAATGTCGAAACAAAATCATTGCGACGTCGCAAAATGAATATTGCCTCCCCTCCCGATTTGCCATGTGTATGATATGGGCCGGGACTATCTTTACGGCCTCTGGCTGGTTCTTGAGGAGCAGATTGCGAATGCGCAAATATTCCGTTTTTGCCGTGGCGCGTGAGGCGCTCAGGGGTCACAAAGGGTGGGATGCGCAATGGGCCTCGCCCGAACCGCGCAAGGACTATGATGTCATCATCATCGGTGGTGGCGGACATGGTCTCGGAGCGGCCTATTACCTTGCCAAGGAACACGGCATTACCAATGTCGCAGTTTTGGAAAAAGGCTGGCTTGGCGGCGGCAATACCGGCCGCAACACCACCATCATCCGCTCCAACTATCTCTATGAAGAGAGCATGGATATTTACGAGCATTCCCTGAAACTGTGGGAAGGCCTGAGCCAGGATCTCAATTACAACGTCATGTATTCGGCGCGCGGCGTGATGATGCTGTCGCACAATATTCACGACCGGCAGTCCTTCAGCCGCCATATCAATGCCAACCGTCTTTATGGCATCGACAATGAATGGCTGACGCCGGAGCAGGCGAAAGCCTATTGCCCGCCGCTCGATATCTCAGGCAATGCGCGGTATCCGATCAATGGCGCAGCGCTCCAGCGCCGCGGCGGCACGGCTCGCCACGATGCGGTGGCCTGGGGTTATGCCCGTGCGGCCTCCGACCGCGGCGTGCACATCATCCAGAACTGCGAGGTCACGGGTATTCGCCGTGGGCCGGACGGAGCGGTGACGGGTGTGGAGACCAATCGCGGTTTCATCGGCGCGAAAAAAATCGGGGTTTCCGCCGCCGGCCACTCCTCCGTCATCATGAAAATGGCTGACGTCCGCGTTCCCCTGCATTCCAATCCGTTACAGGCACTGGTGTCGGAGCCGCTGAAGCCGATCTTCCCCTGCGTGGTCATGTCCAACACGGTGCACGCCTATATTTCGCAGTCCGACAAGGGCGAGCTGGTGATTGGTGCCGGCACCGACCAGTATAATTCCTATTCGCAGACCGGCGGTTTGCAGATCATCACCCATACGCTCGACGCCATCTGCGAACTCTTCCCGATTTTCCGCCGTGTGAAGATGATGCGCCAATGGGGCGGCATCACCGACAACACACCCGACCGCTCCGCCATCCAGAGCGTGACGCCGGTGCAAAACCTCTTCGTCAATTGCGGTTGGGGCACGGGTGGCTTCAAGGCGACGCCGGGTTCGGCCAATCTCTTCGCGCATCTCATCGCCCGCGGTGAACCGCATCGCCTGGCTGCCGGGCTGACGCTCGACCGGTTTCGTACCGGCCGCCTGATCGATGAGGCTGCCGCTGCCGCGGTGGCGCATTGATGCTGGCGGCGGCCATGCTTGCGATCAACATTTCAGGCGCGGTTGCGGCCGTGCCCGCCGGCAGCGTCATTCCCGAGGCCAGGGATTTTCGCAGTCAGAAGATTGCGAAGATGCAGGGCGAGAAAGACTGGCCGTTCGCGGCGGAAAAAGGCCTGCTTCTCTGTGCTCCCAGTCTTGCAAACAAGATGGTTTATTTTGTCGGCGAGAAGGAGGATGGCGAGCAGGATTACCCTTTCGCGATCGATACCGACATGATGGCGGTCGCCATCGTCAATATGGGCCGGGCCTCGGCGCTGCGTCCCTTCGATAGTTTCGAGCAGCTTTTAAAGCGGCTTTCCCCTTTCGTAGCCATGGGAAAGCGGCTGTGTGACCAACCCGCCGGAACCATACTTCCGGAAAACTCTCTCTAGGTGGAGCGACGATGCTTCTGATCCATTGCCCCTATTGCGGGGAAGACCGTTCCGAACTGGAATTCCGCTGGTCGGGCGAAGCCCATATCGCGCGTCCGACAAACATTGCCGATATCTCCGATGAGGCCTTCGCGGAATATTTCTTCATTCGCGACAATGACAAGGGCCTTGTTTTCGAGCGCTGGCGTCACATTCACGGCTGCGGCCGCTTCTTCAACGCCGCCCGCGATTCAGTCAGCGACAAGTTCTTGATGACCTACAGGGCGGGTGAACCGAAACCGGATACTGAGACGGTCCTTTCCGCAGAAAAGGGAGCCGGGCAATGAGCGGCGATTATCGTATAAAGGGTGCCGGCCGGCTGACCCCGGCCAGAACCGCCCGTTTCACCTTCGACGGCAAGATCTATCCGGCGTTGGAAGGCGATACCGTTGCGTCGGCGTTGCTGGCCAATGGCGTGCATCTGATCGGCCGCTCGTTCAAATATCACCGCCCGCGTGGTTTCCTGTCCGCCGGGCCGGAGGAACCGAATGCGCTGATCGACGTCTCCCGCGACAGCCTGCGCAAGCAACCCAACGTGCGCGCCACGGTGCAGGAAGTCTTCGACGGCGCGATCATCGCCTCGCAGAACCGTTTCCCGTCGCTCTCCTTCGATCTGAGCGCCGTCAACGATCTTCTCTCGCCGATGTTCGCAGCGGGCTTTTATTATAAGACCTTCATGTGGCCGAAGGCCGCCTGGCATAAGATTTACGAACCGCTGATCCGCCGCGCCGCTGGTCTCGGAAAAGCGCCGAGCGAGCCGGATGCGGATCATTATTCCGGCCGTTATGCCCATTGCGACGTGCTGGTGGCCGGCGCCGGCGTCGCCGGCCTGACGGCGGCGCTTGCCGCGGCAAAAACCGGTGCCAGCGTCATTCTGGTGGATGAAAATGCTGAAGTCGGCGGCGCGCTACGCTTCGACACCGGTGCGGTGATCGACGGCCTGCCCGGCTACGAGTGGGCGCAGAAGGTTCTTGCCGAACTGGAATCCATGCCCAACGTCCGGGTTCTGACCCGCACGACGGCCTTCGGTTACTACAACCACAATTTCGTGGCGCTGGCGCAGCGCGTCACCGATCATCTCGCCACGCCCGCCAGACACCAGCCGCGTGAGCGGCTGTGGCAGGTGCGCGCCAAGAAGGTCGTGCTCGCGGCAGGCGCGATCGAGCGCCACATGGTTTTCGCCAATAATGACCGCCCCGGCATCATGCTGGCTTCGGCGGCCCGCACCTATCTCAACCAGTACGGCGTCGCCGTCGGTCACAATGTCGGCGTCTACACTGCGCATGATTCGGCCTATGAGACGGCCTTCGACCTGAAGAAGGCGGGCGTGAAGATCGCCGCCATCGTCGATTGCCGCGAAAATCCGGACCAGCGTCTGCTGGACGAGGCCCGGGCGCTCGGCATCGAGGTGCTGGCGGGCCACAGCGTCTACAACACCGCCGGCCGCCTGCGCGTCTCTTCCATGACCGTTGGCCGCAATGGCGGCTCCAACAAGCGCAAGATCGCCATCGATGCGCTTGTCGTTTCCGCCGGCTGGACACCGTCGGTGCATCTCTTCTCGCAATCGCGCGGCAAGCTGAAGTTTGACGCGGCTAATCAGCGTTTCCTGCCTGATATCCATGTGCAGAACTGCGTCTCCATCGGCGCCTGCAACGGCACGGACGACCTTTCCGCGATCATTGCCGAAGCGGCAGCTGCTGGGGGCGGTTCGGTGGAATTCTCCGGCGAAAATGCCCGGGCATGGACGGGCGGAATGATCGGTGCGGCCGAAGGCGCGGGTGAGGGCACCGGCGTCAAGGCCTTCATCGATTTCCAGCACGATGTCTGCGCCAAGGATATCCGCCTTGCCGTGCGCGAGGGCATGCATTCCGTCGAACACATCAAGCGCTTCACCACCAATGGCATGGCGTCCGATCAGGGCAAGATGTCGAACATGCATGGCCTCGCCATCGCATCGGAAGCGCTCGGCCGGGATTTGCCCAAGGTCGGTCTCACCACCTTCCGCCAGCCCTATACGCCGGTCACCTTCGGCACGCTCATCAACCATTCGCGCGGCGCGCTGTTTGACCCCACCCGCAAGACGCCGATGCACGAGGAAGAGCTGGCGGCGGGTGCGGTGTTCGAAGATGTCGGCAACTGGAAACGCGCGTGGTTCTTCCCGCGTGCGGGTGAGGACATGCATGAGGCGATCAACCGCGAATGCAAGACGGTGCGGACAAGCGTGGGCGTGTTCGATGCCTCCACACTCGGCAAGATCGAGGTGGTCGGCCCGGATGCGGCGAAATTCCTGAACCTCATCTACACCAATGCTTGGGATACGCTGAAACCCGGCCGGTGCCGTTATGGTATTATGACGCGCGAAGACGGCTTCGTTTACGATGACGGCGTAGTCGGGCGTCTGGCCGAGGACCGTTTCCATGTCACGACGACGACGGGCGGTGCGCCGCGCGTTCTCCAGCACATGGAAGACTACATCCAGACCGAATTTCCGAATCTCGATGTCTGGCTCACGTCGGCCACCGAACAGTGGGCCGTGATTGCCGTGCAGGGGCCGAAGGCGCGCGAGGTTATCGCGCCCTTCGTCGAGGGCATCGACCTGTCGCCCGAAGCCTTCCCGCATATGGCGGTGGCCGAGGGCAAATTCTGCGGCGTGCCGACGCGGCTTTTCCGCGTCTCCTTCACCGGCGAACTCGGTTTCGAAATCAATGTGCCCGCCGATTATGGCGCAGCTGTCTGGTCGGCGATCCGCGAAAGGGCGGAAGCCGTGGGCGGCTGCCTTTACGGCACCGAGACCATGCATATCCTGCGTGCGGAAAAGGGTTATATCATCGTCGGTCAGGACACGGACGGTACGGTGACCCCTGACGATGCCGGGCTTGCCTGGGCCGTTTCCAAGAAGAAGACGGATTTCGTCGGCATTCGCGGCCTGAAACGCATTGACCTGACGCGCACCGGCCGCAAGCAGCTCGTCGGTCTGAAGACGAAAGACCGACTGACCGTGCCTGACGAAGGCGGACAGATCGTTGCCGATCCGAACCAGCCGAAGCCGATGACCATGCTCGGCCATGTCACTTCGGCCTACTGGTCGGAAAATCTCGGCCACTCCATCGCCTTTGCGCTGGTGGCGGATGGCAGGGCGCGCATGGGCGAAACGCTTTATATTCCGCTTGCCGATAAAACCATTGCCGTCGAAGTGACCGACATGGTCTTCCTCGACAAGGAAGGAGTCCGTCTCAATGGCTGACATGCTGCACGCAAAACGCAGATCCGTGCTTGAGGATTTTCACGGCGGCTCGCCTTTCGTTTCGCTGAAAACCGCCGCCTCCGCCTCGCGGCTGTCGCTGCGGGCGCGGGAAAGTGCCGTACCGGCGCTCTCGGAGGCACTCGGCCTTGCTCTGCCCACCAGCCCGAAAGGCTCCGTCACGTCGGGTCTGCGCTCGGCTCTATGGCTTGGCCCGGATGAATGGCTGGTGATCGATCAGGGTGAAAGCGACCTGATGGCTGCGCTTGCCGGCGTCTCCGGGCTGTTTTCCGCAACCGATGTTTCCCACCGCAACACGGCCGTCATCGTCTCCGGCCCAGGCGCGGAAGCAGCACTCAATGCCGGCTGCCCGCAGGACCTGTCTCCGGCACGGTTCCCGGTGGGCGCCTGCTCACGCACGGTTTTCGGTAAGGCGGAAGTGGTGCTGCTGCGCACGGCGGACGATACGTTCCGGGTGGAATGCTGGCGTTCCTTTGCCGAATATGTCGGCGGGCTGTTGCAGGAGGCGGCCGAGGACGTGGCGGTTTAACCCGCCATCCAGCCTCGCCATTTCACCCATCGCCCATGGAAATCGGCCCGGCCGATTTCCTGCTTCTCGCCGGTCGGCCAGATCTGAAGGGTAATGGCGGCGCTGTCCGGCGTCGCGTCTGCCTCCATTTGCAGCCGGGCAAGCGGGGCATCCGGCGTAGCGCGGGTTCCAGCTTCGCTAATTACAGCCTCGCCGGCCTCCTTCAACGCATCGGGCAGATATTGCCAGGCGACTGAGTGATAGACGACATGGGCAGCACCCGGATATTGCCTGGCAAGGCGGCGTTTCAGCCAGTCGACCGCGTCCGCCTTCTCGACATGCAGACCATGTTCCACGGCTTTCCGCAGGGCGGCGGCGGTTCGCTCCAGCCTGTCTGTCTGATCGGCCCAGACATAGGACATCAGCCGCAGGCGATCTTCGGCGGATGACGGGTCGAGCGGGTTGAGATCGCAGCCGGCGCGCTCGATAACCTCGATCCGGCCATCCGGCGGGGTGTTGCCGCGCCATTCCGGAGACAGGAAGACATCGGATTGTTCGCCCCATGCAAAGTCACCGAAACGATAGCGGTATCGGTCGAATTGCAGGTTAAGCCCGGCGCTGGCTCCAACTTCGGAAAGCACCAGCGGCTTGCCGGTCAGTGCCGCAATCGAAAGAAAGCCCGGCAGCAGAACGGCGGAACGGCGAACCTCGTTGGTCTGCGGCGGTGATTTCAACCTTGCGAGGATGAAGGGCGAATGAAAACGAAGGGCGCTGGCGCAGGCCTGCCAGAGCGCTTCTTCGTCTTCCGGCGCAATATCGGCAAGCGGCGCGATCTTTTCCTCGATGGCGAGCGCATGCAGGGCGCCCGCCAGCCGCAGGGGAACGGAATCGCCCGAGGGGCCGACATCACCGGGCCAGGATAAAATGCGCTCGCCTATCTCGGTTTGCCTGTCGAGCCTTGCTGCCATGGCACGGCAGAGCCGTGCGGTAAAGGGCGAGCCGAGGCTGTCGCAGGCTCTTGCCTGCGAAAGAAAGGCATTCCTTACGGCTTCGTCATGCATGCCGTCTCTCCGTTGCGGTGGTTTCAGGCGTCTTGCGGCCTGTCCTCCGGGTTGAACTGGCTGATGGTGGTCCAGCGGGCGGTAAGCGCCGGCTTTTTTTCGTTTTCGATTTCCACCGTCACGTCATAAGTCGTCATCAGCATGGCCGCACCGCGAAAACGCGCTTCCGCCAGCGTGAAACGGCCGCGCACCCGCGCACCGCTTTTGACCGGCGTCACGAAACGGACGGTATCGAAGCCGTAATTGATGCCCATGGTCTGTTCGCGAATACGGGGCAGGGCATCGTAATTCAGCGCCGAAAGCAGCGACAGCGTCAGGAAACCATGGGCGATGGTGCCGCCAAAAGGGCTTTCAGCACGGGCGCGCTCAGGGTCCATATGGATGAACTGTTCATCCAGTGTCGCTTTCCCGAAGGCGTTTATCATCGTCTGGTCGACGGTGATCCAGTCGGAAACGCCCATTTCCGTGCCGACGCGGTCCTTCATGTCGGCCAGCGCAATTTCTTTTGTCATGTTACCTCGTCCGCATTGTTTTAGGGCGACTTATACGGCTCGTGGTGCGAATGGATCAACCGTGCAGATAAAACACGACGGAACGGGCCGGCAGGAATGCGGGGTTGCCGAAATCCGTGCCGATGGCGCGCCAGCCGTCGCTCGGCAGGGTGAAGGGAACGATGTCTCGGCTGCGGTTGATGAGAATGGCGAGTTTGGCGTTTTCACCGGTCTCCCGGTCCGGGGTGGAAAGCAGCATGGCGAAGGCCTGCCCATCCGGTCTTTCCCAGTCCGCAACCGTCATCGGTTCGCCACCCGGCGCAAGCCAGGTCACATCGCCCCTGCCGGAGAAGAAGCCGCTCTCAGAAAACACACCGAAACGTTTGCGCAGGGCGGCGAGAAACGCCGTATGGTCAATCAACTCAGGGACAAGCGATGACCAGTCGACCCAGTTGATGTCATTGTCCTGGCAATAGGCGTTGTTGTTGCCCTGCTGACTGCGGCCGCCCTCGTCACCCGCCGTCAACATCAGGGTGCCGCGGCTGACAAAAAGCGTGGAAAGCAGCGCTTTTACATCCGCAAGGCGAGCGGCGACAATGGCGGGATCGTCGGTCAATCCCTCGAAACCATTGTTCCAGGAATGGTTGTCGTTATGCCCGTCGCGATTGTTCTCGCCGTTTTTTTCATTGTGCTTGTGTTCGTGGCTGACGAGATCGAACAGGGTGAAACCATCATGGGCGGCAAGGAAATTGACGCTGCGGCTTTTCAGGCGGCCATGGCGGGAAAAGATCGGCGAGGAGCCGGACAGGGCATTGGCCAGCGCCCCCGTCGTGCCAGCATCTCCACGCCAGAAACGGCGCATGTCATCGCGGGCGCGGTCGTTCCATTCCAGGAAACTTTCTGGAAAATTGCCGAGTTGATAACCGCCGGGGCCGATATCCCAGGGTTCGGCGATCAGCAGGCGGTCGTAAAGCACCGGGTCCGAATGCATCGCGGCCAGCGTCTCGCTCGCCATGTCGAAACCCGCGGCCGTCCTCCCGAGCACGGGCGCAAGATCGAAACGGAAGCCATCCACGCCGGCATTGAGAACGAAATGCCGCAGCGAATCGATGATGAGCTGGCGAATATAGGGGTGGTCGCAGGCAACCGTGTTGCCGGTGCCGGTATCGTTGACCAGCACGCCCGGCTTTCCCGGCGGGTGGCGGAAGGCGGTGAGATTATCGAGACCCCGCAGCGACAGGATCGAGCCTTCGATATCGCTTTCACCGGTATGGTTGAAGACCAGGTCGAGAACGACGCCGATGCCTTGCGCATGCAGTGCCGCAATCGTGTCGCGCAATTCCCGCACGCCGCCAGGGCAGAGGCGCGGATCGAGTGCCATGAAACCGACGGGATTATAACCCCAGGCATTGGAAAGGCCGAGCGGCGGCAGGTGGCGCTCATCGATCCATGCGGTGATCGGCATCAACTCCACCGCATCGACGCCGATTTTTTTCAGGTGCGCGACAATGGCGGGATGCGCAAGTGCGGCAACAGTGCCCCTGATCTCTTCCGGCACTTCAGGATGCAGCCGGGTGAAGGATTTGACGGCGAGTTCGTAAATCAGCCCGCCTTCGGCAAAAAGCGGCGGTTGACGCCTGACCGGCTCATATTGCGAAAGGATCGCTTTCGGCATGATCGCGCCGGTTTCCGCACCAAAGGCGTAAAGCGCGGGGTCGTGCCGGAAGGGGCGGTCGATCTCCGTGGCATAGGGGTCGAGCAGCAGTTTCGCAGGATCGAACCAGAGGCCGTGTTCAGGGGCGTAAATGCCGTGAGTGCGAAAGCCGTATCGCGTGCCGGGGCCCGCGTCGGAGACGGTCAACCGGTGAACGTCATCTCCACCGCGCGCCATCGGCAAACGCGCCGTTTCTTTTTCGCCCTTCGTATCGAAAAGGCAGAGATCGATCTGCGAGGCGTGCCGGGAGTAGACCGTGAATTCCGTTCCGTTTTCCGTCTGGATTGCGCCTTTGGGGAAAACGGAAGGTGTCTGCATGGTCGGTCTCTCCGGGAAATGGTGTTTCTCTTCCAGAATGGAGCAGGGAGGCAAGGCCGAGTGAGGGACGCTTTCAGTGCGTCCCTCATGAGCGGGCGGCAAGCCCTTACGTAATAACGCTCGGTGCGTTGCGGCCGGTATGGGCCTTGATGCCGGCGATGGTATCGGCAACGGAAATCAGGTCGGCAAGCGCCTCCTGCGTTTCGATACCGTGGCGGGCCGCATCCGGCTCGTAACGCTCGACATAGAGGCGAAGCGTGGCGCCCGCAGTACCCGTGCCGGAGAGGCGAAGCACGATGCGCGAACCGCCTTCGAACAGGATGCGGATGCCCTGGTTCTTGCTGACCGACTGATCGACCGGATCGTGATAGGCAAAATCATCCGCCGCCGCGACCTTCAGATTGCCATAGCTGGTGCCGGGAAGTGTGGCGAGTTTTTCGCGCAGGGTGGCGACCAGCGTGTTCGCGGCATCCGAATCCACTTCCTCATAGTCATGGCGGGAATAATAGTTGCGGCCATATTCGGCCCAGTGCTTGGTGACGATGTCCTTCACACTTTCCTTGCGCGCGGCGACGATGTTGAGCCAGTAGAGCACGGCCCACAGGCCGTCCTTCTCGCGCACATGGTTGGAGCCGGTGCCGAAGCTTTCTTCACCGCAGATCGTCACCTTGCCGGCATCCATGAGATTGCCGAAGAATTTCCAGCCGGTCGGTGTCTCGTACATGCCAAGGCCGAGTTTTTCGGCCACACGGTCCGCTGCCGCACTGGTCGGCATGGAGCGGGCGATGCCGGAAATGCCGGTGGCATAACCGGGCGCCAGTTTCGCATTGGCGGCGATGATAGCCAGACTGTCTGATGGGGTGACGAACATGCCCTTGCCGACAACCATGTTGCGGTCGCCATCGCCATCGGAAGCCGCGCCGAAATCGGGGCCTTGCGGGCTCATGACGTCGTCATAAAGCTCCTTGGCGTGGACAAGGTTCGGGTCTGGATGGTGGCCGCCGAAATCCGGCAGCGGCGTTGCATTGCGGACGGAGCCCTTCGGCGCGCCGAGACGCTTTTCGAGGATTTCCACCGCATAGGGGCCGGTGACAGCGCTCATGGAGTCGATGACGACCCTGAAGCCGCCAGCGATGAGCGCACGGATGGCGTCGAAATCGAAAAGTTCTTCCATCAGGGTGGCATAGTCTGTGACCGGGTCTATTACCTCGACTGTCAGCTCATCCACCTTGAAGCTGCCGATCTTGTCGAGGTCGATATCGGCGGCATCGGAAATCTTGTAGCTGTCGATGACCTTCGAGCGGGCATAGATCGCGTCCGTGATCTTTTCCGGCGCGGGGCCGCCATTGCCGATATTGTATTTGATGCCGAAATCTTCGTTCGGGCCGCCGGGATTATGGCTGGCGGAAAGAACGATGCCGCCGAAGGCCTTGTATTTGCGGATGATGTTGGAGGCGGCCGGCGTGGAGAGAATGCCGCCCTGACCGACCAGCACCTTGCCGAAACCGGCGGCGGCAGCCATTTTGATCGCCTTCTGGATGACTTCGCGGTTGTAATAGCGGCCGTCGCCGCCGATCACCAGCGTCTGTCCTTCAAAGCCTTCAAGCGCGTCGAAGATCGACTGGATGAAGTTCTCGGCGTAATTTTCCTGGGCGAAGACCGGCACCTTCTTGCGCAGGCCTGAAGTGCCCGGCTTCTGATCCTGATAGGGCTTCGTCTGAACGGTCTTGATCATTGGTTCAATGGCCTTTCGAAATAAGCTGGCTGTAAAGCGCGGCGTAAAGACCGGCGCTCTTTTCCCAGGAAACATCGGATTTCATTCCGAGTTTCTGCATTTGTGTCCACAGTTTCGGGTCGTGGTAATAACGGACGGCCCGGCGGATCGCCTGTTTCAGACCATCGAGCGTGACGGGTGAAAATTGCACGCCGGTCGCCGATTTATTGGCGATGGCGGCATGGTTGGCGTCGATCACGGTATCGGCAAGACCGCCGGTGCGGGCGACGACCGGAATGCAGCCGTAACGCAGCGCGTAAAGCTGGGTGAGGCCGCAGGGTTCGAAACGAGAGGGAATGATGATCGCATCGCAGCCCGCCTGCATCAGGTGCGAGAGCGGCTCGTTGTAACCGATAGCGACACCGACGCGGCCATGGTGGCGGGACGCCGCCGCCAGAAGAGCGCCCTCCAGCGCTACTTCCCCCGCGCCCAGCACCACGAGGCGACCGCCAAGGGAAACGATCTCGTCCACGGCTTCCGCCATGAGGTCGATACCCTTTTGCCAGGTGAGGCGGGAGATGATGCAGAAAAGCGGGCTGTCATCATCGTCGATGCGGAAATGTTCGGCGACCGCCTTCTTGTTCAGCGCACGGTTCTTGAGATTGGCGGCTGAATAATTGTCGTGAATCAGGTGATCGGTGGCCGGGTTCCAGACGTCGGCATCGATGCCGTTGACGATGCCGTGCAGCACATGGGCGCGGCTGCCGATGACGCCGTGCAAGCCCATGCCGAATTGCGGGGTGAGGATTTCCTCGGCATAGGACGGGCTGACGGTGCTGAGCGCCGTTGCCGTCTGCAGGCCGCCCTTCAGGAAGCTCACATCGTTGTAATACTCGATGCCTTCCATGCCGAAGGCATGGGCGGGGAGGCCAAGCTTGCTGAAGATATTCGCGCCGAACTGGCCCTGAAAGGCGATGTTGTGGATGGTGAGAAGGCTCGGAATCTCGGGCGTTTCGGCATAACGCATATAGACCGGCGCCATTGCGGCCTGCCAGTCATGGGCATGCACCATATCCGGCCGCCAACTGGGAAGCGCACCGGCGGCGATGCGGGCGGCGGCCAGGGAAAGCGCCGCGAAGCGTTTCCAGTTGTCAGAATAGTCCTTGCCGGTCTGGTCGAGATAGGGGCCGCCGGAGCGCTCGTAATAGGCGGGCGCGTCAAGAATGAGGAGGTTCAGTCCCTCATGCCGCACTTCGAGCACATCGGCTTTTTCGCCGAGCAGATCGGTGAATTCGAAGCATTTGACGGGATCCGTCACGGCGGCTTTCACCGCCGGATATCCGGGTATCAATGTGCGCGTCGTGACGCCATGGGCTTCCAGCGCGATGGGGAGTGCGCCAACAACGTCGGCGAGCCCTCCGGTCTTGATCAGGGGATAGATTTCGGATGAAACCGAAAGGACATTCATGGGCTCTACAGGTCCAGCTTGTCGATCATCGATTGGGTGATAAGGCAAATGCCGTTTTCAGTGCGGCGGAAACGTTTGGCATCCAGTTCTGGGTCTTCTCCTACAATCAGTCCTTCCGGAATGACCACGCCATGGTCGATGACGACATTGCTGAGCTGGGCGTGACGCCCGATCTTCACACTTGGCAGTACTACGGCATTCTCAAGGCGGGAATATGAATTAGCCCGCACACCCGTAAAGAGGAGGCTGCGGTTGAGGGCGGCGCCGGAAATGATGCAATCGCCGGAGACGACCGAAGACACGGCCGAGCCGCGGCGGTTCTCGTCATCGTGCACAAATTTCGCCGGCGGTGTGATTTCCGCATAGGTCCAGATCGGCCAGGATTTGTCGTATATATCGAGGTCCGGCACCACATCCGTCAGGTCGATATTGGCCTGCCAATAGGCATCGATGGTGCCGACGTCGCGCCAGTAGGGGCCATGCTCGAAATCGGAACGCACGCAGGAATCCGCGAAGCGATGGGCGACGGCTTTGCCGTGCTCGACGATATAGGGAATGATGTCTTTGCCGAAGTCTCGGCTGGAGCTCGGATCGGCGGCGTCGCGGCGCAGCGCTTCCATCAGGAATTTCGTGTGAAAGACGTAGATGCCCATCGAGGCGAGCGCGAAGCCTTCATTGCCGGGAATGCCCGGCGGATCGGCCGGTTTTTCGATGAAATCAATGATCTCGTCTTTTTCATTCACATGCATCACGCCGAAGCCGGTCGCTTCCATGCGCGGCACTTCAAGGCAGCCGATCGTTACATCGGCGCCGGAATCGACATGCTGCTGCAGCATGTATTCGTAATCCATTTTGTAGATATGGTCGCCGGCGAGAATGACCATATATTCCGGCGCATAGGGCTCGATGATGTCGATGTTCTGGTAGACGGCGTCGGCCGTGCCTTCATACCATTGCGTTTCGGAAACGCGCTGGGAGGCCGGCAGAATATCGAAGCTTTCGTTACGCTCGGGACGGAAGAAGTCCCAGCCGCGCTGCAGGTGGCGGATGAGCGAGTGCGCCTTGTATTGCGTGGCGACGCCGATGCGGCGAATGCCGGAATTGAGCGCGTTGGAGAGCGCGAAATCGATGATGCGCGCCTTGCCGCCGAAATAGACGGCGGGTTTTGCCCGGCGGTCCGTCAGTTCCTTCAGACGGCTGCCTCTGCCGCCTGCGAGGACATAGGCCATTGCATCGCGTGCCAAAGGCTGAACTCTTTTTTCCGACATGGTGTCCTCCCTCTGTGTCTGTCAGTTTTCCGGCTCGAGCATGATCGTCGCGAGCGGTGGCAGGACGAGCATTGTCCCGATGTCTCCTCCGGCATCGACCGCCTGAACGCGCCCGCCATTTCCCTTGCCGCTGCCGCCATAAATTTCGGCATCGGTGTTGAGAATCTCCCTCCACCGCCCCGCCTGGGGCAGCGGCACATAATAGTTTTCCCGATAGACCGGTGTCAGATTGCAGATGACCGCCACCGGTTTTTCGCCGGGCGCCGTGCGCAGCCAGGCAAAGACGGAGTTCTCGTGATCATCGACCACCAGCCAGCGGAAGCCGTCGGGTTCGCAATCGCGGGCGTGCAGGGCGGCTTTGGATCGATAGGTGAGGTTGAGATCGCGCACGAGGCGGCGCATGCCCTCATGCATCGGATATTGGCGCAGGTTCCAGTCGAGCGAACCCTTCTCGCTCCACTCGCTCCACTGCGCGAATTCCTGCCCCATGAACAGCAGCTTCTTGCCGGGATAACCCCACATGAAGCCGTAATAGGACCGCAGATTGGCGAATTTCTGCCAGTCATCGCCGGACATTTTGGCGATCAGCGATCCTTTGCCGTGCACAACCTCGTCGTGGGACAGCGGCAGCACGAAATTTTCGGTGAAGGCGTAAAGCAGGCCGAAGGTCAGCTCCTGATGGTGGAACTTGCGATGCACCGGCTCACGCGAGAAATAACTGAGCGTGTCGTGCATGAAGCCCATATTCCACTTGAAACCGAAACCGAGGCCGCCCTCGTGGACGGGCTGCGATACTTTCGGCCAGGAGGTGGATTCCTCGGCAATGGTCATGACGCCCGGATGGGTGCCATAAACGAGGGAATTCATCTTCTGCAGGAAGCGGACGGATTCCAGGTTCTCGCGCCCGCCATATTCGTTGGGGATCCACTCGCCTTCCTTGCGGGAATAATCGAGATAGAGCATCGAGGCGACCGCATCGACACGCAGGCCGTCGAGATGGAATTTCTCGGCCCAATAAAGCGCGTTGTTGATGAGGTAGGACATCACCTCCACGCGGCCGAAATTGTAGATGGCCGTGTTCCAGTCGGGATGGAAACCCTGGCGCGGATCGGCATGTTCGTAAAGCGCGGTGCCATCGAACCAGCGCAACCCGTGCTCGTCGGTCGGAAAATGCGCGGGAACCCAATCGAGCAGAACACCGATGCCGACCTTATGGGCGCCGTTGACGAAACGGGCGAAACCTTCCGGATCGCCGAAACGGGCAGTCGGGGCGTAAAGGCCAGTGGTCTGATAACCCCAGGAAGGGTCATAGGGATGTTCGGTGATCGGCAGGAACTCGATGTGGGTGAAGCCCATATCCGTGCAATAGGGAATGAGCTCGGCGGCCAGTTCGTCCCAGCTCAGGAACGTGCCGTCCTCGCGCCGCCGCCAGGAGCCGGCATGCACCTCATAGATACTGATAGGCTGGCGGCGCTGGTCCACCTGCGCCCAATGTTCCCGATGGGCCTGGTCTTCCCATTCCTGGGTGAGTTCAGGCGCGGTAACGGAGGCGTTCTTCGGCCGCAACTCGGCGCGCCGCGCATAGGGGTCCGCCTTCAGCGGCAGGAGCTCGCCGTTTGCGCCGAGGATTTCGAACTTGTAGGCGCAGCCGGCATAGACGTCAGGCGCGAAGATTTCCCAGATGCCGGTATCCTTGCGGAAACGCATGACATGCCGTCGGCCATCCCAATTGTTGAAATCGCCGACAACGGAAACGCGCCGCGCATTGGGCGCCCAGACGGCGAAGTGGAAACCCTCGACGCCCTCGAGCTTCAGCGGATGCGCGCCCATCCTGTCGAAGAGCCGCAGATGCGATCCTTCGCGAACGAAATAATCGTCCATCGGTCCGAGAACCGGGCCGAAACTGTAAGGGTCGGTCACCGCCCATTCGGCATCGTCGCGGCTGGCGCGATACCGCACCGGCTGGCGCTTTGAAAGATCGATCCGGCCTTCGAAAAAGCCGTCGGGATCGAGCCGCTTTAATTCGCCCACGAAGTTTCCGTCCAGCGTCAGGACGGAAACCTCCTCGGCGCCGGGAATGAAACAGCGGGCGGAAAATCCTTCCGGCGTTTCGTGAACGCCGAGAAGGGCAAAGGGATTGGAATGCAAACCGCTCTTGATCGCCTCGATTTCAGCCTTCGTGATATCGCCAGTCTTTTTCTCTTCGGCCGAATTGAGCGGTTTTTTCATCAGGCTCTCCAGATCTCGGTGGCATATTGGCGGATCGTCCTGTCGGACGAGAACCAGCCCATACGCGCCGTGTTGCGCACTGTCTTGGCATACCAGCTGTCCGGATCGCTCCAGATCGCGTCCACCTCGCGCTGTGCATTGGCATAGGCGTCGAAGTCGGCGGCGACCATGAACCAGTCGCTGTTATAGATACCGTCGATCAGGCCGGCGAAACGGGAGCGGTCATCCGGCGAGAAGACGCCGGAGGCGATGGAGGACAGCGCCTGCGACAACTCCGCCGATCCTTCGATGATCGCGCGGGGATTGTGGCCTTCGGCGCGCGCCTTGGCCACTTCATCCGCCGTCATTCCGAAGATGACGATATTCTCCGCGCCGACATGATCGCGCATTTCGACATTTGCGCCATCGAGCGTGCCGATGGTGAGCGCGCCGTTGAGTGCGAATTTCATATTGCCGGTGCCGGAGGCTTCCATGCCGGCCGTCGATATTTGTTCGGAAAGATCGGCGGCGGGAACCATGATTTCGGCCAGCGAGACATTGTAGTTCGGAATAAACACCACTTTCAGAAGCCCGCGCACGGCCGGATCGTTGTTGATGACCCGGGCAATATCATTGGCAAGCTTGATGATCAGCTTCGCGTTATGATAACTCGGCGCCGCCTTGCCTGCGAAGAACTTAACGCGCGGCACCCAATCCTGTTCCGGGTGAGAACGGATCTGGTCGTAAAGCGCGACCGTCTCCACGAGGTTCAAAAGCTGGCGCTTATATTCATGGATACGTTTGATCTGGATGTCGAACATGGCGGAAGGGTCGACGCGGATGCCCATGCGCTGCGCTACCGTATTGGCAAGCCGCACTTTATTCAGACGTTTCACCTCGGCGAATTTTTCGCGGAAACCGGCATCGTCGGCGAAACGGTCGAGTGCTGTCAGCTTTTCCGCATCGTCGAGGAAATCGTCGCCGATCGCCTCGCGCAGCAGGCTGGTGAGGCCCGGATTGCACTGCATCAGCCAGCGGCGCGGCGTAATGCCATTGGTCTTGTTGTTGATACGGTCAGGGTAAAGGCTATGCAGGTCGGCAAAGACCGTTTCCTTCATCAGATCGGTATGAAGGGCGGAAACGCCGTTGATGGAATGTGAGCCGATAAAGGCGAGATTGCCCATGCGCACGCGACGCTCGCCGCCTTCGTCGATCAGCGAGATCGAACGGATCTGCTGATCCGCCATCTTCTTTTCCTTGCGGGCGAAAAGCAGCGTGTTGGCGTTGATCGCATAGACGATCTGCATATGTCTTGGCAAAAGACGCTCGAGCAGCGGCACCGGCCAGCTTTCCAGCGCCTCCGGCAAAAGCGTGTGGTTGGTGTAGGAGAAGGTGCCCTGCGTGATCTTCCACGCCTCCTCGAATTCCAGACCGTGCACATCGCACAGAAGACGCATCATTTCGGCGATGGAGATCGCCGGATGCGTGTCGTTGAGCTGGATCGAGACCTTCTCGGGCAGCGAAGTGAAGTCCGGATATTGCTGCAGGTGACGGCGCAGAATGTCCTGCAGCGAGGCGGAGGAGAAGAAGAACTCCTGTCTGAGGCGCAGTTCCTGACCGGCCGGCGTCGCGTCGGCAGGGTAGAGAACCCGCGTCAGGCTTTCCGCCTTGTTGCTCTCGCGCAATGCGCCGATATGGTCGCCGGCGTTGAAGGCGGCCAGTAAAATGGGGTCGATCGGCTGCGCGGACCAGAGGCGGAGCGTATTGACGCGGGTGCCGCGCCAGCCGACGACCGGCGTGTCATAGGCCATGGCGATCACGCGTTCGGCCGGTTTCCAGACGAAACGCTGCGGATCTTCATAACCGCCGATGGTCTCCACCGATCCGCCGAAGCCGATTTCATAAGAGCTTTCGCGTCGCTCGAATTCCCAGGGGTTGCCATGCGCAAGCCAGGTTTCCGGCAGTTCCACCTGCCATCCATCCGCCATCTGCTGGCGGAAGAGGCCGTGCACGTAACGGATGCCGTAGCCATAGGCGGGAATGTCGACGGTCGCCATGGATTCCATGAAACAGGCGGCTAGACGGCCAAGGCCGCCATTGCCGAGTGCGGCATCCGGCTCCAGCCCGGCGATAACGTCAAGATCGACGCCGAGCGAGGACAGCGCATCGCGAATTTCATGCATCAGGCCGATATTGGAGATGGCGTCGCGCATCAGGCGGCCGATCAGGAATTCCAGCGACAGATAATAAACGCGCTTGGAATTATTGGCATAGGCCTTGCGGGTGGATTCCATCCACTTGTCGATGATGCGGTCGCGCACGACGAGGATGGTTGCGGTCAGCCAGTCATGGGGCTTGGCGACCTTGACGTCCTTGCCGATGCGATAGGTCAGTCGTTCGATGATTTCCGCGGCCATGATTTCCGGGTTGGAACTGCGCGGGGCGGGGCGGGGAAGATCGGCGGTGTTGAGGTTATTGATCATTGGTCGGTCAGCACCTTGGTGGGAGGAGAGGGTCTGAGAGGTCGATCCGTGTTGCCTTTGCTGATGCCAGTTTATGCATCGATATGGAGGTGTGGCAACAGCAATTTTCGCGGAAAGTTAAGCGGCTTAGGATTATGAAAAATAAGACCTTTTCTTCCGCATCCCAAGGATCGCGCAACGCATTGCCGGCCCTTTATCCGCCGTTACCGAAAAGGTTTGCGTGGTCATTGCGATGCCGGGCATCGTTCAAAAAAGGGAAAGAGGCTGCAACACTTTTAAATGGTTTACCGGTCCTGAAATCTGTTTCGCTCAATGTATCCTGTTTTAAACACCGGGCCGAAAACCGCTTAGCGGGTTCGGTCTGATACTTAGGATCACACACTAGCCTTCGCGGCTGTAACAATTCAATGAAAATAAATAGGCCTTCGCCGCAGCCGCACCTGTTGCCGGTGGCGGCGGCGTGAAACCGGGCGATATCGCCGTGTTCACCCGAGGCAAAAAGGCCGCGTCATCATTTCCCCGGCGCGGATCGTCACGCAGGTATTGGGTGGAACGGCGCACCATGGGGTGCAATCAAACGAAAAGGGCTCGGAACTCAACGCAATACCCTCTTCCAACCCACGCCAGTAGAGCGTCGGTGGTTTGTCATCGCTAGACCAGCGGAAGGCATGCACGCAATCGCCGTCCATCAGCACGGCGCTGAAGCGCAGGGCGGAGGAGACGCCCGCTGCGATCATCTTTTCCTGACAGAGGCGAAGCGCGGTGGAAATGGCGCGTACCGGATCGGCATCAAGGCCGAGGCCGGCGGCGATGAGGAAAATAGCTTCGCTGTCGCCGGTGCCGCGCCGGGATGCATAGATATCATCGGGAATAAGGGAGTCGATATCGCGCCTTATCTGCTCGTAACCGCCGATCTGGCCGTTATGCATGAAGAGATATTGCCCATGCGCAAATGGGTGGCAATTGGCGCGGGATACTTCGCCCGACGTGGCGGAGCGGACATGGGCCATGAACATGCCCGAACGAAGCTGGTGACAGAGTGCCGCGAGGTTGGCATCCGACCAGGCGGGTCTGGTATCGCGAAAGACGCCGGGCGTTCCGCGTTCGCCATACCAGCCAAGGCCGCAACCATCGCCATTGACGACGGTTTTCGCTTCCCTTGCGGCCATGGACTGGCTGACCAGCGATGCTTCCGGCTCGATCAGCAGGCTGTCGAGCCAGACGGGTTTACCGGAATAGGCAAAGAGGCGGCACATTCATGCGGCTCTGTTCAGGGCCTTGTTTCCGAGCGCGAAGCCGACGGCGGCCTTCGCGTGAATTGCGGTCGAATCGTAACCCGGCAGCGGCAGGGCATCGGGATCGATCAGCAGCGAAATCTCGGTGCAGCCAAGAATGACGGAATCGACGCCAAGTGCGCGGGCCTTCTCGATGACCGCGAGATAGCGCTCGCGCGAGCAGGACTTGATTTCGCCCCGGCAGAGTTCGCCGAAGATGATGTCGTGGATCGCAGCCCGGTCTTCCGCATCGGGCACGATCACTTCGACGCCATGGCGGCGCATGCGCTCGGTGTAAAAACCATGTTCCATCGTGTAGCGGGTGGCGAGCAGAAGCGGCTTGCGGCGTCCGTCCGCTTTCAGAGCAGCGGCGGTTTCGTCTATGATATCGATAAGCGCCACGCCGGACATTTTCGCTACGGTTTCAGCGACAAGATGCATGGTGTTGGTGCAGATCAGCACGCAATCGGCGCCCGCATTGGCAAGGCGCGCACCGGCAGCACCCAGAAGTGCGCCTGCCTCATCCCAGCGATCGGCCTTCTGAAGGGCGACGACCTCGGAAAAATCGAGCGAATGCATGACGATGTCGGCCGAAACCAGCCCGCCGCGGCTGTCGCGCACGGCCTCATTGATCATGCGGTAATAGGTTGCGGTGGATTCCCAGCTCATGCCGCCGATCAGGCCGATCCGTTTCATAAGAGTTCCCTTATCGAGTTTGATTGAAAATAAGAATGCCATCGTCGGGGCGAAAACGGCATGCGTTTTTGCAAGGATTTCACGATATATATGCAAAATCAGGGCGTTCTTTCTATGAAAATCGCAAATTTATTGCGCTATTGCGTTAACCTGTGCATTCTTTAACGATGATTGATGATCGCGACCGCCGAATCCTTGCGATTCTCCAGGAAAATGCAGAAACGCCGCTCGCCGACATTGCGGAGGAAGTGGCGCTGTCGCTATCCGCCTGTTCGCGGCGCATTACGCGGCTGCGGGCGGAAGGTTATGTGACGGGTACGATGGCGCTGCTCGATCGTCGCAAGATCAACTTGCCGACCACGGTTTTCCTGCTGGTCAGAACCGGCCTGCATGCGGAGGACTGGCTGGACCGGTTCCATGCCGCCGTCAGCACCATACCCGAAATTGTCGAGGTTCACCGGCTGACCGGCAATTTCGACTATATTCTGAAACTGGTGCTGCCGAATGTCGAATATTACGACACGATCTACAAACAGATCCTGCGCCGCGTCGAGCTTTACGACATGTCCGCCTATATCTCCATGGAGACGGTGAAGCTGTCGTCTTCGCTGCCGACGACACATATCTGAGTGTTCGTCGGGCCTTGATCAGCGCGCCGTCTTAAAACGGACGCCAAAGCGGAAGCTTCGCGTCTCGCCGGCTTGCAGCGTAATCGCATCCGCGAGTTCCGGTTGGTTGAAGGCGTTGGTCGGCGTTTCCACCGGTTCGAGCGCGATGGATTGCCGCCTGCCGCGTGCAAGCGTATCGCCGGTGAAGACATGCATGTGTCCGCGCTCCTGCCAAACCGTCAGGCTCGAACCGTCGTGGCGGTTTTCCAGCCTCGTCTCGTAAAGCCCGTTTTCGGATGCGATGAGATCGGTGAAGCAGACGTCGAGTACATGGCCGGACAGCGGTGCGTAAAGAAAGCGGGTGTCGTCCCGTTTGACCATCCCGCCCTGTGCGCCGCGAAGGGGGATCAGGTCCTCGTCTGTTTCAATCGCCGTTCGCGAGGGCAGCGTGAGGAGAAGATCGTCGATAGACGTCGTGCCGGGCAGGCGGAAATAGGGATGCCACCCGGCGGCGAAAGGCAGGGGCCGGTCATCGCGATTGATGCCGCGTATGTCGATGGTGACCTTATGGCCGGCGAAACGATATTCCACCTCGATGGCGAGACGGTAGGGGTAACCCTCAAAATCCGCAGGCGCTATTTCGGCGCGGAAGACGAGAGTGTGAGCGCCGTGTTCCTCGAAAGACTGCGTAAGCGCGAAGGGCAGGGCTCTGGCAAATCCGTGGAAGACGAGGTCTTCATGGGCAAGCACCGGCTCAATGCGGTGCGCTTGTCCGTCAAAACTGAACTGGCCATCCGGGATGCGATTGGTGAAGGGTGCGAGAATGCCGTTTCTCATGCCATTGTGCGATTGCATTTCGGCAGGCGTCGAATAGCCGTCGACAAGATTTTCGCCTTCGCCGCCATCGGTAGAGACCGGCCGCCAGCTTAGAAGCGTCGCGCCCTCATAAGCGACTTCGGCTGTGAAACCGTTTCCAGAAACGGTCACACCGGCAATCCCCGTGCCTGTCGTGGGGGTAGTCATCGGGAAATTGTCCTTTGCATACATGCATCAGCAGTCATCGGGGCGACTGCCGTGCCGATTCGCCCGATCATCTTCGCTGACGGACAATTTCGCAATGGCCGTTAAGGGCCCGCAAGGGCTGTATCAACAGGCTCCGCCATTCCGGGTCCGCCGTGCAGTCAGTCCGGAAAAGTGCGTTTCGCGCCGCTGAAATATTCCATCAGCGCGGCCTGATCCTCCCCACCCAGCCCGGCCGCCGTCAGCATGCGGTGCACCTCGGCGCAAACGGCTGTCAGCGGCATGGCCGTGTTGGTGCGCCGGGCGAGATCCTGCGCGCCGTTCAGGTCTTTCACCATATTGTCGATGCGTCCGGTGCGGCGGTAATCTTTCGCCACATAACGCGGCATGTATTCCTGCAGGATGGCGCTGTCGGCGCGGCCGCCCTTCAGCGCCTGCGGTATCTTGGCGGCATCGACGCCGGCATCCAGCGCAAGCTGCGTTGCTTCCGCCACAGCAAGGAAATTCAGCCCGCACAGAACCTGGTTGATGAGTTTCGTCGTCTGCCCTGCGCCACAGGGACCCATATGGGTGTAGTTGCTGGCCACATGCCGCAGCACGCGATGCGCATCGGCCACATCCTTGTCGCTGCCGCCGGCCATCAGCGTCAATTGCCCGATGAGCGCCTTGGGTGCACCGCCGGAAAGGGGGCTGTCCACCCAGCGCAGGCCTTTTCCCGCAGCGTCGGCCGCCAGTTCCTTCGTCGCTTCCGGATCGATGGAGGACATGTCGATGATCAGCGTGCCGGGTTTCGCCCCTGCCGCGACGCCATCCTTGCCGAAGACGGCGATGCGAACGATTTTCGGCGAATTGAGGCTGAGGATGACCACATCGGAAACCGAAGCCGCTTCCGCAGCCGTCCCCGCGCTCTGCGCGCCAAGGCTCGTCAGCGCCGCCACCTTTTCCGCATCCAGATCGAAAACCGTCAGCTGATTTCCGGTCTCGATGAGCCGTGTGCCGATCGCCCCGCCCATGGCGCCGGCGCCGATCAGGGCGACTTTGTTCTTCTCGGTCATGGTGTTCACGGCCTCCTCCCAAAGTGTCGTGGTGTCGTCGGTTCAAAACCGGATGGCGGCCGCAGCCGCCGGTCCGGTTTCGGTGTTTTAAAGCGAAGCGGTGATGCCGCCGTCGACATAGAGAATATGTCCGTTCACGAAGGACGAGGCATCGGACGACAGGAAGATGCAGGCGCCGACAAGCTCTTCGACCTTGCCCCAGCGACCGGCGGGCGTGCGCTTTTCAAGCCATGCCGAGAAGGTTTCGTCCGCCACCAGGGCCGCGTTGAGCGGCGTGTCGAAATAGCCGGGTGCGATGGCGTTGCATTGCAGGCCGTATTTGGCCCAGTCCGTCGCCATGCCTTTCGTCAGGTTGCCGACGGCCCCCTTGGTGGCGGTGTAGGGCGCGATGCCGGGGCGGGCAAGGGCGGTCTGCACGCTGGCGATGTTGATGATCTTGCCACGGCCACGGCCGATCATGTGGCGCGCGGCAGCCTGCCCGGCGTGGAACACCGAGGCGATGTTGGTCTGCAGCAGGCGCTCGAAGGCATCGGCTGGAAAATCCTCCAGCGGGGTGCGGTGCTGCATGCCGGCATTGTTGACCAGAATATCGATGGGGCCGACCTCCGCCTCGAAACCGTCGATGGCCTTGCGCACCGCTTCGTGATCGGTGGCGTCGAAGGCGAGTGTTTTCGCACCCTTGATGCCGGCGGCGGCGGCTTTCAACTTCGCCTCGTCACGCCCGTTCAGCACCACTTCCGCGCCCGCTTCCGAAAGCCCTTGCGCCAGCGCGAAGCCAATGCCCTGGGACGAACCCGTGATCAGGGCGCGGCGGCCGGAAAGATCGAACAAATTAAGGCCCACTGTTTCCTCCAGTCTCTCGACATTGCATTCGTACAGAATTATGTTATCGATAACATTCATCCCTTTCGGGCGTGGATGTCAAGGCTTAAACGGCCGGTCTCGGTACGGGTCGGGCGCGTGGGGAAGCCGCACGACGTGTAAATGCGCGGCAGGCGGCGGTGACAGGGATGCGGATTATTCGTCGCGCCATTCAGGCGCGATGTCGAGCGGGAGATATTTATGAGAGCGATTGTCGCCCATGGGGCAAAGGATGTGCGCATCGAGGAGCGGCCCGAGGAAGCGCCGGGGCCGGGAGAGGTGCGGCTTCGTCTGGTCCGGGGCGGAATTTGCGGCAGCGATCTGCATTATTACAACCATGGCGGCTTCGGCGCGGTGCGGCTTCGTGAACCCATGGTGCTCGGCCATGAGGTCTCCGCTGTCGTCGAAGAACTGGGCGAGGGCGTGGAAGGGCTGAAGGTCGGCGGTCTGGTCGCCGTTTCGCCGTCCCGCCCGTGCCGAACCTGCCGCTTTTGCCAGGAAGGCCTGCACAACCAGTGCCTCAACATGCGGTTTTATGGCAGCGCCATGCCTTTTCCGCATATTCAGGGCGCTTTCCGTGAGGTTCTGGTGGCCGACGCCCTGCAATGCGTGCCGGCCGATGGCCTGAGCGCTGGCGAGGCCGCCATGGCGGAGCCGCTGGCGGTGACGCTTCACGCCACGCGCCGCGCCGGCGATTTGCTGGGGAAATGCGTGCTTGTCACGGGTTGTGGCCCCATCGGCATCCTGTCCATTCTGGCTGCGCGCCGGGCGGGTGCGGCGGAAATCGTCGCCACCGACCTTTCCGATTTCACGCTTGCCAAGGCGCGTGAGGCGGGTGCGGATCGTGTCATCAATAGCAAGGATGAGCCCGACGCACTTGCCGCTTATGGTGCGAACAAGGGAACTTTCGATGTTCTCTATGAATGCTCTGGCGCCGCCGTCGCACTTTCCGGCGGCATTACCGCGCTTCGTCCGCGCGGCATCATCGTCCAGCTCGGGCTTGGCGGCGATATGAGTCTGCCGATGATGGCGATCACCGCCAAGGAACTGGATCTGCGCGGCTCTTTCCGCTTCCACGAAGAATTCGCCACCGGCGTTGAATTGATGCGCAAGGGCCTGATCGACGTCAAACCGTTCATCACCCAGACCGTCGATCTCGCCGACGCCATCTCGGCTTTCGAATTCGCCTCGGATCGAAGCCGCGCCATGAAGGTGCAGATCGCTTTTTCGTAAGCGCGTTTCCCCGAAATAGCGGGCTGGCTTATTGAGTCGGTGGCGGAGCCTCCGCCACCAATTTCTTATTTGCCATCGTGGATCGCGTCATTCCGCCCTGTATGTTATCGATATCATGGGCGTTCGCTCGATGCTTCCTCGCCTCATTATACGGCTGGTTTGCACATTTTGACGCAGGTCAAAAAGGTGATTTGCCACCTGCCGCTATTTGCGTTATCGAAATTTCAGAAATTACTGAAAATTCAGGAAACGAAGAAATGCCGACCAACCTCTCGCCGCTCGTTCAGTCCTTCGTGCTGCATTTCGGTGAGATGGGCAGCCGCTGGGGCATCAACCGCACGGTCGGCCAAGTCTATGCTTTGCTCTATATCTCGCCGCAGCCGCTGTGTGCGGACGATATTGTGGAGGCCCTCGGTATTTCCCGTTCCAACGTGTCGATGAGCCTGAAGGAGTTACAGGCGTGGAATCTTGCAATTCTCAAGCATTTTCCCGGCGACCGGCGCGATTTTTTCACAACGCCTGACGAGGTCTGGCAAATTCTCCGCACCCTTGCCGAAGAGCGCAAGAAACGCGAGATCGATCCCACGCTCAGCGTGCTGCGCGAAATTCTGATGGAAACGCCCGAAAACGAAGACGAGCGGCATGCGCAACAGCGCATCGATGAGATGAAAACGCTGATCGAGCAGCTGACCGGCTGGTATGACGATGTGAAGCGGCTGGAGACGGAACGGCTGGCTTCGCTTCTCGCGCTCGGTTCGAAGGTCACGAAGTTTCTGGAGGCCAAGGACAAGATCGTCTCCCTCGCCAGACCCCGCGGCGCGAAGAAGGACGGGTGAGGAGATCGGCCGTGAGCATATCAGTGGAAATTCGCCAGGGGTCCGATGGTGACGGGGCAGTCTGTCCCGTTCCGGCTGCAGTCTCGCCCGATACGATGGGGCGGCGCAAAGCCAACCGCAAAACCTTTCGCGACAGAGCTGACGGGCGGGCGAAAATGACAGGCGCGCCGGTGGTGGGGAAATTCGTTGCCCTGCCGCATGTGCTGGCGGCGCTGCTCTGGTTGCCGCAGGCAGGTTTGCTTGCCTTTTCAGTCGGAAGAATTGCCGATGGCGCGCCGATGACGGCGATCGTGCCCGCCGCGGCTGCGGTTCTCATCCTCGGCCTCATCAAGGCATGGCTGGAAAAGATGGCGGCGCGTCTGTCGTTTCGTGCCGCCCGTGCGGCGCTGTCGCAACGGCGGCTGGAAGCGCTGAAGGCCGTGGCGAAGGTTTCCCCGCTCGATCTGTCACGCACCGCCTCCGGTGAGGCGGCAGGCGTCGTGGCCGAGGCGGCGGAAGCGCTGGTGCCCTATCTTTCCCGTTTCCAGCCGGCGCGGATGAAGGCGACCTTCGTGCCGCTGGTTTTCGTGCTGGCGATCCTGCCATTCACCTGGATTGCGGCGCTGGTGCTGCTGCTCGCCATGCCAACCATCCCGCTTTTCATGGCGCTCATCGGCTGGCAGGCGAAGGCCGCCAGTGAAAAGCAGCTTGTTGAGACGGGCAATATGAATGCCTTCCTGCTTGATCGCCTGCGCGGGCTGGAAACGATCCGCACGCTTAAAGCCGTCGATCTGACTGCAAAGCGTCTTAGCGCCGATGCGCAGAACCTGAAGAAGCGGACGATGGCAGTGCTCAGGATCGCCTTTCTCTCCTCGGCGGTGCTGGAGCTTTTCGCAGCGCTCGGCGTTGCCATGACCGCCGTCTATATCGGTTTTCATCTGCTCGGTTTTCTCAATTTCGGCGCCTGGGGCCACAAGTTGACACTCGCCGAAGGTCTTTTCATCCTGCTTCTGGCGCCGGCCTTTTTCGAGCCGCTGCGGGAACTCTCCGCCGTCTGGCACGACCGCGCAGCCGGCGAAGCGGCGCTTGATGCGCTCGGCAAATTGACGGCCGGCGGCGCGGCTATTACGGGCGAGGGCGCGGATGTGGCGTCTGTCCCATCCTCGATGCCCGGCCTGGTGGAGATCAATAATCTCTCTTTCGCTTATCCGAGCGCCCCACCTGTCATCCAAAATCTCAACCTGACGGTTCAGTGGGGTGAGAGAGTTGCGATCCTTGGGCCTTCCGGTTGTGGCAAATCCACTGTACTCTCCTTGATTGCCGGGTTGGCCGAGGCTGGAGAGGGCTCGATCAGGGTCGGCGGCGTCAAGCTCGATAATGCGACGGCGGATGGGCTGCGCAGGACGATCGGCTGGGTCGGCCAGAAGCCGTTCTATTTTGCCGGTTCGCTGAAGGCGAATATTCGCTTCGGCCGTTCGGCTGTCAGTGACGGCATGGTGGAAGAGACGCTGCGCCGCACCGGGCTCGACGGCTTGTCGCATGCACGCCGGCGCCTGCAGATCGGCGATGGCGGATATGGAATCTCGGGCGGGGAGGCGGTGCGGCTTGCCATTGCGCGTGCTTTCGCAGACCCCGCAACGCAGCTAGTTCTGGCCGACGAGCCGACAGCCCATCTCGACCGGGAAACGGCTGCTCTCGTCACGGATAACCTGCTGCAACTGGCAAATGGCAGGACATTGATCGTCGCGACCCATGATCCGGTGCTTGCGGCGCGCATGGACAGGATCGTGGATATGACGGCGATCCATTCGAGGGGGCAGCCATGATCGCGCATTTTGCGATATTGAGACCCATTATTGGCCTGTTCTGGTCGACGCGGCGCGGCATGCTGCTGGCGGGTGCGGCTCTGGCGGTAACGACGGTGCTGGCGGGCATCGGCCTTCTCGGCGTTTCCGGCTGGTTCATCACCGCTACGGCGATTGCCGGCCTTCTGCCGGCAACGGCCTATGCTTTCGATGTCTTTGCGCCTTCGGCCGCCATTCGTCTTCTGGCGCTGGCGCGCACCGCCGCCCGTTACGGCGAACGCATGACGACCCATGACGCCACGCTTTCCGTGCTTGCAGCCCTTCGGGAAAAGCTGTTTCGTGGCTTTGCCGCTCCGCAGGCTGCGAAATCCCTGGAGGCGAGGCCTGCGCGCCTGCTGAACCGGCTGACGGCGGATATCGACGCGCTGGATTCGCTTTATCTGCGTGTGCTGGTTCCCGCCGCCGTGGCGATCCTTGCCGCAATCGCGACAGGCCTCGGGCTTGCTTTTCTCCATCCTCTGGCGGGCATTCTGGTGGCGGTTTTCCTCATCGCGGCGGGGCTTGGAATTTCGGTGCGCGCCGCCTTGCGGGCGGAAACATTCTCGCGCCGCCGGGCAATCGGGCTGGAAGCCCTTCGCGCCCGCACGGCCGATCTCGTGAACGGGCAGACGGAGTTCTTGACCGCCGGCCGCCTCTCCGCGCAGGTCGCGGCGGTGAAACGGGCGGATGATTACCTCTCTGCCTGCGATGATACCCTGAACCGCATCGAGACCGGTGCCGGTTTTTCCTTCGGGGTTTCAGCGGCCGTTCTTTTGAGCGCGGCCCTTCTCGGCATGGCCTGGCTTGCCGAACGGGGGGCGGTCACCGCGCCGACGGCGGCGCTCGGGCTGCTGGTCTGTTTTGCCGCGCTGGAGCCTTTCACGGCGCTGCGCCGCGGGGCGATGGAGCTTGGGCGCACGCTGTTTTCCGCAAGGCGCATCGCGCCGCGTCTCTCGGCAACGGTTGAGGGTCGCTGTCCCGTCTTGCCGGCCAGCGGGATGGCGGCAAAACTCGAAGATGTGCATCTGGAGCGAGAGGGGAACGACAATCCTGTCCTGACGGATATCAACCTTGCAATCGCTGCCGGGGAACGGGTTGCGATCGTCGGCCCGAGCGGCGCGGGCAAGACAAGTCTCATCCAGCTTCTGGGGGGTGAATTGCAGCCGGTTGCAGGCACGGTCAGCGCCCTGCCGTCCACTCTTATGACGCAGCGAAGCCAGCTTTTCCGCGACAGTATCGCAGACAATCTGCGGCTCGCGAAACCCGCCGCAACCGGGACCGAGCTATGGGACGCGCTTGAGGCGGCAGGCCTTGCCGAACACGTCAAAACCTTGGCCGCCGGGCTGGAGACAAGGCTTGGCGAGGCGGGCCAAGGGCTTTCCGGCGGCCAGTCGCGCCGGCTGGCGCTCGCCCGTTTCCTGCTCGCCGACCGGCCGCTCTGGCTTCTCGACGAGGTGACGGAAGGGCTGGACGGCGAGACAGCCCGCGACGTGCTCACCCGGCTGTTTGCGAGGGCGGAGGGAAAGACTGTCGTGATGATCACCCATAATCGCCGCGAGGCGGAATTTGCCGATCGCATCATCGTGCTGAAAGACGGGCGTCAACTTGATCAATGTCAAAGCGGCACCCCGGAATACGGCGTAGTGCTTGATACACTACGCCCGGACTGAGATTTTTGAGAGCCGGCGTCGTCTTTGAAATGGAAGGCCGGTCTTCCGGAAAAGGTGGGTAAGACTATGGAACTCGACATAGTGGCGCTGTCGCGCCTGCAATTTGCAGTGACGGCTTTATATCACTTTCTGTTCGTTCCCCTGACGATTGGGCTGTCGGTGGTGATCGCCATCATGGAAACGGTCTATGTCATGACCGGCCGCACGGTCTGGCGGCAGATGACGAAATTCTGGGGCACGCTGTTCGGCATCAATTTCGTGCTGGGTGTTTCCACCGGCATCGTGATGGAATTCCAGTTCGGTATGAACTGGAGTTATTACAGCCATTATGTCGGCGATATCTTCGGTGCGCCGCTGGCCATCGAGGGTATGATGGCCTTCTTCCTGGAAGCCACCTTCGTCGGCCTGTTCTTTTTCGGCTGGGACAAGTTGTCGAAACTCGGCCATCTCGTCGCGACATGGTGCGTGGCGCTCGGTTCGAATTTTTCGGCGCTGTGGATATTGATCGCAAATGGCTGGATGCAGAACCCGACGGGCTCCGCCTTCAACCCCCAGACCATGCGGATGGAGGTGACTGACTTCTTCGAGGTTCTGTTCAACCCGGTGGCGCAGGCGAAGTTCGTTCACACGGTTTCTGCGGGTTACGTGACGGCCTCCATCTTCGTGCTCGGCGTTTCGGCCTGGTATGTGCTGAAAGGCCGCCATGTCGATCTCGCCAAGCGTTCGATGACGGTTGCCGCTTCCTTCGGTCTGGCGTCCGCGCTGTCGGTCGTCGTGCTGGGGGATGAAAGCGGTTATCTCTCCACCGAACACCAGAAGATGAAGCTCGCCTCCATCGAGGCCATGTGGGAAACGGAGCCGGCGCCTGCCCCCTTCACGGCCATCGGTTTTCCTGATCAGGAAGCACGCGAAACGCATTTCGCGGTGAAGATCCCGTGGGTGATGGGCCTCATCGGCACCCGCTCGCTCGACACGCAAATTCCGGGCATCAACGATCTGGTGGAGCAGGCGAAGAGCCGCATCCGCGACGGCATCAAGGCCTATGATGCGCTGATGCAGATACGCGCCACCGGCAAAGGTGCGCAACTGCCGGAAGAGGTGCGCGGCACCTTTGCGGAACTCGGCCATGAGCTTGGTTATGCCCTGCTGCTGAAACGCTATGTCGACGATCCGCGTCAGGCGAGCGAAGAGCAGATCGCCAAGGCGGCTGCCGATACGATCCCCCATGTGCCGACGCTGTTCTGGTCGTTCCGCATCATGGTCGGCCTCGGTATGTTCTTCATTCTGCTGACGGCGACGTTCTTTTATCTCTCGGCCCGCCGGCGGCTGGATCATTATCCACTGCTGCTGAAAGTGGCGGTCTTTGCCATTCCGCTGCCGTGGATCGCTGCGGAAATGGGCTGGATCGTGGCCGAATTCGGCCGCCAGCCATGGATCATCGAGGGCGTGCTGCCCACGGCTGCCGCCGTCTCCAGCCTCAGCGCCTCCACCGTCCTCATCACGCTCCTGTGTTTCATCGCCATCTACACGGTGCTGTTCATCGTCGAAATGGGGCTGATGCTGAAGGCGATCCGCAAGGGCCCCGAGCCTGACCATGAGCCGGAAGCGCCGCTCGTTCCTGAAAAACTCGTCGCTGCGGAGTAAACGATCATGATATTGCACCAACTCATCGACTATGAAATCCTCCGCGTTATCTGGTGGCTGCTGCTCGGCGTGGTGCTGATCGGTTTTGCCGTGACCGGCGGTTTCGATCTCGGCACCGGCGCGCTCCTGCCCTTCGTGGCGAAAACGGACATCGAGCGGCGTGTCGTCATCAATTCCATCGGCCCCGTCTGGGAAGGCAATCAGGTGTGGCTCATCCTTGGCGGCGGTGCGATCTTCGCCGCCTGGCCGCCGCTTTATGCGGTGTCGTTTTCAGGGTTTTACCTGGCGATGTTCGCCACCCTGTTTGCGCTGATCCTGCGGCCGGTCGGTTTCAAATATCGCTCCAAGCGTGAAAGCACCGCGTGGCGCAGCGCCTGGGATTGGGCGCTCTTCATCGGCGGCTTCGTTCCCGCGCTGATCTTCGGCGTGGCGATCGGCAATGTGCTGCAGGGCGTTCCCTTCCACCTCAATGACGACCTCAGGATTTTCTATGATGGCACGACGCTGTTCGAGCTTCTGAACCCCTACGCCATCCTTTGCGGCCTCGTTTCCGTCGCCATGCTCGTCATGCACGGTGCCGCATGGCTGGTACTGAAAACGGATGGTCCGGTAGCCGCTCGCGCTCGCGGTTTCGGCAGCATCGCGGCGCTTGCCACCACCGTTCTTTTCGCGCTCGGCGGCGTCTTTCTGTGGCTCGGTATCGATGGCTATCGCTTTACCTCGGAGGTCGTGACCGACGGTCCGTCCAATCCCCTGTCGAAGACGGTCGAGGTTGCGGGCGGTGTCTGGTTCGCCAATTATGCGGCGCATCCCTGGATGATGCTGGCGCCAGCGCTCGGTCTTGTCTTCCCGCTCGTCGCTTTCGTCTTGCTCCGGGCCCGCAGGGAAGTGCTGGCGCTGCTTTCCAGCTCGCTTGCCATTTTCGGCGTCATCTCAACGGTGGGGCTGACGATGTTTCCCTTCATCCTGCCGTCTTCGGTCGATCCGAAATCGAGCCTGACAGTGTGGGATGCATCTTCCAGCCATATGACGCTGTTCATCATGCTGGTCGTCGCCCTCATCTTCATCCCGATCATCGTCGCCTATACATCATGGGTCTATCGCGTGCTGTGGGGCAAGGTGGATGAAAAGGCGATCCGCGACGACAGCGGTCATGCCTATTGAGACACAAGAAAGAAGGAGATCGAACATGTGGTATTTCGCCTGGCTGCTCGGCCTGCCTCTCGCCGCCATCTTCGCCGTCATGAACGCGATGTGGTATGAGCTGATGGAAGAAAACGCGAAAAAGGCGCAAGCGAAGCTGGATAAATAAAGCTTCGAGGTCCGTGGCATAAAAAGGGGGCGGCATCCGGTTGGGATGACGCCCCTTTGTGGACAGCAGCCGTGCCTGCGATGCGCGGCTTCAGTGGATCGCGATGCCGCGCTTGTCCGCTTCTTCCTTGATGATGTCTTCGACGATGGCCCTCTTGAGATTTGGATTTCCCAGAAGATAGTCGTCGGCGATCTCGAAGATCGACTTCGGATTCTCGGTCCGGTGCAGGGTGTCGAGGTCTTGGCCGATCTGCTCTCGAAGGCTGGAATAGTCGTCCATCGCGGCGCTCCCGTTTATCTCAATCCAGAAGGTCGGCCGGAACCTTGCCGCCGTTTTCGGAAAGTTTCTTGATGACGGCCTTGTGCAGCCAGATGTTCATCGTCGCCGAATCCGAGGTATCGCCGGTATAGCCGAGCTCGCTGGCGAGCTCCTTTCTGGCGCTCAGGCTGCTGTCGAGGTCGAGAGCCTTGAGAAGATCGACGATGGAATGTTTCCAGTCGAGCTTCTGCCCGTTTTTCTTGACAGCCTCATCCAGAATGGACGCGACATCGACATTGCCGGTCGGCGCCGGAGCCGCCGTTGTCGGGGCTGGTGCTGCCGGGCTTGCTGCGGTCGGGCTGGCCGTAGTCGGCGGTGTTCCGGCCGGAGCGGATGTCTGCGGCGCGGCCTCAGCCTTGCCGAAAATCGCGTTCTTGATCTTGTTGAAAAAGCTCATTCTGTCCTCCCCTTATCTGCGAAATGCGCGCCCGACGGCGATGAGAATGCAGGCACCGATGAAACCGGCGATGAGATAGCCAATCCAGCCTCCGAGCGAGACGCCGATGAGCCCCAGAAGGAAATTGGCGACGATAGCGCCAACAATGCCGAGGATAATGTTCATGAAAACACCCATATTGCTTTTCATGAACTGTTCGGCGAGCCAACCGGCTACGCCGCCGATGATGATTGCTGCAATCCAGCCAACTTGTGCGTCTTCCATAACAGGCCTTTCCTTTCTAGAGAGAGGTCAGAGGCATATGGACCCGCATTTTTTGCGCACGTCCCCCCGCCTTGAATTGACCCCAGGCGATTATTAACGAAGAGGCGGAAGTTTTGTTCCGCAAGACGTGTGCGTTATCGCAAATTCAACCTTGGCTCTCAAAGTCCAGCCCGATATCGAGGACAGGCGCACTATGGGTGATCCAGCCGATGGAGATGAGATCGACGCCGGTGGCGGCGATGGCTGCCGCTGTCTGCGGATTGATACGGCCCGAGGCTTCGGTGATGGCGCGACCGGCAACGATCTCCACCGCCTCACGCAGCTGTTCCGGTATCATATTATCGAGAAGAACCGCATCCACGCCCTCTTCCATGGCCCCGTGCAGCTGGATGAGCGTATCGACTTCCACCTCGATCTTGACGAGATGTCCGACACCCTGCCTTGCACGACGTATGGCTTCACGCACGCTGCCGGCAACCGCGACATGGTTGTCCTTGATGAGAACCGCGTCATAAAGCGCAAAACGGTGGTTCATGCCGCCGCCGGCGCGCACGGCATATTTTTCCAGTGCCCGTAGCCCTGGCGTCGTCTTGCGGGTGCAGGCGACCGACGCTTTTGTGCCGGCAATGGCGGCAACGATTTTTGCGGTGACGGAAGCGATGCCCGACAGATGGCCGAGGAAATTCAGCGCCGTGCGCTCCGCCGTCAGAAGGCCGCGCGAGGGGCCTTCGATTGTTGCGATGATATCGCCGGGCGCCACGGTGGCTCCGTCCTGCACATGCCGTTTCACCACGATGGCCGGCTCCACGAGCTGGAAAGCCAGTTCCGCCGCGTCGAGACCGGCAATAACGCCCGGTTCGCGCGCGGCCATGACGACGACCGAGCGATGATCGGCGGGAATGACGGCGGCGGACGTGATGTCGCCCGCCAGGCCGAGGTCTTCCAGAAGGGCGTTGCGCACGAGCGGTTCGATGATGAGGCGTGGCAGGGGAGAAAGGGTCATGTCAGGCGCTCCGCGCAAGGCTGGCCGAAGAATGGCTGGAGGAGGAAAATTCGTGGGCGATGGCGAGGACGTCGCTGAGGCTCAGTCTGCGCCTAGTGGTCGTCGCATCCTTTTCGGGAAAATCATCGCGGAAATGTGCGCCGCGCGATTCCGTGCGCAGCGCCGCGAAGACGGCGATGGCAAGGGCAACAAGGGCGGGATCGGATGCCGGGCCGTTCCGCTCGGTCAGTGGGAGAAGATCGCGGATTGCGCCCGTCAGCCCTTCCGCCTGTCTTACGATGCCGAGATGGCGGGAAACGATGGGCCGCACGGAAGAGAGGTCGACTGCCGGGAAGTCAGGTGCGGGGAGTGTTGCGATTTCAGCTGGCTTTTTTCCAGGATAAGTGCGCCTGCCAGCAATATCTTCTGCCGCGTGCATGCCCATGGCGGCCGCTTCCAGCAGGGAATTGCTGGCAAGCCTGTTTGCGCCATGCAGCCCCGTGCAGGCGGTTTCGCCGGCAACCCAAAGACCCGGCACCGAGCTTCGGCCTTTGCCATCGGTGGCGACGCCACCCATATGGTAATGCACCGCCGGGCGCACCGGAACGAGCTCTCGGGCGGGGTCTATCCCGGCTTCGCGGCAGAGCAGGTCGATGGAGGGGAAGCGGGTGGAAAAGCCCGTGCCGAGCGCCTTGCGGGCATCAAGAAAAACCCTGCCGCCACGCAATATTTCGCGGTCGATGGCGCGGGCGACAATATCGCGCGAGGCAAGTTCCGCACCCGGAACTCCCGCCATGAAACGTTCGCCGTTTTCGTTGAGAAGCAGCGCGCCTTCGCCCCGCACCGCCTCGCTCACCAGCGCCAGCGGCCGTCGGGGCGAGGAAAGCGCGGTTGGGTGGAATTGCACGAATTCCATGTCGGCGAGGATGGCGCCGGCGCAGGCGGCGAGCATGATGCCCTGCCCGAAGTTGCCGGAGGGATTGGTCGTCGCCTCATAAAGCCCGCCGAGGCCTCCGGTGGCGAGAACGACCTGTGTAGCCGGTAAAGTGAAGCAGCCCTTTGGCCCAATGCAGGCGAGACCGACGATGACGCCGTCCTCGGTCAGCAGGCGGCGCACTTCCGTGCCTTCCAGCATGGTGATGGACGGCGTGCGAAGAACGGCGGCTGCAAGCGCCCTGACGATCGTCGCACCCGACCCGTCGCCTTCTGCATGGAGAATGCGCCGCCGGCTATGGGCGGCTTCCAGCCCGAAGACATAGTTGCCTGAGGCGTCCCGGTCGAACCTGACGCCCGCCCCCTCCAGTGCATCGATGACGGCGGGGGCCGCGGATATAATCTCAACGGCCAGATCTTCATCGCAAAGGCCATCGCCCGCAGCGAGCGTATCGGCAAGATGCAGGGTCGCGCGGTCATCAGGGCCGAGACTTGCCGCGATGCCGCCCTGAGCCCAGGCGCTGGAGGTCTCGCCGCCGAGCACGCCGCGTGTCAGAAGCAGCACGGGCTGCGGCGCAAGCGTTAGCGCCGCCATCAGGCCCGCAATGCCGCTGCCGACGATGACTGTCCAGTCCCGCTGCGGCGAAAATGCGCTCATACTTCCAACATCCTTTCCACAGCGCGGCGGGCGGCGGCAGCGATGGCCGGATCGACCGTCACTTCGTGGCGGTTTTCCTCAAGGGCCGCGCGGATATTGCCAAGCGTGATGCGCTTCATATGCGGGCAGAGATTGCAGGGGCGGATAAATTCGACATCCGGGTGATGCACGGCGACATTGTCGCTCATCGAGCATTCCGTCAGAAGCACCACGCGGGCGGGGCGCTCGCGGCCGACGTAATCCGACATGACGGCGGTGGAGCCGGAAAAATCCGCAGCCTCGACGACATCGGGCGGACATTCCGGATGCGCCAGCACCACGACGCCGGGATGGCTTTCTCTCAATTCCCTGATGTCATCGGCGGTGAAAAGCTCGTGCACCTCGCAATGGCCGCGCCAGGCAATCAGCTCGACATTGGTTTCCTTGGCCACGTTCTTCGCCAGATATTCATCCGGCAACATCAGCACGCGCGGCACGCCGAGCGATTCCACCACCTGGCGGGCATTGCCCGACGTGCAGCAGATATCCGAAGCGGCCTTCACCGCCGCTGATGTGTTTACATAGGTGACGACGGGAACGCCGGGGTAGGCCTTGCGGAGAAGTGCGATGTCTTCGGGCGTGATGGAATCGGCGAGCGAGCAGCCGGCTGCCATATCCGGAATGAGCACGGTTTTTTCCGGATTGAGCAGCTTTGCCGTCTCGGCCATGAAATGCACGCCGGCCAGAACGATGACATCCGCTTCCGCCTCCATTGCCTTGCGGGCAAGGGCGAGGCTGTCCCCGACGATATCGGCGACGCCGTGGAAGATTTCCGGTGTCTGGTAATTATGGGCGAGGATGACGGCGTTGCGCTGGCGCTTTAGCGCCAGGATCGCCTCCACATCCTCCTGAAAGCCCATCCATTCGGCCTTGGGAATGACGCGGGCGACGCGATCATAAAGGCTGGCGGCGGAAATCTGCTCGTTCACGGTGCTCTCCCATTTATACTCTTATTGAGTATATCTAGAGCAAAGACATATTCTCATTGTGAGCATATGTCAATTGCGGGAGAGTGGTAGTTTCGTTCCGGAAAGGGCGCGTTCATCGAGAACAGTCTGGCGGAAGCGGAAGAGCTTTGCCGGGCGGCCGCCGGTTTCGGTCGCTATCTCACCGGTTTCTTCCACCAGCTGCTGCTGTTCGATCAGCCGGCGGAAATTCTGTTTGTGCAGCGTCAGGCCGGCCAGCGCCTCGACGGCGCGCTGCAGCTGGAGGAGCGTGAAGGCGTCGGCCATCAGTTCGAACACCACGGGGCGATATTTGATCTTGGCCCGCAGACGGGCGATGCCGGTGGCAAGGATACGGCGGTGATCGGCAAACATCGGCCTGCCGAAATTGATCCGCGGTTCGCCCTGCGCTTCCGCGACCAGCCCGGCCTCATAAAGCAGCTCATAACGTTGCAGGGTCAATTCCTCGTTCCAGCCGCCGCCATCCAGCCCGAAGGTGAAATCGGCCCGCAAATGGCGCTGGTTTTTCGCGGCGGGATCGGAATCCGCCCAGGCGCGCAGCTTGTCGATGATGCTTTCCAGAACGTCCGGGCGTCCCTGACGGTGATCCTCCCAGGGGAAATATTCGTACCAGCCGTGCCAGAGCGGGCGTTTGCCGCCGGAGGCTTCCTGTTCGCGAACCAGCCCGAGATAACCGATGGAGATGGTTCTGCCGCCTAAAATGTCGTTATTGCGGTCGCGATCGGCGAAAGTATAGAGCTGCTCGAGGTAGCCCACGGGGTGATGGGTCTGTTCGTGGATCCATTCCCGCAGTCCGCTCTGGAGGGTTCTGTGCCCGAATTCGAACGGTCCCGACGGAAGCGCTGCACCTTCCCGAACGGTCATGACCCGCGGCTCATCCGTGGTGATGGCGGTGACGACGGCGATGAGTTCGGCATGGGCAAGGCCGATGGTCACGGCGGCTCCTCTGGTCGTTGGCGCAAGATCAATCTTCTTTGGCACAAGAAGGTTGCTTCGCCAACATGACGGCCAAAAAGGGCTGTCGATAAGTAGCCTTACTGAAAACGGGACGCCATCAGACAAAAAGATGAATTCTTGTAGTTAGTCGTCCGTCGTCTGATATGGTACAGAGCCGCACGAGCATTTCAGACTGTAGAAGGCCGATGCTGAAAAACATATCTCTCGAAGAGACACTTGTGGGTTACTACACCTGGAATGTCGGGCAAAATCTGGTTTACCTTGATGCCGTGGCCGCCCGCCTGCGGGAATTTTCGCCGGAAGATGCCGCCTGCGGCATCCCGGTCGAAGATTTCATCGCGCAGATCGAAAGCGGCTCGCGGGAGCGTGTCGCCAAGGCGGTTTATAATTCGCTGACAAACGGCGTGTTTTATGATCAGGAATACCGCATTATGCTTAAATCCGGCGGTTTCCGCTGGCTGCGGACAACGGGAAGAGTGATCCTGGATGGCGATCGGATCCCGATCATGGCCATGGGCACAGTGCGGGATGTCAGTGCCAGCAAGGTTTTATTGATGTGATAAGCGGCGAACCTCCTCGCGAGGCGGCGGCCGATCGATTTTAGTTCGTTCATCGTTTTGATGTTGCGGTGGAATGGTCCGGCAGATCGCAATTTTGCTGTTTCAGATCGTCTTGGCCATTGGCCTCGGCATAGCCGGCATCCGCATCGCCTCCCTTATCAATGGTGAGGCGACGTCGGCGCCAGCGGGCCTTGCGGCCAATACGGAACTGCTATGGACAACCTCGCCGGTGCGGGTCGATCCGCGTAGCCAAAATTACGAGCGCATTCCGCCGCCTCCCGATCTTTATCCGCTGAAAATGCACGCGGACCAGCGCCTGCGTGTCATCTCCAGCAGCCGCTTCACCTTCAACGGCCAGGAATTCCAGTTCGCTGGTGTGGAGGAGGTCGAACGCGACCGCGTCTGCACCGGCCCCGACGGTCGCCGTTACGCCTGCGGCCTCAATGCCTTCAAGGCGCTGCAGAAGCGTCTGCACGGCCGCTATCTGGAATGTCGCGAGGTGGGTGAGCAGGGCAGTGCGCCCCGGTCTGTGGAGTGCCGGATCAACGGCCAGGATGTGCGGGCGTTGTTGCAATAACGATTGCTTCAGGCGGTGCCGCACAACGATAAACTGGTTAGCCGAATGCGAGATATTTTCGTCTTGGAGATTTGGTGGAGCTAAGCGGGATCGAACCGCTGACCTCTTGCATGCCATGCAAGCGCTCTCCCAGCTGAGCTATAGCCCCATAAGGGTTCCGGCATTTCTTCCGGTTCCGGGAACCGAAGCGGTTGTTGTTCCGTTCGGTGGCGGCTTACTACTGCGGCTTTCCGGCGAGTGCAAGCATAAAAAACGGCCCGGCGTCATTTTTTTGTCGTCGGGCCGAATTATCAAGTAAAATCAAGCTTCTTCGTCGTCGCCGGGTACGCCGATGATCCCGGACATATCGTCGTCATCATCTTCGTCGTCGGTTTCGAGGAAGGTGTCGTCGTCGTCATCGATTTCGACGTCGTCGTCATCGCCGAGATCAGGGATATCGTCGCCGCTGTTGTCGCCGTCGGCATCTTCCAGCGAGACGAGTTCGACTTCCGTGTTTTCGGTATCGACTTCCGCCACTTCCTCTTCTTCAGCCTGTTCCATCTTGGCCTGGGCGGTGCTTTCCTCGAAGAAGGAGAGCGGCCAGGACTTGCCGGTGTAGGGAGAAACGACCGGATCGCGGTTCAGATCGTAGAACTTCTTGCCGGTATCGGGGTCTGTGCGCTTGGTACCAAGTTCCGCTTTTGCCACTGTCTAAGCCTCAAATTGTCGAATGAGTTTCGGTGTGTACGCCGTAAAACCGGCATAGACGGTAAAATTTATAGCCGGTCCCCTTAATCGTTGCGCTCTTTCGTGTCAAAGACAAACTTCGGGTGCGGCCTCCGCTGGCGCAAGCCCTATGCGTCAATGCTGATGTAATAGGAGAGGCTTTGCACACTTTATTATAATGACGACGAATGCACGGACGGAACGCTTCATGACCTTTACGATTGCCATAGACGGGCCGGCTGCGGCGGGCAAAGGAACGCTTTCGCGGAAGATCGCGGAGACCTATGGCTTTCATCATCTCGATACCGGGCTGACATACAGGGCAACGGCCAAAGCGCTTCTGGATGCCGGCCTGCCGCTCGATAATGAAGCGGTCGCAGAAAAAATGGCGCTGGAACTCGATCTTGCCGGGCTAGACCGCGCCGTTCTTTCCCGGCACGAGATTGGCGAGGCGGCGTCGAAAATCGCTGTCATGACGCCGGTGAGGCGGGCGCTCGTCAAGGCCCAGCAGCTTTTTGCCTTGAGAGAGCCGGGCACGGTGCTTGACGGCCGCGATATCGGCACGGTTGTCTGCCCTGACGCGCCGGTGAAGCTCTATGTCACGGCCTCTGCCGATGTACGGGCGCGGCGCCGTTATGACGAAATTCTGGCCAATGGCGGCAATGGCAATTATGATGCCATTTTCGCCGAGGTGAAACAGCGCGACGAGCGCGATATGGGCCGCGCCGACAGCCCGTTGAAGCCGGCTGAAGACGCGCACTTGCTAGATACGTCGGAAATGAGTATAGAGGCGGCGTTTCAGGCCGCGCGCACGATTATCGACGCCGCCCTGAAGAGATAGGTTTTTCGCGGAACGGCTTGCCGCCCTCTGCGTTTAGTCCGGAATTGCCTGAAGACATGTCCTTGCGCCGGAAAGCCTTTTGAAAAGGCGGGCATGGGTTCGGGTATCAACAACACTAGCCCACCGGCGCTTTGTATTCGCGCTCACGCGGATGCATTCAGGAGATTTCATGTCAGTATCTACCCCCACGCGCGACGATTTCGCAGCGCTTCTCGAAGAATCCTTTGCCTCGAACGATCTTGCCGAAGGCTATGTTGCCAAGGGTATCGTAACGGCAATCGAGAAGGACGTCGCGATCGTTGACGTCGGTCTCAAGGTCGAAGGTCGCGTTCCGCTCAAGGAATTCGGCGCGAAGTCCAAGGACGGCACGCTGAAGGTCGGCGACGAAGTCGAAGTTTACGTCGAGCGCATCGAAAACGCTCTCGGCGAAGCTGTTCTGTCGCGTGAGAAGGCTCGCCGCGAAGAAAGCTGGGTCAAGCTCGAAGCCAAGTTCGAAGCTGGCGAGCGCGTCGAAGGCGTCATCTTCAACCAGGTCAAGGGTGGTTTCACCGTCGATCTGGACGGCGCTGTTGCGTTCCTGCCGCGTTCGCAGGTCGACATTCGTCCGATCCGCGACGTTACCCCGCTGATGCACAACCCGCAGCCCTTCGAAATCCTCAAGATGGACAAGCGTCGCGGCAACATCGTTGTTTCGCGTCGTACGGTTCTCGAAGAGTCGCGCGCCGAGCAGCGTTCTGAAATCGTTCAGAACCTCGAAGAAGGCCAGGTTGTTGACGGCGTCGTCAAGAACATCACCGATTACGGTGCGTTCGTTGACCTCGGCGGCATCGACGGCCTGCTGCACGTTACCGACATGGCATGGCGCCGCGTCAACCATCCTTCGGAAATCCTCAACATTGGCCAGCAGGTCAAGGTTCAGATCATCCGCATCAACCAGGAAACCCACCGTATCTCGCTCGGCATGAAGCAGCTCGAGTCCGATCCGTGGGATGGCATCTCCGCCAAGTACCCGGTTGGCAAGAAGATCTCCGGTACGGTCACGAACATCACCGACTACGGTGCATTCGTTGAGCTGGAGCCGGGCATCGAAGGCCTGATCCACATTTCCGAAATGTCCTGGACCAAGAAGAACGTACACCCCGGCAAGATCCTGTCCACGAGCCAGGAAGTTGACGTTGTCGTTCTCGAAGTCGATCCGTCCAAGCGCCGTATCTCGCTCGGTCTCAAGCAGACGCTTGAAAACCCGTGGCAGGCATTCGCTTACAGCCATCCGGCTGGCACGGAAGTCGAAGGCGAAGTCAAGAACAAGACCGAATTCGGCCTGTTCATTGGCCTCGAAGGCGATGTCGACGGCATGGTTCACCTGTCGGACCTCGACTGGAACCGTCCGGGCGAGCAGGTCATCGAAGAGTACAACAAGGGTGACGTCGTTAAGGCTGTCGTTCTCGACGTTGACGTTGAGAAGGAACGCATCTCGCTCGGCATCAAGCAGCTCGGCAAGGACGCTGTTGGCGAAGCCGCTTCTTCCGGCGACCTGCGCAAGAACGCAGTCGTTTCCGCTGAAGTGACCGCGGTCAACGATGGCGGCATCGAAGTGAAGCTCGTCAACCACGAAGACCTCACCTCGTTCATCCGTCGCGCGGACCTTTCCCGTGATCGTGACGAGCAGCGCCCTGAGCGCTTCTCGGTTGGCCAGGTTGTCGACGCCCGCGTTGTCAACTTCTCGAAGAAGGACCGCAAGGTCATGCTTTCGATCAAGGCTCTGGAAATCGCTGAAGAGAAGGAAGCCGTCGCACAGTTCGGTTCTTCCGACTCGGGCGCTTCGCTCGGCGACATCCTCGGCGCGGCTCTGAAGAACCGCGGCGAATAATCGCTCCGATCTTTGAAATGAAGAACCCGCCGGAATTTTCCGGCGGGTTTTTTGTTGCTTCCAGGTCGCGCCGGTGGGCGGGCAATGGCCCCCGCTTGTCAGAGCATGCCGCTCATCTTGAGATAATAATTTTCCGCGTTGTCGTCGGAAGCCGCTGCAGGCGTGCTTTCCTGCTCTTCGGTCGGGTCATTGGCAGCAATGCGTTCTTCCGTATCATCCTGACCATCGGAATTTTCAGCCTCGGTCTCGGCCTCACCTTCCGCCTCATCCTCGGAAAAGGGACCGCCTCCGCGTGGCGGTGTTTCCGATTCATAGTCTTCGTCCGCCGGCGGATAGGCGATGAGCGGCAGCGGCGTGCCGTCTTTTACCAGGGCGGCGGCGATCAATGACTGCGAAGCCGATTGCTCCAGCATCGCCATTCTCGCTTCCGGGTCCAGTGTGGCGCGCGGCAGGGGCTGGGCTTCTGGACGATGAGTCGCCGTCTCCGTTTCTTCACCCGAGGGGCGGGCGGCGGCCGTTGCGACGGTGGTTTTTTCAGCGGCCTGGTCGTCGGGCGGTTGCTGTGCGCCACTTTGCGGCGTGGGCAGAGGCTGCTGTGTACCGGCTGCCTTGGCAGGAAGCTTGCCGGCTGTGGCGGCAAGCAGCAGGGTGTTCACGGTCTCAGCGTCGTCCGCGAGCGGACCGGATGGCGGGGAAAATCCCGTGCGGATTTCTTTCTGCTCCGGCTTCATCGTCTCCCGATGCGGAAGGGCGGGGCGGGCTTCGCCCGTTTCGGCGCGGGGCGGATTTGCCGGGCGGACCTCGGCCGATACTTCCTTCGTCACGCTGCCGGTTTGTGGCGGAAGCGGAGGTGCCGCGTTTTCGGCTCTTCCATCCGGCTTTGCGGCATTGGTCGGCATCTCAAGTGTGTCGGCAGGCGGAGTGGAAGGCGCAGGCCGGGGGTCCAGTTGCGCCGTTAGCGCCGCCACCGTTGCTTTCATTGCTGCGCCGCTGAGGGCGAGCGGCCCGATGAGCAGCGGCAGGAGCCGGCTGACGGTGGCGGAATTTGCCGCCTGCGCTGTCGCGGCCGGAGACGGGCGAGCTTCCGCATTCTGGCTCTGCGCGTTCTGCTGTTTCGGCTGGGCCGATTGCGCGGGCGCGGGATTGGAGGAATTGTTCTGCTGATAGGAGGAAATCACCGCCTTCGCCGCAAGATCCATTCCCCTGTAACGGGAAAGCTCGACCAGTAGCGCGAGGCGGGCGGCATCCGGTCCGGTCGGCTGTTTCAGGATTTCGGCGAGCATCGAAAGGGTCAGACCCTGCAGGGCCTTGCCGACCTGCTGTTCCAACGCCAGGCGTTGTGACGCCGGCAGGGTGCGGAGCGCTTCCGTCAGCCGCGTCACATAGGTCTCTATGGCCTCGCCATCCCGCCGGGGCAGGTTCATCAGCTTGCCGAGTGCTTCCGCGAGAATCGCGGTGCTGCGCGAGAGCTGAAACTCACTGGTAAGGGAGGCGATTGCCGCACGGGCAAAAAGGCTGCTGTTTTCAGGGGCGGGGGTGCTCGGCAATGGCGGTGCGATCTCTTTCACCTGCTCGCGCGGTGTCAGTGAAACCGTGGCTCCATAGGCGGCGTCGGTTGCCGCAATTTTCGCGACAGGCGGTAACATGCTGCGCTCCGTTTCTATCGGTGACCGCCGCTGGCGGCGAAAGGGCCAATCCCCATTGGCTCTGTGATCCGCATCTGGCTTGAATGTTGAAAAAATCGCCGCGCCGGTGATGGACAGGTGTCATCTCGCCCGCTCATGCGGGAGCGCCGTATACGCCTCTGGCCGCAATGCCGGTTGCAGCGCATACAGAATCATCAAGCTCAATCTTGGCTTGCAGATATTAAGATTTGGCTAACCAACGGATTGGCGTCCGTTAGGGAGAAACGCCGATGAACATCCGGTAAAGGCCGTTATCGTCGGAATTGACCGAGGAAATATGGTCGGGATCGCTGGGTGCCGTCTCAAAAGCTTCCGGCGGCATGGCGTCGAGCCAGCTTGCCTTGGGAAGTCTTCTTTCGGGTTGAGCGTTCGCGGGGTCGATGGGGCTGGCTTCCTCAGCGGGCGCGGTGAAGGCCGCATCATCGGGGACGAGCGGCGGGGCGGCCATGGATAGCAGCGCCTGCGCGGCATTGGGTTCTGTGTCGTAAGCGGCGCTCCCAGCCAGGCCGGAAATATCGGTCATGTCTGAACTCACATCATGTTTTGTTCAAGGGAATGATCGGGAGCGGCAATCATGCCGCCTTCTTCTTCAGCAGTTCATAAAGGCCATTGTCGTCGATCGAGATCGGCAAAATGGCTCTGCGGGCGTCTTCGACAAGCGCCTGCGCATCGAGCAGTTTTTGGCCGTCCGTTTCCGTCTCGGCCCGATTGCGGCCGGTGTCTGTCTCCGCGGGCACATTTTCGGTTTCCGCCGGGGCGGCCTGCTCAGCGGGCGCAGCTGCAAGTACGGAGATCAGTGTCGTTTCCGATGACGTGTCGGCCGGCGCCTGCGGGTCGTCGCCTGCCGTTTTTTCGTCGCCGGAAGCATCGATATGCTCCTTCACGACGTCCTGGAGCTCTTTAACGTCGTCAAGCTTGCCCTGCGCATCGCGGGCCTGAATATCCTGTTTCCTTTCGGCCTTCACTTCGGCATCGTTGATTTCGCCGATGCGTTCTTCACCACGTTCGGCCTGCAACTCTTCCTTGGTTTTGGGATCGGCGACGTCTTCCAGACGCTGGATGACCTTCAGGGTTTCACGCGTCATGAAACTGGCGCTCTGCGTCTGGTGGTTCAGCGCGTCCTTAACGGCGCGCGCCTCATCGCCATAGGGGTTGGCGATGGCGGCGATCATCTGCCGGGCGGAGACGCCGAGTTGTTTGATGCCGGTCGATTCTTCCAGATCGTCGACGTTTTTCGGCAGGGTCGCGCGCGCCGCCATGATGGCATTCGACATCTGCTCGCCGAAATCCTCTTCCGTGCCGGTCAGGCCTGCGCCCTTCGCAATGCGGGCGGCAAGCGCGGCCATGGGGGCGGTCTTGGCGTTGGCGCCGTTGTTCAGCACATCCACGACCTGCGCTTCCGAAACGCCAAAGGATATCAGGGAAATTTTCCTGGCATTTCCCAGTGCGTCGGATTTTTCGAACTGGGTCAGCGTAAGCGCGTCCTGGAGCCGGCTTGCGAAGGCAAAGCTCGATTCGTTTGCTTCCTGCGTGACGCCAAGCGCAGAAACAAACCGGGAGATGAGGGACAAGAAAGCGTCAGGATCGAGTTTCATGGCGCCGAAGAGATAGGCGCTTATCTTCTCGTTGGCGGCGCGCTGGCTTTCGTCCGGGAGCGGGTTTGTCTTGACCGCATCGTTCTTTTTGGTGCCGTTGGCCTTTTCCTGCTCTTCGCGCTGGCGTTCTTCGATGGTTTCAACCATCGAGCGCATGAGGTCGCTGACTGCAATGCCCGCCGTCCGCTGTAACGGAGTAATCATCTGGAAAATCCCCGGCCGCCCAAAGTTGCGGCCGAGAATAGGCAATTCTGGTAAATCAGTGCTTAAACGAAGCGGCAGAAGGCTCAGCTATGGGCGAAAATATCGGTTTCTTCCCAGCCGAGGAGATCGAGCTTCGCACGGGTCGGCAGAAAGGCGAAACAGGCGTCGGCATGGTCGAGGCGGCCGTCACGCACGAGACGCCCCGTCAGTTTGTCGCGCAGCGCGTGCAGGTGCAGCACGTCGGAGGCTGCATATTCGAGCTGGGCCGGCGACAGGGTCTCGGCAGCCCAGTCGGAAGATTGCTGGGCCTTCGAAATATCGACTTCCAGCATTTCCTTGAGATTATCCTTCAGCCCGTGCCGGTCGGTATAGGTGCGGGTCAGCCGCGAGGCGATCTTGGTGCAGAAGACCGGCGTGGTCGTCACGCCGAAGGTGTGGAACAAAACAGCGATATCGAAACGGCCATAGTGAAAGATCTTCTGGCGGGCGGGGTCGGCAAGCATCCGCACGAGGTTTGGCGCTTGCCTCTGGCCGGCGGCGATGCGAATGACGTCCGCGGTGCCGTCGCCCGGCGAAAGCTGAACGACGCAGAGGCGGTCGCGGCGCGGCACCAGTCCCAGCGTTTCCGTATCGATTGCGATGGCGCCGTTGTAACGCGCGGCATCTTCGGCGGAAATATCGCCTTCGTGGTAACGGATGGGTGCTGCCATGTCCTGCTCCAGAAATTCCAGTTTCCTGCTCCGGCTATAACGGAAAGAGCGGCGGGACGATACCGTTTTATCGGCTCGCCCAGCGCATCGCGCTCCACCGCCCTTGGTACTTGCCTTTGCGAAAGTCCCCGGGTTAGGGTCAGACATTCTTTCCTGACAAATCGCATGAATTCCTGATGACAAAGAAAATCTATCTCGCCGGACCGGAAGTCTTCCTGCCGAACGCGCGCGAAATGCTCGATCTCAAGGCCTCGCTGGCGCGGGAAGCCGGTTTCACGCCGCTTTCGCCGGGCGATCTGCAAATTCCGCCGGCGGATACCAGGGTCGGTCACGGCTGCAACATCAATGCCGTCGATGAGCGGATGATGCTGGAGGCGGATGCGGTGATCGCCAATCTCACGCCGTTTCGCGGCATCGCGGCCGATACGGGAACCAGCTATGAACTGGGCTTCATGTGCGCGCTGGGCAAGCCGGTCTTTGCCTATACCAATGTTGCGGCCAATCACTTCACCCGCATCAAAGCGCATTATGGCGGCGTCGCCACCCTGGATGAAACGGGCCGTTATCGCGGGCCGGACGGGCTGTCGATCGAGAATTTCGACATGGTCGACAATCTCATGCTGCATGGCGGGATTTTGCGGCGCGGCGGCGTCATCATCATTGGCGATGCTCCCGAAGAGGCCTTGTATACGGATCTCGAGGCCTACAGGCGCTGTCTCGCGGCGGCGGCCGAAAAGTTACTAACACCGATTGACCCTGAAAAAACGAATAGAGTGGAGGCATCATCATGAGCGGAACCATCCTCATCACCGGCGCGACATCCGGCTTCGGACAGGCCACGGCGCGGCGCTTCGTCAAGGAGGGCTGGAAGGTCATCGGTACGGGTCGGCGGGCGGAGCGGCTGGAGGCGCTTTCCGCTGAACTCGGCTCCGCCTTTCATGGCCTCGCCTTCGATATCACCGACGAGGAGGCGACTGGAAAGGCGCTGTCCGGGTTGCCGGAGGGCTTTCGGGATATCGACGTTCTCGTCAACAACGCCGGTCTGGCACTCGGCACCGCGCCCGCACCGCAGGTGCCCTTGAAAGACTGGCAGACCATGGTGGACACCAACATCACCGGTCTCCTCAACATCACCCATCATCTGTTGCCGACGCTGATCGGGCGCAAGGGTATTGTCGTCAACCTCTCGTCAGTGGCGGCACATTACCCCTATACGGGCGGCAATGTGTATGGCGGCACCAAAGCGTTCCTGCGGCAGTTTTCGCTTGGCCTGCGTTCCGACCTGCATGGCAAGGGCGTGCGGGTGACGTCCATCGAGCCCGGCATGTGCGAAACGGAATTTACGCTGGTGCGCACCGGCGGCAATCAGGAAGCCTCGGACAATCTCTACAAAGGCGTCAATCCGATCACGGCGGACGATATTGCCAACACCATTCACTGGGTCGCCTCGCAGCCCAAGCACATCAACATCAACAGCCTCGAACTCATGCCGGTCAACCAGTCCTTCGCCGGTTTCCAGGTCTATCGGGAAAGCTGATTTTCCCACGATTCCGGGGAGTGCTGAAAAACCGGGCAGGAATTGTCGAGCTATGCAGAAATGCAATGCTGCATTGCGAGACTTGCTCTGTTAAAAATCACGGATACCGCTATATTCAAATCATCGAAGCGACGCACTCCTCCTCCCAGCGTCGCTCGATGTGGATCGGTGGTACTCCTCCTCCCAATCGCCGATCAAGTTTGAAGCCTGCCGCACCTCCTCCCGCGGCAGGCTTTTTCCTTTTTGGGCGTGTTTTCCTTGAATATTTTTGGCTGACGGCTTCCTGCGCGCTGGCTCAGTGCCGAGGGCGAGCCGTGATCGCCCTTGGATTTCCAGGGGATTTTGAGTTTCTCCGTCAAGGCAACGCGTGTTGAAATCAGGCGTGCGTCGATCACATTTCCGTTATGTCTAGATAAATTTGCACAGTTTTGTCGTGGTGCGCCCGGCCGGGCCATTGCTTAGCCCCCGCCCTGTGTTTAAGCATGTGCAAAAGAACGCTTGGGAGGTTGCCGGCACGCCTGTGTCTGCGGCCCGAAAGCGGCGGGGAGAGAATGGCAGACTTTCAAGAGACGCTGAAGCGGTTTCAGCTGATCGCGGTTTCATCGATCGCTGAAGACGAGCTCGGGTTGCGGCTACGCGGCCTGCAGGCGCGAATGATCCAGCAAAATATCAAGGCGGTCTGGCTCGATGCATCATCGTCGCTGACCTATTATACCGGCCTGTCGCTTGGTCTTTCCGAGCGCATTCATGGCGCCCTGGTGCCGGCGGAAGGCCCTCCGGTCTATGTCAGTCCGACCTTCGAGGAGCCGAAGCTTCAGACGCTCATCCGCATTCCGGGTGAGGTTGCCGTCTGGGAAGAGGATGAAAGCCCCTTCGACCTGATGGCAAGGCGCATTGAGGCGCTGGCCTGTCCCGGTCATCTTGTTGCCATCGATCCCGCCACCCCCTTTGTCTTCGCATCGGCCCTCATGCAACGTCTGGAAGGCCGCATCATTTCCGCCCAGCCGATGATCGTCGCCCAGCGGCAGGTCAAATCCGCAGCCGAGATCGCCATCATCCAGACGGCGATGGACGCGAGCTACCGCGTGCAGAAGGCCGTTTTCGAAGGGCTGCGTCCCGGCGTTTCCACCACGGAAGTCGCCGATTTCGTCAACGCGGCGCATATTGCCCTTGGCCTGAAGCCGCTATTCGTGGCCGTCCAGTTCGGCGAGGCGACGGCCTATCCGCATGGCGTGCCCCATGCGCAGACGCTCAGCGAAGGCGATATGGTGCTGGTCGATCTCGGCGGCATTCTTCACGGTTATCGTTCCGATATCACCCGCACCTATGTCTTCGGCAAACCGACGGAACGGCAGCGTTTCCTCTGGAACGCCGAGCGCGACGCGCAGGCGGCGGCATTTGCCGCAGCCCAAGTCGGCGCTGCCTGTTCGGATGTGGACAGGGCCGCGCGCGAGAGCCTGAAAGCGGCCGGTTTCGGCCCGGATTATCAGCTTCCCGGCCTGCCGCACCGCACCGGCCACGGGCTTGGGCTGGATATTCACGAAGAACCCTATATCGTTGCAGGAAACACCACGGCGCTTAAGCCGGGCATGTGTTTTTCCATCGAGCCGATGCTGTGCGTTTATGGCGAATGCGGCGTCCGTCTCGAAGACATAGCCTATATGACGGAGGCGGGACCGCGCTGGTTCTGCCCGCCGGAGAAGAACCTCGACCGGTTGTTTCAGCCGGTCGCCGGGTAATTGGTTGGGAGGCAAAGGACCGAACGGCGACATGGGGCTCCCGCGTCGCTGCTGACCAGAAGAGGTAGGCCCCCGGACGGGGCCGCAGGAACTCAGAAAAAGAGGGAAAGGACCATCAGATGAAAATGCTGACCCGCAGTTTGCTAATCGCTTCTGCACTTGCGATGACTTCCGCCATGCCTGCCATGGCGAAGACATTCGTTTATTGCTCCGAGGCATCGCCGGAAGGCTTCGATCCGTCGCCCTATACCGCAGGCGGCACCTTCGATGCTTCCGCGCATCCGGTCTACAACCGTCTGACCGAGTTCAAGAAGGGTACGACCGAAGTCGAGCCGGGCCTTGCGGAAAAGTGGGACGTTTCCAAGGATGGTCTCGAATACACTTTCCACCTGCGCAAGGGCGTCAAGTGGCACTCCAACGAGAAGTTCACGCCGAGCCGCGACTTCAACGCTGATGACGTGATCTTCAGCTACAACCGCCAGGGCGACGCGAAGAACCCGTGGAACCAGTATATCGCAGGCATCACCTACGAATATTACAACTCCATGGAAATGCCGTCGCTGATCAAGGAAATCGTCAAAGTCGACGATTACACCGTCAAGTTCGTGCTGACCCGCCCGGAAGCGCCGTTCCTCGCCAACATCGCCATGCCTTTCGCATCGATCGTGTCGAAGGAATATGCCGATACGCTTGAGAAGGCCGGCACCAAGGAAGACTTCAACAACCTGCCGATCGGCACGGGTCCGTTCAAGTTCGTCGCCTATCAGAAGGACGCGGTCATCCGTTACCAGAAGAATGCCGACTACTGGGGTGAAGCACCGAAGATCGACGACCTGATCTTTGCGATCACGCCTGATGCCGCCGTTCGCCTGCAGAAGCTGAAGGCTGGCGAATGCCACCTGATGCCTTACCCGGCCCCGGCTGACCTCGCCACCATCCGCGCCGACAAGAACCTCAAGCTCGATGAGCAGCCGGGTCTGAACGTCGCTTACTTCGCCTACAACACGACCGTTGCACCTTTCGACAAGCCGGAAGTGCGCAAGGCGCTGAACATGGCGATGAACAAGCAGGCGATCATCGACGCCGTGTTCCAGGGTGCTGGCCAGGTTGCCAAAAACCCGATCCCGCCGACCATGTGGTCCTATAACGACAGCATCAAGGACGATGCTTACGATCCGGAAGCAGCCAAGAAGGCTCTCGAAGCCGCTGGCGTCAAGGATCTGTCGATGAAGATCTGGGCAATGCCGGTTCAGCGTCCCTACATGCCGAACGCCCGTCGCACCGCCGAGCTGATCCAGTCGGATTTTGCGAAGGTCGGCGTCAAGGCTGAGATCGTTTCCTTCGAATGGGGCGAATATCTCAAGAAGTCCACGGAAGTGAACCGCGACGGCGCCGTCATCCTCGGCTGGACCGGCGATAACGGTGACCCGGACAACTTCCTCAGCGTTCTCCTGTCCTGCGCCGCTACCGGTGAAGGCGGTGCAAACCGTGCACAGTGGTGCAACAAGGAGTTCTCGGACCTCTTGGCCAAGGCAAAACAGACCACTGACGTTGCCGAACGCACCAAGCTTTACGAGCAGGCGCAGGTGATCTTCAAGGAACAGGCTCCGTGGGCGACGCTTGCGCACTCCACGCAGTTCGTTCCGATGTCCGCCAAGGTTTCCGGCTTCACCATGAGCCCGCTTGGCGACTTCACCTTCGAAAACGTCGACATCGCGGAGTAATCCCCGAACAACCGGACGCGCGGAAGAACCCTCTTCCGCGCGTCTTTTCAGGAAAAAACCATGATCCGGTTCATTCTCGGCAAACTTCTCTATCTCGTTCCGACCTTCCTCGGGATTACCATCGTCGCCTTCGCCTTCGTGCGCGTCCTGCCGGGCGATCCCGTGCTGTTGATGGCGGGCGAACGCGGCATTTCACCCGAACGGCATGCGCAGCTTGCCGAACAGCTCGGTTTTGCTCAGCCCATCTGGCAGCAATATCTCCATTTCCTTGGACGGCTGCTTCAGGGCGATCTCGGCAATTCGCTGGTCACCAAGAAGCCGGTTCTCACCGAGTTCCTGTCGCTCTTTCCCGCGACGGTCGAGCTTGGTCTCGTCGCCATCATCATCGCAACCTTGATCGGCGTGCCGGTCGGCGTCATCGCCGCCATTCGTCGTGGCTCCTGGTTCGACCAGATTTCCATGACGACGGCGCTCGTCGGCTTCTCCATGCCGATCTTCTGGTGGGGGCTGCTGCTCATCATCATGTTCTCCGGCATCCTGCAATGGACGCCGGTGTCAGGCCGTATCTCGCTGATGTATTTCTTCCCCTCCGTTACCGGTTTCATGCTGATCGACAGCCTGATTTCGGGACAGAAGGGCGCGTTTGCCTCGGCTCTGTCGCATCTCATCCTGCCCTCGGTGGTGCTCGCCACCATTCCGCTTGCGGTGATTGCGCGCCAGACGCGTTCAGCCATGCTGGAAGTACTCGGTGAGGATTATGTGCGCACGGCCCGTGCCAAGGGCATGTCTCCTTCCCGTGTGGTCGGCATTCATGCGCTGCGCAACGCCATGATCCCTGTTATCACCACCATCGGTCTTCAGATAGGCGTGCTGATGGCTGGCGCGATCCTGACCGAAACCATCTTTTCCTGGCCGGGCATCGGCAAGTGGATGATCGATTCTATCTCTCGCCGCGACTATCCGGTCGTGCAGAGCGGCCTGCTGTTGATCGCGGGTCTGGTGATGATCGTCAACCTGCTCGTCGATCTGACCTATGGCCTCATCAATCCGAGGATCCGTCACAAATGACCGATGTGATCACCACTCCGGGCGTGCGTCTCTCAGACGCCGCCATCCGCCGCCGGATGATCGCCGATTTCTGGTTCTATTTCCGCCAGAACCGTGGCGCCGTCATCGGGCTTGCCGTGTTCATTCTTCTCGTGCTGGTCGCGATTTTTGCGCCGCTGATCGCGCCGCATGATCCGACCCAGCAATATCGCGATGCGCTGCTGGTGCCGCCGGTCTGGCAGGAAGGCGGCCGTGCCGGCTTCTTCTTCGGCACGGACGCCGTCGGGCGTGACATGTTGTCCCGCCTGATCTACGGCGCGCAATATTCGCTGTTCATCGGAATCGTTGTCGTTTCCATCGCGCTCGTCGGCGGCATCGTCATCGGTCTCATTGCCGGCTTCTTCGGCGGCTGGGTCGATACCGTCATCATGCGTGTTATGGACGTCATCCTGGCGTTTCCGTCGTTGCTGTTGGCGCTGGTGTTGGTCGCTATCCTCGGTCCGGGCCTCACCAATGCCATGATCGCCATCGCCATCGTCTATCAGCCGCATTTTGCCCGTCTGACGCGCGCTGCCGTCATGAGCGAGCTCAGGCGTGAATATGTCACGGCCGCGCGCGTGGCCGGTGCGGGCAATCTCCGGCTGATGTTCAAGACCATCCTGCCGAATTGCCTTGCACCGCTGATCGTGCAGGCAACGCTTTCGTTCTCGTCTGCGGTTCTCGATGCGGCCGCACTCGGCTTCCTCGGCATGGGCGCGCAGCCGCCTGCCTCCGAATGGGGCACGATGCTGGCGGAAGCGCGTGAATTCATCCTGCGTGCCTGGTGGGTCGTGACCCTTCCGGGCCTGACGATCCTGATCTCGGTGCTCGCCATCAACCTCATGGGTGACGGCCTGCGTGATGCGCTCGATCCCAAACTGAAGCGGAGCTGAGCAATGAGCCTGCTGAAAATCAAAAACCTCACCGTCAAATTCGCCACCGCTACCGGCGCCTTCACGGCCGTCAACGGCATCGATGTCTCCGTCGACAAACACGAGGTGCTGGCCATCGTCGGCGAGTCCGGTTCCGGCAAGTCGGTATCGATGCTCGCCGTCATGGGGCTTCTGCCCGATACGGCGACGATCACCGCCGACGAGATGACCTTCGATGGCAAGAACCTTTTGGCCATGTCGCCGCAGGAGCGCCGCCGGGTCATCGGTCGCGAGATCACCATGATCTTCCAGGAGCCGGTCGCCTCGCTCAACCCGTCCTTCACGGTCGGTTTCCAGATCGAGGAGGTTCTGCGCCTCAATCTCGGCATGAGCGGCGCTGCCGCGCGCGCCCGCGCTCTGGAACTGTTCCGGGCTGTCGGTATTCCCGAGCCGGAAACCAAGCTCAAGGCCTATCCGCACCAGATGTCCGGCGGCCAGTGCCAGCGCGTGATGATCGCGATTGCGATCGCCTCCAAGCCGCGCCTGCTGATCGCCGACGAGCCGACCACCGCGCTCGATGTGACGATCCAGAAGCAGATCCTCGATCTGCTGATGAATCTGCAGGAAGAATACGGCATGGCGCTGATTCTCATCACCCATGACATGGGCGTCGTTGCGGAAACCGCCGACCGCGTCGTGGTACAATATAAGGGCCGCAAGATGGAGGAGGCGGATGTCTTGAGCCTGTTCGAAGCCCCGCAGCACCCCTATACCAAGGCACTGCTTTCGGCCCTGCCGGAAAATGCCACCGGCGACCGTTTGCCCACGGTTTCCGATTTCTTCGGCAAGGAGGGCGTTCAATGAGTATCGTTGTCGAAGGCAAGGGCATTACCCGCGACTATCACGTTCCCGGCGGCATGTTCGGCGGCGCCAAGACGGTGCAGGCCCTGAAGGGCATCGACTTTACCGTCGAGCGCGGCAAGACGCTCGCCATCGTCGGTGAATCCGGCTCCGGTAAATCGACGCTGGCGCGGATCATCGCGCTGATCGATCCGGCATCCGGCGGCGAACTGAAGATCGAAGGCAAGCCGGTCGATATCGCCAGACGCCGTCCGGATACGGAAATGCGCTCCAAGGTGCAGATGGTGTTCCAGAACCCCTATGGCAGCCTCAATCCGCGCCAGAAGGTGGGCGACGTCCTGATGGAGCCGCTGGTCATCAATACCAAGATACCGGCTTCCGAGCGACGCGAGCGGGCCGAAGCCATGCTGGTGAAGGTCGGTCTCGGTCCTGAACATTTCAACCGCTATCCACACATGTTCTCCGGCGGCCAGCGCCAGCGCATCGCCATTGCGCGCGCACTGATGCTGAACCCGGCGCTGCTGGTGCTGGATGAGCCGGTCTCCGCGCTCGATCTTTCGGTGCAGGCGCAGGTGCTGAACCTTCTCGCCGACCTTCAGGAAGAATTCGAGTTGACCTATGTTTTCGTCAGCCACGATCTTTCGGTGGTGCGTTACATCGCCGACGATGTGATGGTCATTTCGAAGGGTGTGGCGGTGGAGCAGGGCACGCGCGAGGAACTCTTCGCCGATCCGAAGCACCCCTATACCCGCCAGCTTTTCGCCGCGACACCGATTACGGATGTCGATGCCATCCGCGCTCGCGTGGAACGCCGCAAGGCGGCACGGCTGGCAGCGACGGCCTGACGGCTGACGACCGAGGTTAAGAACAGGCCGGATTTCCGGCCTGTTCTTTTTTCAGGACTTTAGGAAACGCTCGATTGCCGCAAGCGCGCCGTGTTCTCGAATGTCGCGATAGGCGGCTTTCAGGGCTGGGACGAAGGTTTCGTTCCTGGGAAGGTCGCTGCCAAATGTGCGCTCGAAAGTCAAAAATCGGTCGACGACCGCAGCCGACGTCATTGCCAGTTGATCCGGCGCATCCCACTCCTTGAAAGCGGGATCGAGAATGGTGATCGGCTGCCCCTTTTCATTCTTGTCCGCGCAGGACCTGATCCAGAGCGCGACGGCGAAAATGACCGCCCGGCTTTTAGCCTTCTCCGCAAGCAAATCGCGCAAGGGGCCAAGAATGCGCAGCGGCACTTTCTGCGACGCATCGGAGGCGATCTGCATGGTCTTGTGCTGCAATGAGGGGTTGGCGAAACGCTCCCGCAGGCCGTCTGCGAATTCCGCCCCGTCGACGGCGGGGTCGAGCGTCCGTTCGATCTCGCGCCAATAGGCGTCGACGAAATCGCGCACGGGCTTTTCATTCCATGCATCCGCCACCGTCGCAAGGCCGGCAATCTGGCCGATGGCGGCGATGGCACTGTGGGAGCCATTCAGCATTCTGAGCTTCATATGCTCGTATGGCTCGACATTGCCGACGAATTCCACGCCCGATTTCTCGAGCGCCGGCCTTCCATGCGGAAAACGGTCTTCAATGACGAAACGGAAATAGGGTTCGGCCACCACTGGCCAGGCGTCGCTGAGGCCGAGTGCGGTCGAAATCGCCTCGCGGTCGGCATCCGTGGTGGCGGGAACGATCCGGTCCACCATCGAGCAGGGGCAGGCAATATTGGTTCTAATGAAGGATGCCAGTTCCGGATCGGTCAATTCCGCAAACTCCAGCAGAAGCTTTTGCAGCACATGGCCGTTGGCGGGCAGGTTGTCGCAGGAAAGGAGCGTCAGGGGCCGGGAACCCTCTTTACGCCTGCGCCGTGTGGCCGCAAGGATGAAGCCGAAGATGGAGCGGGGCCGCTCCGGGTTTTCGAGATCATGGACGATATCGGGGTGATCGCGCAGCAGGCTGCGGGAGGCGAGATTGGTCAGGTAACCTTTTTCCGTCACGGTCAGGGTGACGATGAGGACGCGCGGATCGGCCATCCGCTCCAACAGCCGTTCAGGCTCTTCCGGCGCGACGATGGTTTCGAGAATAGAACCGATCACGCGCAGGCGCTCGCTCTCACCGTCTCGCAGGCAAAAGGTGTAGAGATTATCCTGCGGCTCGATGGCGTCGCGCGTATCAGGGCTGCGCAGCGATGCCGCGACGATGCCCCATCGGGTTTCGCCGCGATTAAGGCAATCGTCGATGAAAACCGCCTGATGCGCCCGATGAAAGGCTCCGACGCCGAGGTGGACGATGCCGGGCGTGACGCTTTGACGGTCATAGGCGGGTGTCGTGACGGATTGCGGCAGGCGTGGCAGGGTTGCAGCGGAAAGCCGATCTGTCATCGATGCAAAATCCCCATGCGGAACGGGGCGGTTGTGGCTTGCGCCGCTCTCATTGCGGCGTCTGGCTTGTGGCGCATCATGTCGGTTCCTCCCCTCACATGCGGAATGATCAGGCGCCGGCCTCTTTGAGCAGCCGGACCTGGCGTAGCGTATTCTGGCGGCTGCGCTCGAGATGCCGCCACAGGGCATCGACGATCTGGGCCTTGCTGCCGGCGGCGATGGCATCGGCGATATTCTGGTGCTCCTCAACCGAGCGGGCGTAATCGCCGAGGATCGAGACGAAAACCGTGTGGGTCTGGTCGAGAATGCGCCCGTGCGAGCCGGAAATGACCGGAATGCGCGCCGCCGATACAAGGGTCGCATGGAAGCTGCGGTCATAAAAAAGCGCTTTCGACAATTCGTCGAGCGTCGAGCCTTTGGCGAATTCGCGATGTTTCGCAAGGCTTTCCAGAAGCTCCGCGTGCAGGGCTCCATCCAGTTGCCCGGCATCGAAGGCCACTTCCACCGCACCTTTTTCGAGCAGCATTCTGGCGGCGTAAAGTTCCTCCACATCCTCCACGGTGAAATCGCGAACCACCATGCCGCGCCGGGAGGAATTGACCACCAGCCCATCGGCCTCGAGTTTCAGGCACGCTTCCTTGACCGGCGTGGGGCTGATGCCGAGATCGGCGGCAAGCTCGTTCGGGAGCAGGCGTTCGCCGCCGCGCAATCTGCCGCTGACAATGCGCGCGCGCAGTTCCTGATGCGCCTGTTCGGCGAGCGTGACTTTGACCAGCGAGTTCATGGCGGCATCATCGCCCAGCTTTGCGGGACTGGCAATGGTGGAATATTAAAAATAAAAAATTTTTTATTTTACAAAGGCCATTTTTGCTTTAGCTCTATCCGTCATTGGAAGCCGGCTGCTGGAGGAGGGCGGTCTGGCAATTTCCCGAAAGCCATCTTCGCGGCCCGTGGTCGCGGGGCGCGGCGTCTATTCCTCCCCGGAAGCGATCAAGCATCGAGGAATGACCGATCATGAGAATTACCGCTGTCGAACCTTTCATCCTGCACCTGCCGCTGACATCGGAGTCCATTTCCGATTCCACCCATAGCATCACCCATTGGGGCGTCGTCGGTGCAAAGATCACCACCAGCGATGGCCTTGAGGGCTATGGTTTTACCGGCACCCACGCGCATCTGCCGTCGGACAGGCTGATCACATCCTGCATCAGCGATTGTTACGCGCCCTTGCTGGTGGGGGAGGATGCGTCGGAGCATTCGAGGCTCTGGACGAAATTGGCCCGTTATCCGGCTCTACAATGGGTCGGCAGGGCGGGCATCACCCATCTGGCGCTGGCGGCAGTGGACGTTGCGCTCTGGGACCTGAAGGCGAAAAAGGCGGGCGTGCCGCTCTGGCACTATCTCGGCGGCGCGCGCACGGCGGCGGTGGAGGCTTATAATACCGATATCGGCTGGCTTTCCTTCGCGCTGGAAGATTTGCTGGCGGGCAGCGCAAGGGCGGTGGAGGAAGACGGTTTCACCCGCCTGAAGATCAAGGTCGGGCATGACGAACCGAATATCGACATTGCCCGCCTTGCGGCCGTGCGCAAGCGTGTCGGTTCGTCCATCCGCATCGCCATCGACGGCAACGGCAAGTGGGATCTGCCGACCTGCCAGCGTTTCTGCGCGGCGGCGAAGGATCTGGACATTTACTGGTTCGAGGAGCCGCTCTGGTATGACGATGTGACGAGCCATGCGCGGCTGGCGCGCAATACATCCATTCCGATTGCGCTCGGGGAGCAGCTCTACACGGTGGATGCGTTCCGCTCATTCATCGATGCGGGTGCGGTCGCCTATGTCCAGCCGGATGTGACCCGGCTCGGCGGCATCACCGAATATATTCAGGTCGCCGATCTGGCGCTTGCCCATCGCCTGCCCGTTGTGCCGCATGCCGGCGAGATGAGCCAGGTGCATGTGCATCTGAGCTACTGGCACCCGGCCTCGACTGTTCTCGAATATATTCCGTGGATCAAGGATCATTTCGAAGAGCCGATCCATGTGCGGGACGGTGTTTACAAACGTCCGGAGCGCCCCGGCGCTAGCACCACGCCGCTAGCGGAAAGCTTCGCCCGCTACGGCAAGGCGGTGAAATAAAAGGGCGGCGCATAAAATGCGCCGCCCTCATTTCCAAGCGTGCCGTTAGCGCCAGCCGAGGGCCGGTGCTACCTGCTTGAGGATCGTTTCGATCACATGGGCGTTGTAATCGACGCCCAGCTGGTTCGGCACCGTCAGGAGCAGCGTGTCGGCCTCGGCGATGGCTTCATCTGCCTTCAGCTGTTCGATCAGCTTTTCCGGCTCGGCGGCATAGCTGCGCCCGAAGATCGCGCGCGTCTTGTCGTCGATATAACCGATCTTGTCGTCGCCTTCGTTGCCGTAACCGAAATAGGACCGGTCGCGGTCGTTGACGAGCGCGAAGATGCTGCGGCTGACCGATACACGCGGCTCGCGGTTATGGCCTGCTTCCTTCCAGGCTTCCCGGAAGGTGCGGATCTGCTGCGCCTGCTGGACATGGAAAGGTTCGCCCGTTTCATCCGTCTTCAGGGTGGAGCTTTGCAGGTTCATGCCAAGCTCTGCCGCCCAGACCGCCGTCGCATTGGAGCTTGAGCCCCACCAGATGCGCTCGCGCAGCCCTTCGGAATGCGGCTCTAGCCGCAGAAGGCCGGGCGGGTTGGGGAACATCGGGCGCGGGTTCGGCTCAGCGAAACCTTCGCCCTTCAGAAGCTCGAGGAAGACTTCGGTGTGCTGGCGCGCCATGTCTTCTTCGCTTTGGCCCTCGGCCGGGCGGTAACCGAAATAACGCCAACCATCAATCACCTGCTCGGGCGAGCCGCGGCTGATGCCGAGCTGCAGGCGCCCGCCGGCGATGAGATCGGCCGAACCGGCGTCCTCCGCCATGTAGAACGGGTTTTCATAGCGCATGTCGATGACGCCGGTGCCGATCTCGATCTTCTTCGTGCGCGCGCCGACGGCGGCCAGCAGCGGAAAGGGTGAGGCAAGCTGGCGGGCGAAATGGTGCACGCGGAAATAGGCGCCGTCAGCGCCCAGTTCTTCCGCAGCCACGGCAAGGTCTATCGATTGCAGCAGCGTGTCCGCAGCCGAGCGGGTTTGCGACTGGGGCGAGGGCGTCCAGTGGCCGAAGGACAGGAATCCGATCTTTTTCATGATGACCTTCCAGATGTCGGAGGATGCCGGCTTTGCCAGCCAGCTTCGTTGTTGTCAGTCATATAAGCAGTTGGGCGCGTTCTCCAATTCGCCACCGGTAGACACGGTGTCGCCGAAATGTGAACGATGCCGCTCAAGCGGTCGTCTTTCGATCGAGCACGAAGAGATTTTGGTGGGCGCGGGCCGTGGTGAGAATGAAATCCATAAGCGAGCGCACCCGCGGCACGTTGGCAAGGTCCTGGTGGCTCGTCAGCCAATAGCCTCGACGCAGTTCCACTTCACCGGAAAGCACCATTTGCAGATCCGGAAAGCGGGCGGCGATGAAATTCGGCAAAATGCACAGCCCTCTGCCGCTTAGCGTTGCGGTCAGCTGCGCAAAAATGCTCGAGGACTGGAAACTCGGCCGCAGACCGGGCAGCACGTCACGCATATAATCGAGGCCCGGTGAGAAGATCAGGTCCTGCACGTAGCCGATGAAGAAGTGGTCGAGCAGGTCCTCGCGCTTTACAATTTTCGGCCGCCCGGCGAGATAGGAACGCGAGGCATAGATATGCAGCGTGTAATCGATGATCTGTTCATTGATGTAAGGACCGGCCTTTGGCGGATCGAGCGTTACCGCCACATCCGCCTCTTTTTTGGACAGCGCCATGATCTGCTGGATCGTCACCATCTCCACCATGATGTGGGGATGGGTGACGGCGAAGTCTTTCAGCCTCTCCACGAAGAAAAAATTGGAAAAACCTTCAGGCGCGCTAAGGCGCACCACGCCGCGCAGCAGGCTGCCGCTTTCGGAAATGTCCGATTGCAGCCTTTCCGCTTCAGCCTCTATGCGCTCGACGGTATCGACCAGCCGCCGCCCGACGGTCGTAAGTTCATAACCGCGCGGATTGCGCTCGAACAGCTTGGTTTTCAGGGAAAATTCCAGCCGGTCGATATGGCGGGAGACGGTGGCGTGGCTGGTGCGCAGGCTTCGGGCGGCCGATGAGAGCTGTCCGGTGCGGGCCACGGCCAGAAAATATTGTAGGTCGTCCCAGGTGAAAGGGGTGGCCATATTCGTCTCCCATCAAAAGTTCTGTTCAAAAATGAACAGTTCCTGTTCGCAATTTGATGATGCCCCGCTCTTGTGTCAACGGCCGAATTCGAGAAGTCTAGGCTCAGGATGCATCGCTTTGAGGAGGGCGGTGTGACCGTTCAGGTGCAATGGTTTCGTTCACCGTTGCACAGACAATCTGAGGCTCGCAATCATCTCTGGGAGGAGAAGTCATGCGCAAGAGTATCGTTTTATCCACGGCCATGGTGCTGGCCGCTGGCACCGCCGCTTATGCCGCCGAGATTTCGGACGGCAAGGTCAAGATCGGCATTTTGAACGACCAGTCGGGCGTCTACGCCAATTTCGGCGGCAAATACTCTTATGAAGCCGCGAAGATGGCGGTTGAGGATTTTGGCGGCAAGGTGCTCGATGCGCCGGTGGAAGTGGTGACCGCCGATCATCAGAACAAGGCTGATGTCGCCTCCAATATCGCCCGTCAGTGGTATGATACCGAACAGGTCGATTCGATCATGGAACTGACCTCGTCGTCGGTGGGTCTGGCTGTGCAGGCGCTGTCGAAGGACAAGAAGAAGATCACCATCAATACGGGTGCGGCAACCACCGAACTGACCGGCAAGCAGTGCAGCCCCTATGGTTTCCACTGGGCATATGACACCTATTCGCTGGCGGTCGGCACCGGCGGTGCGCTCGTCAAGCAGGGCGGCGACAGCTGGTTCTTCCTGACCGCCGATTATGCCTTCGGTTATTCGCTGGAAGAAAACACCGGCAATTTCGTCAAGGCCAATGGCGGTAAGGTGCTGGGTTCCGTGCGACATCCGCTCGCCACGACGGATTACTCTTCCTTCCTTTTGCAGGCGCAGTCCTCGGGCGCGAAGGTCATCGGTCTTGCCAATGCCGGTCTCGATACCTCCAACGCCATCAAGCAGGCGGCAGAGTTCGGCATCGTCGCCGGTGGCCAGCGGCTCGCGGCGCTTCTCTTCACACTCGCCGAAGTTCACGGCCTCGGTCTCGAAGCGGCTCAAGGGTTGACGCTGACGGAAGGTTTTTACTGGGATCGCGACGATGAATCGCGCAAATTCGGCGAACGCTTCAAGGAGCGCACCGGCGCCATGCCGAACATGGTCCATGCGGGCACCTATTCCGCCGTGCTGCACTACCTGAAGGCCATAGAAAAGGCCGGCACCGACGATGCCGATGCCGTTGCAAAGGCCATGAAGGAAATGCCGGTCAATGACGTCTTCGCCAAGGATGGCCAGGTCGCCGCCAACGGCCGCATGATTCACGACATGTATCTCATGGAAGTGAAGAAGCCGGACGAAAGCAAGCAGCCCTTTGATTATTACAAGGTGCTGGCCACCATTCCCGGCAAGGAAGCCTTCATGGACCCCGCAAAAAGCGGTTGCCCGCTGGTAACGCAGTAAAGAAGAATAAAAAGGGGAAAGCTTGATGATGATCGCTCCCGCCCCCGCCGGGCAGGCCGAACCTCGCGTCGTTCTTTCGGCGCGTGGTCTCTCCAAGACCTTCGGCGCATTCGCGGCCGTGAAAAACGTCGATCTCGACGTCCACCATGCCCGCGTGCATGCGCTTATCGGTCCGAACGGCGCCGGCAAAACAACGGTCTTTAATCTATTGACCAAGTTTTTCCAGCCGACGGGCGGGGCGATCACCTTCATGGGAACGGATATAACAAGGACGCCGCCGGACAAGGTGGCGCGTCTCGGCCTCGTCAGGTCTTTCCAGATATCGGCGGTGTTTCCGCATCTGACGGTTCTGGAAAATGTGCGGGTGGCGTTGCAGCGGCCGAATGGCCTTGCAACGCAGTTCTGGCTGCCGCTCTCCTCACTCGACAGGCTGAACGCCCGCGCTGAGGAACTGATCGCCACGGTCGGCCTCACACGGGAAAAACATGCGCTTGCGGCCGATCTTTCTTACGGCCGCAAGCGGGTTCTCGAAATCGCCACCACGCTGGCGCTGGATCCGAAGGTTCTGCTGCTCGATGAGCCGATGGCCGGCATGGGCGGGGAAGATGTCTCCCATGTGGCCGAACTCATCCGGGAGGTGGCCAAGACTCGCGCGGTGCTGATGGTGGAACATAATCTGAAAGTCGTGGCGGATATCTGCCACCACGTCACGGTGTTGCAGCGCGGCGAAATTCTGGCGGAGGGTGATTATGCCACCGTTTCAGCCGATCCGCGGGTGCGCACGGCCTATATGGGCACGGAGGAGGCCTGATATGGCGGCAATGCTCGAAGTCTCCAACCTCAAATCCTGGTATGGCGAAAGCCAGGCGCTGCACGGTGTCGATCTGACGGTCGGCGAGGGCGAAACCATCACCATTCTCGGCCGCAACGGTGTGGGCAAGACCACGACGCTGCGCACCATCATGGGTATCATCCGCAACCGCAAGGGTTCCATCAAGCTGGGCGGCAAGGATATGATGCCGGTGCCGCTGCATCGCACGGCAAAATACGGCCTCGGTTTCGTGCCGGAGGAACGCGGCATCTTCGCGACGCTGAGTGTCGAGGAAAATCTGATGCTGCCGCCCGTCGTCGCCTCCGGTGGCATGACGCTCGATGAAATCTACGAGCTGTTTCCCAATCTATACGAACGTCGCACCAGCCCCGGCACCAAGCTCTCCGGTGGCGAACAGCAGATGCTGGCCATGGCGCGCATCCTGCGCACCGGCGTCAAGGTGCTGCTGCTCGACGAGCCGACAGAGGGACTTGCGCCCGTTATCGTGCAGCGCATTGGCGAGGTGCTGCAAAAGCTGAAGAGCCGCGGCATGACCGTTGTTCTGGTCGAACAGAATTTCCGTTTCGCCAGCCGTATCGCCGACCGTTTCTACCTGATGGATCACGGCCAGATGGTCAGCAACTTTCCGGTGGCTGAGCTTTCCGGCCGTATGGGCGAACTCAACAAAGTGCTGGGGGTTTAACGATGACGATGCTCTTCGGTATTCCAATTCAGGCGCTGCTCGGGCAATTGCTGGTGGGCCTTATCAACGGGTCCTTTTATGCGCTGCTGTCTTTGGGCCTTGCCGTCATTTTCGGGCTGCTGCGCGTCATCAATTTTGCGCATGGGGCGCAATATATGCTCGGCGCTTTTGTCGCCTTTCTCGGCCTGCAATATTTCGGCATCAATTTCTGGGCGGCGCTGGTGGTGACACCGCTCGTTGTTGCGCTTTTCGGCGCGATCGTCGAACGCTTCCTGCTGTCGCGGCTTTATGATCTCGATCCGCTTTACGGGCTGCTCTTCACCTTCGGCTTGGCGCTTGTGGTGGAAGGCACGTTCCGCTGGCTTTACGGCGCTGCCGGCCAGCCTTATTCGGTGCCGCGTGAGCTTGCCGGCGGCACCAATCTCGGCTTCATGTTCCTGCCGAACTACCGCGCCTTTGTCGTCGTGATTTCGCTCATCGTCTGCATCGCCACCTGGGCCTTGATCGAAAAGACGCGTCTCGGCTCTTATCTGCGTGCTGCGACGGAAAACCCGACACTGGTGCAGGCCTTCGGCATCAACGTGCCGGTGCTGCTGACGCTGACCTACGCCCTGGGCGCTGGCCTTGCCGGTTTCACCGGAGTTCTCGCAGCGCCCATCTATCAGGTCTCGCCGCTGATGGGCACCAACCTCATCATCGTCGTCTTCGCCGTGGTCGTCGTCGGCGGCATGGGGTCGATCATGGGCGCCATCGTCACCGGCTACATGCTGGGCGTCGCCGAAGGCCTGACCAAGGTGTTTTATCCGGAAGCCTCCAACATCGTCATCTTCGTCATCATGGCCTTTGTGCTGCTCATCCGCCCCGCCGGACTTTTCGGAAAGGACGCCTGATATGTCCAAAGCCACCCACAACCCCACCGCCGGTGCGATGCCGCAAACCGAAGTCTCTGCGACCGCCGGCACCATCAAGACCGTGCTTATTCTGGCTGGCCTTGCTGTCCTCGTCGCCGCGCCGATGTTCGTTTATCCGATCTTTCTGATGAAGCTGCTGTGCTTTGCGCTTTTTGCCTGCGCCTTCAATCTGCTGATCGGTTACACGGGACTGCTGTCCTTCGGCCATGCGGCATTCTTTGGCGGTGCGGCCTATTTCACGGCCTATTCGGTGAAGGAATGGGGCGTCACGCCGGAGATCGGCCTTGTCATCGGCATGGCAGGGGCGGCCCTTCTCGGCTTGGTCATCGGCTTTTTCGCCATCCGCCGCCAGGGCATCTATTTCGCCATGATCACGCTGGCACTGTCGCAGATGTTTTATTTCTTCTGCCTTCAGGCGCCGTTTACCCATGGCGAGGATGGGTTGCAGGGCGTGCCGCGCGGCCATCTCTTCGGCCTTCTCGACCTTAATGCGCCGCTCAATATCTATTACACGGTGCTTGCAGCCTTTGTGCTGGCACTGCTGGTCATCTGGCGTTTCGTCAATTCGCCCTTCGGCATGATCCTGAAATCGATCCGCGAAAACGAGCAGCGCGCCATTTCGCTGGGCTACAGCGTGCAGCGCTACAAGCTCGGTGCTTTCGTCATGTCGGCGACGCTGGCCGGTCTTGCGGGTGGCCTCAAAGCGCTGGTGTTCCAGTTCGCAACGCTCACCGACGTCACCTGGCAGATGTCCGGCGAAGTGATCCTGATGACGTTGCTCGGCGGTATCGGCACCATGATCGGCCCGATTTTTGGCGCAGGCCTTGTCGTTACCTTGCAGAACTATCTCGCGACATCGGATTTCCCGGTCACCATCATTACCGGCCTTGTCTTCATGGCCTGCGTCCTGGTGTTCCGGCGTGGTCTTATCGGCGAATTTTACGCGTCGCGGCTCGGGAGAAAACTCGGCTTTCAGCACCGCAGCTAGACATTTTTAAAACACTTGGAAGGCGGCCTCCGCGTCCGGAACGGTGCGGCAAGGGTGACGCGTGGAGAAGAGCATGGGCGAATATGACTATATCGTCATCGGAGCGGGGAGTGCCGGATGCGTTCTCGCCAACCGCCTTTCGAAAGATCCGAACAACCGCGTTTTGCTTCTGGAAGCGGGCGGCAACGATAATTACCACTGGATCCACATTCCGGTCGGTTATCTCTATTGCATCAACAATCCGCGCACCGACTGGTGTTTCAAAACGGTGGAAGAGCCGGGGCTTAACGGCCGCTCGCTGATCTATCCGCGCGGCAAGGTGCTTGGCGGCTGCTCCTCCATCAATGGCATGATCTATATGCGCGGCCAGGCGCGCGACTACGATATGTGGCGGCAGCTCGGCTGCGAGGGCTGGGGGTGGAACGATATCCTTCCCTATTTCCTGAAGTCGGAAGACTTCTATCGCGGCAAGAGCGATCTGCATGCCGCCGGCGGCGAATGGCGCGTGGAAAAGGCGCGGGTGCGCTGGGATGTGCTGGACGCCTTCCAGAAGGCAGCGGGCGAAGCGGGCATTCCAGCGACCGATGATTTCAACCGGGGCGACAATGAAGGCGCCGGTTATTTCGATGTCAACCAGCGGGCCGGCTGGCGCTGGAACACGGCGAAAGCCTTTCTGAAGCCGGTGCTTGGTCGCAAGAACCTGACGGTGCTGACCAAGGCGCATGTTAAGCGTCTCATCATCGAAGAGGGCCGGGTGACCGGCGTCGAGTTTCACCATGACGGCGTCTTGAAAACGATGCGGGCGCGGCGCGAGACGGTGCTGTCCGCCGGCGCGATCGGTTCGCCGCATGTTCTGGAGCTTTCCGGCGTCGGCCGTGGCGATGTGCTGCAGGCGGCCGGTATCGACACCGTGGCCGAGGTTCAGGGTGTGGGCGAGAACCTGCAGGACCATCTGCAATTGCGCATGGTCTACAAGGTCTCCGGCGTCCTGACGCTGAATGAAAGGGCCTCCACCCTGTTCGGCAAGGCGAGGATCGGGCTGGAATATGCGCTGACGCGCTCCGGGCCAATGTCGATGGCACCCAGCCAGCTCGGCGTCTTCACCCGCTCCTCGCCGGAAAAGGAAACCGCCGATCTGGAATATCATGTCCAGCCGGTTTCACTCGACAAGTTCGGCGATCCGGTTCACAATTTTCCGGCCATTACCGCAAGTGTCTGCAATCTGCGACCGGAAAGCCGGGGTTCAGTGCATGTGAACGGACCGGATTTCGCCATGCAGCCGGAAATCCGCCCGAACTATCTTTCCACCGAAGGCGACCGCCAGGTGGCCATCGACGCCATGCGGCTGACGCGCCGCATCGTGGCCCAGCCGTCCTTCGCGCGCTTCAAGCCGGAGGAATACAAGCCGGGTCCCTCCTTTGAAAACGACAATGATCTTGCCAAAGCGGCGGGCGATATCGGCACCACCATCTTCCACCCTGTCGGCACGCTGCGCATGGGGTCGGATATGGAAAGCGTTGTCGATGCGCGGCTGAAATTCCGCCGGCTCGCCGGGCTGCGCGTCGCCGACGCATCGGTGATGCCGCGCATTACATCCGGAAACACCAATTCGCCGACGATCATGATTGCCGAAAAGGCTGCCGACATGATCCTTGCGGATAATCGCTGAAAGGAGCGCACCTATGAAGACCGTCGCTTTTCTCGGGCTGGGACATATGGGCCTGCCGATGGCCGCCAATCTCGTCAAGGCAGGTTATGCCGTCAGGGGATATGATCTTGCCGACGCCTGCCGTGCGGCGGCGAAAGAGGCGGGCGTTCCCGTCGCCTCGGATTCGGCCGAGGCCATCGAAGCCGCTGAAGTAATCATCACCATGCTGCCGAAGGGCGAACACGTCGTGTCGGTCTATGGCGATCTGGTTCGGAAAATCCCTGCTGGAACGCTTCTCATCGATTGCTCGACGGTGGATATGGAAAGCGCCCTGAAGGCGCATGAACTCGCCGCTTCCGCCGCTTGCTCCTCGGTTGACGCGCCCGTATCGGGCGGAACGGGCGGAGCTGCGGCCGGCACGCTCACCTTCATGTGCGGCGGTGAGGCTGCGGCCTTCTCTGCGGCAAAGCCGGTGCTTGAGGCGATGGGCAAGAAGATCGTGCATTGCGGCAAGGGCGGTCACGGCCAGGCGGCGAAGATTTGCAACAACATGATCCTCGGCATCTCCATGATCGCAGTCTCGGAAGCCTTCGTGCTGGGCGAAAAACTCGGGCTTTCCCATCAGGCGCTGTTCGATGTCGCCGCCACTTCTTCCGGGCAATGCTGGTCGCTCACCACCTATTGCCCGGTGCCCGGGCCGGTGCCGACATCGCCCGCCAACAAGGATTACCAGCCCGGTTTTGCGGCGGCCCTGATGTTGAAGGATCTGAAGCTCTCGCAGGAGGCGGCGAATGGAGCCGGGGCTTCCACCCCGCTCGGCGCGGCGGCGGCGGCGCTTTATGAAAACTTCGTCGATGCGGGAAGCGGCGGGCGCGATTTTTCCGCCATCGTTGAGATGCTGCGTGGGGGCGATGCATGATGGACGCCACGCCTTCCGATATTCTGTGGGTGCCGCCGCGTGAAAGGCTGGAGCATTCGTCGCTTTTTTCCTTCGCGACGAAAACGGCAAAGCTGCACGGGCAGTCCGCCGATGATTATGCCGGCCTGCTGCGCTGGTCCATCGACTCGCCGGATGAATTTTACGATGCTCTGTGGGACGAACTCGGCATTATCGGCACGCGAGGCGACGTGGCGTTCAAACCGGGCGCGACGATCCGGGAGGCCGAGTTCTATCCGGGCACGAGGCTCAATTATGCCGAAAACCTGCTGCGCGATGCGGATGAGCGGCTGGCCATCATCGCCTATCGCGACGATGGAACAAGGCGCGAGATTACTCGCAAAGAGCTTTACGCCGAAGTGTCCCGCATGGTGCAGGCGCTTGCCCAAGCCGGTGTGAGGGAAGGCGACCGTGTCGGCGCCATCGTCACCCACGATATCGAGACGATCGTCAGCTATCTGGCTGTCAGCGCCATCGGGGCGATCTGGTCGTCCTGCTCCCCCGATTTCGGCCCCGCCGGGGCCTCGGACCGCCTTTCCCAGATCGACCCGAAAGTCCTCATCGCCGTGCCGGAATATGGTTATGCTGGTAAGCGCATCGATGTAGCCCCGACCATCCGTGCGGTGGCGGAAAGTGCAAGTCCCGAAAAGATCGTGCTGATCGGCGATGCCGTTCCCAAAAGCCTTGCCGATCTCGGCTGCGTGACGCTTACGGATTTCGTCGCGCCTTATGCGGGGGGTGAGATTGCCTTCAACCGTCTGCCCGTCAAGGCGCCGCTGGCGATCCTTTATTCTTCGGGCACGACCGGCAAACCGAAATGCATCACCCATTCCGGCGGCGGTTTGCTTCTTCAGCACATGAAGGAGCAGAAGCTGCAATGCGACATTCAGGAAGGCGAGCGTTTCTTCTATTTCACCACCTGCGGCTGGATGATGTGGAATTGGCAGGTATCCGGTTTGGCGCTCGGCGCAACGCTTGTCACCTATGACGGCAATCCCGGTTATCCAACCTCCGCGCGGCTGATCGATCTCATCGACGCCGAACGGATCGCCACTTTCGGCACATCGGCGAAGTTCATCGACGCTTGCCTGAAGGCTGGGCTGAAGCCGCGTGAAAGCCATGACCTTTCATCGCTCAGGACGATCCTTTCGACAGGCTCGCCGCTCATCCCGCAATCCTTCGATTATATCTATTGCGACTGGAAGGCCGACGTGCACCTCGCCTCCATTTCCGGCGGCACTGATATCTGCGCCTGTTTCCTCGGCGGCAACCCTTTGCAGCCGGTGCATCGCGGCGAATTGCAGGGCGCGATGCTCGGCATGGATATCGATACGCTTGACGACGAGGGCCGTTCCGTTCGCGGCGTCGCCGGTGAACTTGTCTGCCGCAACGCTCATCTGTCCATGCCGGTGAAATTTTGGGGCGATGTGGACGGTTCACGGTATCAGGCCGCCTATTTCGACCGGTTTCCGGGCATCTGGGCGCATGGCGATTTTGCCGAGCTGCGCCCCTCCGGCGGATACGTCATTCATGGGCGTTCGGACACGACCCTCAATCCCGGCGGGGTCCGCATCGGGACGGCGGAAATCTACCGGCAGGTGGAAACCGTCCCCGAAGTGGAGGAGGCCATTGCCGTCGGGCAGGATATAGAGGGTGACCAGCGGGTTATTCTCTTCCTGCGCATGAAGGGTGGCACTGCCCTGACGGAGGAGTTGGAAAAGACCATCCGCAGCCGCATCCGTTCAGGCGCGACGCCGCGGCATGTGCCGGCAAGGATCATTGCCGTTGCCGCCATTCCCCGCACCCGTTCCGGCAAGATTTCCGAAATCGCGGTACGCGACGCCATCCATGGCCGGCCGGTGAAGAATGTCGATGCGCTGGCCAATCCCGAAGCGCTTGAACTTTTCCGCAACCTGCCGCAGCTGAAGGACTAGGCCTATGGAGGATCAACCGAAAACCGTGCTCGTCACGGGCTCCACCAGCGGCATTGGACTTGCCATCGCCAAGCGTTTCGCCGAAGCGGGATTTCGGGTCGCGTTGCATGGCATAGAGGCGGCTGAGGAGGCGACGCCGGCGCTGGAGACCGTGGCGAAGGCGGCGCGGCACAGGCCGGTCTATTTTGCCGCCAACCTCGCCCATTATGACGAGAGCGCGCATCTGCCGGAAACCGTCATCGCCGAGTTCGGCCATATCGACGTCCTGGTCAACAATGCCGGCATTCAGAAGGTCGCGCCGATCGACGAGTTCGATTTCGCCGATTTCTCCCGCATCGTCGCCATCTCGCTCGACAGCGCGTTTCACACCATCCATGCGGCCTTGCCCGGCATGAAGGAAAGGGGCTGGGGTCGCATCGTCAATATCGCCTCCGCCCATGGTTTGCGTGCCTCGCCCTTCAAGGGGCCTTATGTGGCGACCAAACACGCCGTGGTTGGCCTGACGAAAAGCGTGGCGCTGGAGGTGGCCGAACTTGGCATTACCTGCAACGCCATCTGCCCCGGTTATGTCTGGACACCGCTTGTCGCCGCCCAGGTCGCCGATCAGGCGCGCGTGCATGGCATGAGCGAGGAGGACGTGGTGAAAAAGGTAATGCTTGCGCCGCAGCCGACCAGACGGTTTGTACAACCGGAAGAAGTGGCGGAAATGGCGCTCTATCTCGCGGGCGATATGGCCCGCTCCATCACCGGTGCCACCATCTCCATCGATGGCGGCTGGACCGCGAAATAATTTTCGCATACCCGCTTTAAGCGAACCGTCTCGTCGACTTCCGTCATTGTTGAACGGTTTCAATCCTGTATAATTTTCGTGGACGGCGGGGTTCAGCGCCGTATTCACGGAAAAGCGGGATGACGAACACAGGGTCTTTTGAGGCGCCGCTGGCGCGCTCACGCTTTGATACGCGCCAGGCGCTGAAACGCGACGCCATGGCGCTGTGGCGGGATTCGATCAATGTGCTGTTCGATGCCCGCCTGCGGCGATCGCAGGATGACGGTTTCTTCGCCAGTGTCGATGCCGCTTTCATCGGCAATGTCGCGCTTGGCCGCACCCAGTCGTTCGCGCAGGATTTCGACCGTTCGCGCCATAAGATCGCCCGCGACGGCATGGATGGTTTTCTTCTGCAGTTCTACGCCAGCGGACAAAGCATGTCGCGGCGCGGATCGGGCGAGACAGCAGGCCCCGGCGACCTCTATCTCATCGATATGGCGCAGCCGCTGGCCACTACCACGTCGGATCACGATCATCTCAGCCTCGTCGTGCCGCGCCGGCTGCTGGAAGGCAGGCTTTGCGGTTCCGGCAATCATCATGAACGCGTGCTGCCGGCCGGTCTGCCGCTGGTATCGCTGCTGCGCGAAACGATGACGAGCATCTATCGCCATTTCGACGTCATGAACGCCAGTGAAGGCGCAGCCACGGTCTCTCCGCTTCTGGAACTTGCTGCGGCCGCCATCAACAATCATGTCGGGCACGGCAATGCGCAGGGCGTGCAGCGGGCGCTCAGGGCATCCATCCGGCGTTATATCGACAATCACCTGCTCGATCCGGCGCTGTCAGTGGAAAAGGTCGTGGGCGAATTCGGCGTGTCGCGACGCACCGTCTACCGGCTCTTCGAGCCGCTGGGTGGGTTTTCGGCCTTCATCACCCACCGGCGTCTCGAGCGCGCGATGGATTTCCTGCGGGCGCCGCAATCGGCGCATATGACGATTGCCGAGGTGGCTGCGTCCTATGGTTTCACCAATCCGGAAAATTTCAGCCGCGTCTTCAAGAAGACCTTCGGCCTTTCGCCGCGCCAGATGCGGCATTTCGCGTTGGAAAGCCATGATATTGCACCGGATATTCTGAAGCCGGATAGCGCCGAGTGGACACGCTGGATCGTACGGCTCGGCCGCTGATCACGCCTGGTCGGGCGTTAATCTGGCACTCAATGGCGGCTTGTTGGCACAATTCGACCATTCGCTGCAGTTGCGGCGCAACGGGGATGCGCATGGCCGCCAGACGTGCCAAAAAGGCGAGGTTATTTTTTTAGATATATTGCCTGACAATCATGATGCTGAAAATTCTTGCTTTTCTGGACCTGTGGCGCGGATGGCGCCCTGCGGTGAAAAAATACTTTTCTTTTTCGGACGCCGAATTTCTCAAGGCGCCATCGCCCTCGCTATTGGCGGATTTGGACGGCCTGCCAGACGAGTTATGGGAAATGGATGATGACGGAGCGCACTTGCCGGTCTCCTGGCTTGGGCTCGGGCAAAGCTTCAGCGCGGTGGATGTGACAGGCTGCGACGGCTCAGAGAGGTCTCGTATACCGGTCGAGTGCGGTTAGGCGCTCCGGTGATCTGGAACAAAACCCTGACCCCGGGGATTAGATCAGCAGGGTTACAGGGAGTGAAAGACATGGCCAGAGATAATGCCAGCTATCTTCGCGGTCGGGATGCGCCGAAAAGCGAAACGGCAACACGTGCGCGGCAGGGATCGCGCGGGCGTCCCGTCCTTGTCATTCTGATCGTCAGCGTGTTTCTTGCACTGGTGGTGTGGGCCGTTGTCGAATATTCGGTTTTCGAACCAGACGAAAACCGGCCGCAGAATTCGCAGACAGAAACAGCGCCCGTGCCGCAGCAGCCGTCCGGGTCCGGAACCTTCGACAACAATCCGGCAAATGGCCGTGCCCAGCCGCCATCGTCGACAGAGACAAATCCCGTACCGCAGGATTCGACCGGAGCCCCACAAAACCCGTGACCACCATGGCGTGAAGTTTTTTCGCGACGACGATGATTTTCATGGAACCATATCGCGCCCGATTTCATTTCACGCAAAGTGACAGGAATCGGGGGTTTCATTCATGGCAGTCACCGTCACTGCAGTTTTTCTCACGCTGATCGGCCTCGCGCTGTTCGGTTTCGGCTCTCAGCTCGTCATGCTGGGCGGGAGCTTTTATTACGTTCTTTCCGGGCTTGCCTTTCTGCTTACGGCCTTTCTGCTGTTCAAGCGCAATCGCGCAGCCCTCCATGTCTATGCCGTCTTCATTGTCGCGACGCTTGCCTGGGCCCTCTGGGAAGTCGGCTTCGACTGGTGGCAACTTGGCCCGCGCGGCGGCGTCATCATTCTCATCGGTCTCTGGCTTCTGGTTCCATGGGTCAGAAAGCCGCTCGGTTTTGCAAGCCCGACCGGACATAGCTATGGGCCGAATGCCTGGCCGCTTGCCCTTTCCGTCCTCGCCTCCATCGTCGTGGCCGGATATTCCATGGCGCAGGATCCGCACGATACGGCAGGTTCCCTGCCGCAGGAAACGGCCTCGGCCACGCCCGTTTATGGTGGCGATGTCCCTGACGGTGACTGGCATCAATATGGCCGCACGCCCTATGGCCAGCGTTATTCACCGCTCACCCAGGTCAATGTCGACAACGTCTCGCAGCTCAAGGAAGCTTGGCGTTACCAGACGGGCGATGTGAAGCTGCCAGATGACGTTGGTGAAACCACCTATCAGGTGACGCCGCTCAAGATCGGCAATATGCTTTATATCTGCACGCCGCATAATTGGGCGATCGCCATCGACGCCGCCACCGGTAAGGAAAAGTGGAAATACGACCCCAATGTCGGTCTCAATCCGGACCGCCAGCACCAGACCTGCCGCGGCGTTTCCTATTATGCCGAGCCGAATGCCGCTGAAGGCACGGCCTGCGCACAACGCGTCTACCTGCCGACCTCGGACGCGCGGCTGATTGCTCTTGACGCTGCCACCGGTCAGGTCTGCACGTCCTTTGCCGATCAGGGTGTGCTGCATCTTGAGCAGGGCATGAAATACAATCCTGCCGGTTATTATTATTCAACCTCGCCACCCGTCATCGCCGCGGGCAAGATCATTATTGGCGGTGCGGTGAACGACAACTATTCCACACAGGAACAGTCCGGCGTCATCCGCGCTTTCGATGTGAACAGCGGCGCGCTCGTCTGGAACTGGGATTCCGGCAATCCGGCGAAAACCGAACCGATTGCGGCGGGTGAGACCTACACCACCAATTCGCCCAACAGTTGGTCGGTCTTCAGTTACGATGAAGGCCTCGGTCTCGTTTATGTCCCGCTCGGCAATCAGGTGCCGGATCAGCTCGGCATGGGCCGCAGCGAGAATGTGGAGAAATATTCCTCCTCCATCGTCGCGCTGGATATCAATACCGGTAAGGATCGCTGGGTGCGCCAAACGGTTCATCACGATCTCTGGGACATGGACGTGCCGGCTCAGCCGGTGCTGCTCGACATCACCAAGGACGGCCAGTCCGTGCCGGCCCTCGTCGGCCCGACCAAGCAGGGGGATATCTACGTTCTCGACCGGCGCACCGGCGAGCCGCTGCTGCCGATCACCGAAGAGCCTGCGCCGGGCGGGGCAATCCCCGAGGATTTCACCTCTCCGACTCAGCCGACGACAGCGCTGTCCTTCAAGCCGGAGCCGTTGCAGGAAAAGGACATGTGGGGCGTTTCCATGTTCGACCAGCTCGCCTGCCGCATCCGCTTCCATCAGTTGAACTACGAGGGCCGCTATACGCCGCCCTCGCTGAACGGCTCGATCATCTATCCCGGCAATTTCGGCACCTTCAACTGGGGCAGCGTGGCGGTCGATCCCGAACGTCAGGTCATGTTCGGCATGCCGACCTATCTCGCCTTCACCTCGCAGCTCGTGCCGCGCGCCGACATTCCGCCGAAGGGGCAGGACGAAAAAGGCAGCGAACAGGGCCTGAACCGCAACGACGGTGCGCCCTATGGCGTGTTCATGGGCCCGTTCCTCGGTCCGCTGCAGATTCCCTGCCAGGCCCCGCCATGGGGTTATGTCGCGGGCGCTGACCTGCGCACCGGCGATATCGCCTACAAGCACAAGAACGGCACGGTCCATGACATGACGCCGTTGCCGCTGCCCTTCAAATTGGGCGTGCCGGGCATTGGCGGGCCGATGATCACCAAGGGCGGCGTCGCCTTCCTCGGTGCTGCCGTCGACAACTATCTGCGCGCCTATGACCTGACGACCGGCAAGCAGCTCTGGGAAGCGCGTCTGCCGGCCGGCGGTCAGGCAACGCCCATGACCTATTCGCTGGAAAACGGAAAGCAATATGTTGTGATGGTAGCGGGCGGCCACGGTTCGGTTGGAACCAAGCCCGGCGACTACGTCATCGCCTATACGCTGCCATAGGGTCTACGGGTCTTCAGGCACAAAAAAACCGGAATGGGTAACCATTCCGGTTTTTGTTTTGGATGAGAGCGCCTTACGCCGCCTTTTTCTCTGCGGCGGCATTAACGGAGGTCTTGGCGAGCGCTGTCAGGGCCTCGTCGGTCTTGGACTCTTCCTTGAGCGTGGCATCCAGCAGTGCGACGGCCTTTGTGTGGCCAAGCTTTTCCGCCCATGCCTTCAGAGTGCCATAGCGGGCGATCTCGTAGTGCTCGACCGCCTGTGCCGAGGAGACAAGGCCGGCATCGAGAGCGGGCGTTCCCTTGAAATCCTCAATGATCTCTTCGCCTTCGGCGATGATGCCCTGAATGGCTTCGCAGGTCTTGCCCTGAGCCCGCTTGCCAATGATTTCGAACACTTCCTGCAGGCGTTCGATTTGGCCCTGGGTTTCTTCTTTGTGCTTTTCAAAAGCCTGTTTCAGCTTCGGGTCGGTGGCCGCCCGGGCCATTTTCGGCAGGGCTTTCAGTATCTGCCTCTCGGCGTAATAGATATCCTTCAGCGTGTCATAAAACAGGTCGTCGAGTTTCTTCTCGGCCATTGGTCCTTCTCCCATGTGTGAAAATATGTGACGTGCGCCCATGCGCACGGGAGGCAAACCCTTTGCCTCGGCCATAGTTCCGGCTCTGTTGCGCGCAACGTTTATATTGCCGAGTGGAACCAACACGTCTCCTTAAACTTAGTGTGAAGAAATTGCCGGAGGAGATGCGACCTTGCCCCAAAGCCTAGCAGAAGAATTTTCGATGAATATTTCCATCCCCTTCGAGGTGCTGCTGGTGCGTGTGTTCGGCGCGGTCATCCTGTGCGGCCTGATCGGTCTGGAACGGGAGTTTCACAAGAACACCGCTGGACTGCGCACCAACATGCTGATCGGCCTCGCCGCCGTCACCTTTTGCGTCATCACCGTTCATATGATGGAGACAATGGCGGAAGGTCATGAAGCCGCACGGCTCGATCCCATCCGGTTGGTGGAGGCGGTGACGGCCGGCATCGCCTTTCTCGCGGCGGGTGTGGTCGTTTATACCAGAGGCGATGTCAAAGGCTTGACGACGGGCGCCAGCATGTGGCTTTCGGCGGCAATCGGCCTTTCGGCCGGCCTTGGCATGTGGCCGCTTGCCCTTCTTGCTTCGGGGATGGGTATTGTCGTCCTGTGGACGCTGCGCCGCATGCAGGTGGCGGCGGGCATCAAGGAGGACTAAACGACATCAGCCGAAGCGGAAAAGATCGGCATCGGGGTCCTTGCCGCCATTGACGGCGGCGGCCACGATTTCAGCGGCGATCTGGCTGAAGGTAATGCCGTTGCCGCCAAAACCCATCACTGCATAAACGTTGTTCATTCCGGGCACCGGGCCAATCAGCGGCAGACCGGTGGTGGTCGTGCCGAAGGCCGCCGCCCAGCGATATTCCGGTTCTCCCACATCGATGCCGAGAAGCTTTTCGATCTTGCGACGGATCGTTTCCGCCTTGGCGGCGAGCTTGTGCTCCGACTGGTAGGCGGTGGGGTTTTCCTCGTCCTCGCCTCCGGCGATCATCCGCCCCTCCCGGTCGGTGCGCAGGTAGAGATAGGGATCGGAGGCCTCCCAGACGATGTGGTTCTCCAGCCAGTCGGGCAGGTCAAGCCCCTTTCTGCTCGCCAGCGCCCAGGTGGAAATGATCTGGTGCTTCGGGCTTTCGAGCATTTTCAGAAATTCATAGCCGGTGCAGAAAACGACATTGCGTGCGGAAAGGATTTTGCCACCGGCGGTGGCGAGGACAACCGCGTCGCCGAAGTTTCTAAGATCGGTGATCTCAAGCTGCGAGACGATTTCGGCGCCCGCGCCCGCCGTGTGGCGCAAAAGGCCGGCCGTCAGCTGTGCGGGATTGGCGGAGGCCGAGATGTCGCTGAGGATGGCCCCGGTCCGGTGCATGCCGTATTGCTCTCTCAGTTCCGCAGCGGTGAGGAAACGGGCCTCGATGCCCGCTTCTTTGCGGGCATCCGCTTCGGCTTTCAATGCGCGCGATCCCATGTCGTCTCCGGCGAGATAAAGCGCCTGTTTGCGCTTCATGCTGCAGGAAATGCCGAGCGAGGAGACGATTTCCTCCAGCCGCAGGACGGCGCGGGCGGAACGCTGCCATGCCCTGTCAGCCGCGTGCCTGCCGATCATCTTTCGAAGCTGCGTCAGCGGCGTATCGATCTCGTGCTGGATCATCGCGGTGCTGGCGACACTGCTACCCATGACCGGTTCACGCCGGTCAACGATCAACATGGATTGACCTGGCCGTTGCAGGGCGTGGGATACGAGTGCGCCGCTGATGCCGGCGCCGACGACAATCGTATCGTAATTGTCGGCCTCCGGCATGCGCCTGCTGCGGACTCCGATACGCGGGCTATCCGCCCACACGGGTTTTGAGTCCCTGAGGTCACGTTCTCTTGTCAGTTCCGATGTCGGCATGAAATCATCCTGAAAGGTGTCACGGCTCGGTATAGCCGGCGACATTGATGGTGAGCGTTGCGCTGCGGGGATCGTTGCGGAAGAAAAGCGTGCCGGTGTCGCGAGACTCCGAGGCGACGTAATCGAATGTCACATCGGCGCTCTCCAGCGTTGCGTCGTTTTGCTGCAGGTCGCCGCGCACCTGCACTTGCGCCGCCGTCGTCATGGAAAGGTTGCGGATGTCGAATTTCACCCGGTATTGCCCGGGTTGCCCCTCTACGCCGGTAACGGCGATGTCGAAGCGGGCATCCTCCGGCCTGTAGCGATAAATGTCATAACCGATCGAGCCTAGCATGGCGGCGACCAGAAGCGTGCAGATGGTTCCCGTCACCCATTCGATCCAATGCGGATCGGCGCTTTCCATCTGTTTTCCGTTTTTGGATATCGTCATCTTGTCCTCACAGGATCAGCCGGGCCGACGCCGCGCCGATCGAGGCGGGCACGCCGAGAATGACGGCGGCATTCATGATCTGCGATAGCGAGGTGTGGTCGAGGCGCTCGAAGGTCCAAAGCGTATAGATGCTAATGGCGATGGCGACGACATAGCCGGGCAGGGTGAAGCGGATGAAGGATTGCCACCACTTCTGCCCTTCGTGCAGCTGGTGCGAGCCCTTGAAGTGAAGCGCGTAGACAAAGCCATGCATGATGGCGATCGACAGTAGGCAAAGCGCCAGAATGTGATAGGGCGTCACCTTATAGGCGATCAGGATCATTTCTTCCGTCGGGGCGACATTGAGGCCGAGGAAAAGCGCGCCGACCATCATCATGAACAGTTCGTGCAGATAACCCGTCTCGCCCGAATATTCGCCCTCCTCTTCATCCTTCGTATCAGAATGCTGACCGAGCTGGCTGCGCCCAAGCAGCGCGCCGATGCTGGCTGGAACGGATTGCAACGCAATCTTGGCGATGAAGTTGGAGGCGGTGATCTGGTCGTTCAGAATGCCGAACAGCAGGAGTACGGCGGCGCTGACGGCGATGCCCAGCCCATAGGCCGTTATCGCGTCGCGCAGCGCCTGGCTCCAGGAGTAAACATTCTCGAAACCGATGCGGCGGGCGAGAAGCAGCAGCAGCGGCAGGTTGAGGATGCAAAGCAGAAAAAGCCGCCATGAATTGATGTAAAGGCCGAGAAACCACATTTCCATGGTCATCAGCATGGGCAGGGCAAACAGCAATGCACCCGCCGTGCCGCGTGCGAGACCGATCAGAAATTGCCCGACCTCGTCATCATCCGCATCTCTTCGATTGATCGCCGCCACCATGCTACCCCCTGTCCAGAGCGATAACGCAATGGTGTTTTTCCGGTTCCGTGGGTTTATTTCGCGGGATCGATGAGAGCGATGCCGAATTCCCGGCGATAACTGCGCCGCAACTCCGCAGGTGTTTCGCGGATGACGACTTCCAGTGTTGGCCGCACCACTCCTTTGAGAAAATGGCCGCCCTTCGTGGAGCCGTCGGCAAAGCCCAGAACCACATGCAGGTGCGGATTGGGTGTGTCGTTCTCGTCAAGGGTAATATCGCCGAGCAGGCTCAGAACCTCGCTCTGGTCGGTGACCGGTATTTCATTGTAGTTCCGCGTCGAAAGGTCGAAAAAGGCGAGGGTCGCCGTGGCGAAAGCCCCGATCGCGCTCACCGAGGCGGCGTTGATGTTCTCGGCCTTGGCAAAGCGCCTGATAGCCTCGAATGCTTCTTCTTCGGGATCAATGACGAGGATGAAGGTACGCTCCGCGCCGCTTGCCAGCAATCTGCTTTTCATGTCTTCCTCCCAAATAGAAGTGCCGCCGGAAAACCGGCGGCACGGGAAAGGTGCGTGTCTTAAGCAGCGCGGCGTTCGTGACGGCCTTCCTCGACCTCTTCCACGATCTTGGCGACAAAGGCGTCGAGATCGTCAGGGCTGCGGGAGGTAACGATCCCCTTGTCCGTTACCACCTTTTCATCCTTCCAGTTGGCGCCGGCATTCTTGAGGTCGGTCTTGATCGACCAATAGGAGGTGGCGTCGCGGCCACGCAGGGCGTCGGCTTCTACAAGCAGCCACGGTGCATGGCAGATGGCGGCGACCACCTTGCCGGATTTGACGAAATCGCGGACCACCCGCATCGCATCCTCGTCGTGACGCAGAATATCTGGGTTGATCTGGCCGCCGGGAAGAACCAGCGCGTCAAAATCTTCCGCTTTGACGGCTTTCGCCAAGAGATCGACGGCGATGCTGTCGCCCCAGTTCTTCTTGTCCCAGCTCTTGATCTCGCCCTCCTCGATGGAGGCGATCTTCACGTCTGCACCTTTGGCCTTCAGCTGGTCATAGGGCACGCGCAATTCGGAACGCTCATAGCCGTCCGTTGCGAGAATGAGGATTTTTGCGGCGTTGATAGCAGTCATGTCTTTCTCCTTGTAGGTTTAGTCGTCCTTGTCGGAATTGATAGATGGCAGGAAAAACTCCACGTCTTTGCGGCGCTCCGCATCGAGATTTTCGATATGCGTTTGCCAAAACCGTTCGGCCTCCGCCGGTTCGTGCTCCCATTGGCGCACGAAGGTCTTGTTATCGTCGATCATCACCTGACGCGTGCCGCCGAGACGCAGATATTCTTCCGCAAGTTCGCGTGTTTCGGTCTTTTCCATGTCGCGGCTCCTTGTGCGTCGAAAGCGGGAACGGAGGGGCGCCGGATGGGTAAGAAGCTCGGCTGCCGTTTCGTTGGCCATCGGGAGAAAACGGAAAAATCCCGATGTTCTTCAGCGCCATCGCGTCCGTTTGACACGGCGGCCCCTCCAGTTGGAACAACGTGATCTTTCCGGTAAGGTTCCGTAGTTTTCCGGCGGCGTCATTGCCGAGCGGAATGTATCGCACGCAATTTTTCACCGGAACAAACGGGCATGTCCCGCTGTTTTATCCCCGATGCAGGGGAGGCGGCATGGCAGCCAGACAGAGCGACGGTGAATACCGGAATAACCACGAAAACAAAGGCTTCTGGTCGATCGATTTCGGCGGCTCGCCCGTTATCGGCACGGCCATCCATGACGGCCATCGCATTAGACCTGACGTGTCGCGGCTCATGGCCCTTTCCCCGGAACAGAGGCTGAGGGAGGAAGACCCTTTCACCGGTGAGATGATCGCCGGGCTGACGAACCGCATCGTCGTTCACCATTCACGTTTCGAAATCGATCTCAACCGAGCGGCCGATCAGGCGATCTATCTGAAGCCGGAACAATCCTGGGGGCTTGAGGTCTGGAAAGAAGAGCCGGCGCAGGAAGCCGTCCGGCAGTCGCTCGACTTTCACGCCGACTATTACACGATGCTGGAGACTATGCTCTCCGCAATCGAAAGGCGGCATGGGGCTTTCGTGGTGCTTGATATACACAGCTATAATCATCGCCGGCAGGGTGCGGCCGCGCCACCGACGGCGCAGGCGGAAGCGCCCGATATCAATATAGGCACCTTCTCCATGGATCGCAGCCGCTGGGGCGATATCGTGAGCGCGGTCGGGCGCCATTTCGCGTCAGCGACCATCGGCGAACGCCACCTCGATGTTCGCGAGAACGTGGCGTTTCAGGGCAAGGGAGAGCAGACCCGTTTCATCCACGAAAGGTTCGCAGAAAATGGTTGCGCCATCGCAATCGAGTTCAAGAAATTTTTCATGGACGAGTGGACGGGAAAGCCGGATGAGCGTGTGGTGGCGGATATTCGCCAAGCGATTGCGGCACTCCAGCCAGTAATCGAAGAATGTCTGAGGTCGCGGCGATGAACCCTTCATCCGCCCCCAGCGCGCCCTCTCCCATCGCCGATCTGGTCGATGACGTCGTGTCCTGCCTTGAGGCCGGCAAGGCCATCCGCCGCGATGTCGACAAAGACGGTCGTCTGCATATCGACCGGCCGCTGCCGTTCCTGTGCCTGCATCTGACCGGCGGCACGAAAAATCTCGCCGCCCGCGATATCGCCGCCGCCCATGCCTCCTATCTGATCGTGCCGACCATTCAGGAGGCGGCGCCGCTGATCGAGGCTATTGGCACGGTCATGCGGCAGCGTTTCGGCGCCTTCATCGTGCTCGATATCGGCGAACTGGAGCATGACATCCTGCTGGCCGACGATTCGCCTTTCCTGCCGCATTTTGAGGTTTCGGTCTCCGCCACGTCAGAACCGGAAACCCAGAAAGCGCGTCGGGTCTTCATAAAGGCAGTCTGCGATGCCGAGGTACGCTTTCGTACGCCGCGCATCACCCGGCCGGAACCGGAAGCCGATCCGATCCTCCGGTTTCAGAATGCCGGGCTGGATTTTCCCTGCATCAGCGTGCGTTTTGCGCCGATCTATCGCCAGCCGGAATCCGGTGCCGATTATCCCGGTTTGCGGGAGACGATGATCGCCGATCTTTTCGATGCGGGTTTGCAGGCCTTTTCGTCTTTTTCCTCCGATATGGATGCGTTAAACGTCGCCAGTCACAGGGCGCTGGGCCGCAAGGCCTTTGTCGATGCGGTGAAACGCGCCGACCGATCTATCGACGACATCGTCTCGTCGTTCGATTTTCTACTCTCCGTCACGCCCATCAATGCGCGACGGGCCTTCGAGGAGTTTCGCGACGGCGGCTTCCAATACGCGCCGCGCCTGCTTTACCGACCGCTGGGCGTGGATGTGGAAGAGCAGAAGCGCAAGCTTTATTCCGTCGCCTTCGATCACCTCGAAGACCCTGTGCTCTATCATCTTTATCGGGAGAAACAGCGGGAGATCGATCTGCAGCTGACGATGCTGGCCAGCCTGCATCATCGTACCTTCACCGATTTCTCCCGCGCGCTCTACGGCGCCGTCGAACCCGCGCTTCTGACGCTGGCGCTTCATGTGCTCAAGGATTGCCCGCGCGGGCAGGAAAGTGGCGAAATCGCCATGGTCGATTGTTATGCTGTCGCGAAGAAGTCGCGCGAGATGGTCGAGACCTATCTGGCGGAAGAACCGGAGTTCAAGGCGCGCGTCGAAATCCGCGACGACCTGCCGCCGGGGATGATGGTGACGGGCGAGAAGCTTTTGATCTCCCGCCATACCGTCATGGAACAGCGCCGTGTCGAGGCGCTGCTGTCGCATGAGATCGGGGTGCATCTTCTCACCTATTTCAATGGCTCGTTTCAGGGGTTGCGGCTCTTCCGCACCGGCCTTTCCGGTTACGAAGGCGTGCAGGAGGGGCTGGCAGTGCTGGCGGAATATCTGGCTGGCGGCATGACGCGTGAGCGCCTGCGGCTGATCGCTGGCCGCGTCGTCGGATGCGCCGCCATGCTGGATGGTGCAAGCTTCGTGGAGACCTTCCGTATCATGACCCGCGATCACGGGTTCGATGAGGCCGGCGCCTTCAACATGGTGCTGCGCATCTATCGCGGCGGCGGTCTCTCCAAGGATGCGATTTATCTGCGCGGGCTGGCCGAGGTGATGGACCATCTACGAAAGGGCGGGGCGCTCGATCCGTTCTGGATGGGTAAGATCGCCGCTTGGCATTTTCCTGTCATGCAGGAGCTGGCGTTGCGCGGCCTGTTACGTCCCCCTGGGATAAGGCCAGCATTTTTATTGCCCGCCAAGGCCAATGAGCGCCTGGAGAAAATCCGGGCGGGATTATCCATCGCCGAACTGGCGACTTTATAGGAGGGGCTTCATGCGTATCGCATTTTTCGTCAATTCCATCGAAACCGAGGGGCCGACCTTCGCCACGGGCCTGCTGGCCATGGCCGCGCTCAATCGCGGCCATGATGTGGTCTATCTGACACCGGGGGATTTTACCCTGCGCTCCGATGACACGCTGGCGGTTCATGCCACTGTTGTCCGTAAGGGAAAATACAAAAAGCCAGAGGCTTTCCATGTGGCACTCCAGGACAAGGCGCTTGAGCGCATGACCATGGACGTGGAGGAAATCGACGCGCTGATGCTGCGCAACGATCCGTCGCTCGACCAGACCACCCGGCCATGGGCCGTTCATGCCGGTATTCTGTTCGGCAGGCTTGCCGAGCAGCGCGGTGTGGTGGTGCTGAACGACCCCGAAGGTCTGGCGCTTGCGCAGAACAAGCTCTATTTCCAGAGCTTTCCTGAAATCGTTCGCCCGACGACGCTGATTTCCCGTAATGTCGAAGAAATCCGCGCCTTTGCCGATGCGCACCCGAAGGGCGTCATCGTCAAGCCGCTGCAGGGTTCCGGTGGCAAGAATGTTTTCAAGATCGGGTCGAGCAAGGAGACCAATCTCAATCAGATTTTCGAGGCGGTGAGCCTTGAGGGTTATCTGATCGCGCAGGCCTATCTGCCTGCCGCGAAAGAGGGTGATGTTCGGTTCTTCATGATGAACGGCAGGCCCCTGATGCGCGATGGCCAATATGCCGCGCTTCGACGGGTGCCGGCCAAGGGAGACCTGCGCTCCAACATCCACGCCAACGGCACCGCCGAGGCGGTGAAGGTGACGGATGAGATTGTCGAACTGGCTGAAATGATGCGTCCGAAGCTCGTGGAGGATGGCATGTTCCTTGTCGGCCTCGATATCGTCGGCGACAAGATATTGGAGGTGAACGTGTTTTCGCCGGGCGGGCTGTCGAATATCCTTGAACTCACCAATGTGGACTTCAGCGATACAATCATCGAGGCGGTGGAAACCAAGGTGTCGATGCAGGCGGCATCCGGTGGTGCCCTGTCGAACAGGCTGCTGGCGACACTCTGATTATTATTATTCTTTCAGTTTGCCGTTCATGTCGCGATACCAGGCGACGAGGGCCTTGATGCCCTCCTCGACCGGGGTCTGCGGCACATAACCGGTCAATGCCCTCAGGAGATCGGGCGAGGCGAAGGTGCGGGGAACATCGCCCTGCTGCATCGGCAGCATGTTGCGGATCGCCGGCTTGCCAACGGCCTTTTCGATCGTTTCGACAAAATGCATCAGTTCCACCGGCTGGCCGCCACCGATATTGACGACGCGGAAAGGTGCGTGGTGCGAAAGCGTGTCGGTCACGCCTTCCTGCGTCACACGGTTTTCCTCGGAGGGGATGATCTGGCTCAACCGGACAATGCCCTCCACCAGATCGTCGATATAGGTGAAATCACGGCTCATATTGCCTTGCCCGTAAATATCGATGGGCCGGCCGTTGGAAACGGCATCGACGAATTTGATCGGTGCCATGTCCGGCCGTCCCCACGGGCCGTAGACCGTGAAGAAGCGGAAGGCGGTGGTGGGCAGCTTGTGCAGATGCGCATAGCTGTGCGCCATCGACTCCATGGATTTTTTGGTGGCGGCGTAAAGCGTCATCGGCTCGTCGGCCTTGTCGCTTTCCGCAAACGGGATTTTCTCGTTGGCGCCGTAGATGGAGGAGGTAGACGCCAGCATCAGGTGCTTGACCTTAAGGCTTCTGGCGAGCTCCAGCATGTTGAACGAGCCGATGAGATTGGAATCGATATAGGCGCGCGGATTTTCAAGGCTGTAACGAACACCGGCCTGTGCGGCGAGGTGGATGATGATTTCCGGTTCTGCTGCTTCTGCCGCCCGCTTCAGCGCATCGGTATCTTCCAACATGCCGATCTCGGCCCGGAAGCCGTTGGAGCGGGCAAGTATTGCGTGGCGTTTTTCCTTGAGGCTGACATCGTAATATTTCGTCATGCCATCGAAGCCGGTGACAAAATGGCCGGCGTCCAGCAGCCGTTTCGCAACGTAAAAGCCGATGAATCCTGCCGTGCCGGTAACCAGATAACGCATGATGACTAAGTCCCGAATCCGTTGGTGCGTTTGCGGTTAGACCGAAGCGCGGAAAATCTTTTGATGAAATTGCGAAAGCGCAGTCTTCAGGTGCCGTTGCCCGGGCTGCCTTCATGCGGGCGGCCGACGGCGGCATAGATGAAGCCATGGCCGGCAACTTCATCCGTTCGGTAAATATTGCGCAGGTCCACGAGCACAGGGCTTTTCATGATGGCTTTGAGACGCGGCAGGTCGAGCGCGCGGAACTGGTTCCATTCCGTCACGATCACGACGGCGTCGGCGTTTTCCGCGGCTTCGTAAGGGCCTGCCGCATAGTCGATGTCTTCCATCAGATGCCGGGCATTCGCCATGCCTTCCGGATCGTAGCCCACCACTTTTGCGCCACCATCCTGCAAAGTCTGGATGATGGCGATTGCCGGGCTGTCGCGCATGTCGTCGGTATTCGGCTTGAAGGTGAGGCCAAGCACGGCGATCTTCTTGCCGCGCACATCGCCGCCCACAGCGTTGATGACCTTGCGGCCCATGGCGCGCTTGCGGTTGTCGTTGATGGCGATGGTGGTTTCGATCAGCCGCACCGGCGCATCATAATCCTGCGCGGTCTTGGCGAGCGCCAGCGTGTCCTTCGGGAAACAGGAGCCGCCATAACCGGGGCCGGCATGCAGGAATTTCGGGCCTATGCGGCCATCGAGACCGATGCCGCGCGAGACGTCCTGCACATTGGCGCCGACCTTCTCGCAGAGATCAGCCATTTCGTTGATAAAGGTGATCTTCATCGCCAGAAAGGCGTTGGCGGCATATTTGATGAGTTCGGAAGCGCGCCTTGTGGTGAAGAGCAGCGGTGACTGGTTGAGGTAAAGCGGGCGGTAAACCTCGGTCATGACGGGGCGGGCGCGCTCGTCCGAGAGGCCGACGACGATGCGGTCCGGCCGCTTGAAATCCTCAATGGCAGCCCCTTCGCGCAGGAATTCCGGGTTGGAGACCACGGCGAAATCGGCCGAGGGGTTCTCCTCGTGGATGATGCGTTCCACCTCGTCGCCGGTGCCGACGGGAACGGTGGATTTGGTGACGATGACAGTGAAGCCGTCAAGCGCATGGGCGATCTCTTTCGCCGCCGCATAGACATAACCGAGATCGGCATGGCCGTCGCCGCGTCGCGAGGGGGTGCCCACCGCGATGAAGACGACATCGGCATTGGCCACAGCTGCGGAAAGATCGGTCGTGAAGCTCAACCGACCGGCTTTGGCGTTGTTGGCGACGATTGTTTCGAGACCCGGCTCGAAGATGGGGATATGGCCGCTTTTCAGGGCTTCGATCTTCTCCGGCATCTTGTCGACGCAGACCACGTCATGGCCGAAATCGGCAAAACACGCGCCGGACACGAGGCCGACATAACCCGAACCGATCATCACAATCCGCATTCTTTTTCCTTTCGGTTAGCGAGGCCATGTTAACGCAGCAGCACCGGCCGGGGAAATCGGCGGGTGAAAAATCGCATGATGATGTTTAGCCGCCTTCATGTCCGTCGCCAAGCGCCACGATCAACACCGGCTAACCTCTTTCCATGACGGTGATGTGATGGCCGTGGCGGGACAAATTTGCCGCACCTTGCAGCCGATTGCATCGATGCTGTGAGATCGCCCATTTTTGCCCGTTTTGCGGCTTGCACTCATAGGTAGCCGGGTCTAGCCATAGGGTCGAGGATCAAATCTGCCAGACCGTCTGTCCCTTGGTTGGGGCGTCCAGGTCGCGTCACGCGGCCGGGGGATGCTTTGCATTGCGGTCGATGTTCGGGGAAGTCAAATGCAAAAGGGTTTTCTGCTCGGTCTGTTCGCTTATGCGACCTTTTCCATGGGCGATGCCACAATCAAGTCGCTGGGATCGCAGATCAGCGTTTTCGAAATCGGCTTTTTCAGCATTCTTTTCTCCGGCATCTTCATCTTCTTCAGCAAGCCGCGCGAAGAAAGGTGGCGCGAATTCTGGCGCATGAGCCGGCCCTTCGCCGTGCATGGGCGCGCCATCTCCGGGCTTTTCGCCGGTATTTTCGGAATCTATGCCTTCACCACCATTCCGCTGGCGGAAGCGTATGCGCTGATCTTCCTGTCGCCGCTCTTCGTGACCGTCCTTTCCGCCGCCGTGCTGAAGGAGAATATCGGCCCGTGGCGCTGGGCGGCGGTTCTGGCCGGCATCGTCGGTGTCATTCTCGTCGTGCGGCCGGGTTTCAAGACACTGGAGCTCGGGCATATTGCCGCCATCGGCGTGGCATTCCTTGCGGCCATGACCATCGTTCTTTTGCGCTCGCTGGCGGGTAAGGAAAAGCGCACCTCGATCATGGGCGTGCTGTTGATCTATGGTTTGACCTTTAATGGCATCGCGTCGATCCCCGATTTCGTCATGCCCAATCTTCACCAGTTGCTCGCCTTCGCTTTCATCGGGCTTTGCACGGCAACGGGCCAGATCACCCTTCTGGTCGCAACCCGCATCGCGCCGGCAAGCCAGATCGCGCCCTCGCATTATTCGCAAATCCTCTGGGCCGTGGCGATCGGCATTGCTTTCTTCCACGAATATCCTGACGCCACTGCTGTGCTTGGGCTCGCCGTCATCGCCGCATCGGGACTGCTGACGATGATCCGTGAGAAGGTAAGGCTCGGCACCGTGCGCTGGAACCCGTTTTTCCGCAATCGTCTTTGAGCTCACCCTTGATCGGAAACAGTGCGTCAACCGAAGCGCGGCTTGTGAAGCGGCGGCGACCCGGCCCATAAGGCTTTCATCTTTAGATGAACGGGGAGCCGCAAATGCTCGTGGATGGAAAATGGACCGCCGACTGGCATCCGGTGCAGGCGACCGACAAGAAGGGCGGCTTCGTTCGCCAGACCTCCGGCTTCCGCAACTGGGTGACGCCTGACGGTTCGGCGGGGCCGACGGGCGAGGGTGGTTTTGCGGCCGAAAGTGGCCGCTATCATCTTTATGTCGCGCTGATCTGCCCCTGGGCATCGCGCACGCTGATTGGCCGAAAGCTGAAGAAGCTGGAAGAGGTGATTTCCGTTTCCGTGGTCGAGCCGGCGCTTTCCGACGAGGGCTGGAAATTCGGCGACTATCCGGGTTCGGACCGCGATACGCTCAACGGCTTTACCTATATGCACGAGGCCTATACCAGGGCGGATCCGCATTATACCGGCCGCGCCACCGTGCCCGTGCTTTGGGACAAAAAAACAAAAACCATCGTCAACAACGAATCCGCCCATATTCTGCGCATGTTGAATTCCGGTTTCGGCGCTCTGGCCGATGATGGCGTGGACCTGTATCCGGAAGGTTTGCGCGATGAAATCGATGCTCTCAATGACCACATCTATCCGCGCCTCAACAACGGCGTTTACAGAACCGGTTTCGCCACCACGCAGGTGGCCTATGAAGAGGCCTTCGCCGACGTCTTCGCAACGCTTCAGGAGATTGAAAATCGTCTTGTCTCAGGCGGGCCTTTCCTTTTCGGCGATCTTCTGACCGAAACGGATGTCCGGCTTTTTGTGACGCTGGTGCGTTTCGACGCCGCCTATTACGGCCTGTTTAAATGCAATCTTCGCCGCATTGCCGATTATTCCGCGCTGCACGCCTATATGATGCGCGTGCTGAACGTTCCGGGCGTGCGCGACACGGTCAATATCGATCACATCAAGCGTGGTTATTATTCCATCAAGGCGCTCAATCCGACCCGTATCGTGCCTGTCGGCCCCGATCTTCCGGGACTTGACGGTGTTTCCCTTCGCCCTTTTCTCTGAGCAGATGATGGATTACACCGGCTTGCCGACCTGATCGAGCAGCCAGGCCTGAAAGGCGCGGGCCAGCGCATTGTCCTGCCGTCCTTCCGGCAGGGCGACGTAATAACTCTTGTCGGTTCGTAGGGGAATGTCGAAGACGATTTCGAGACGGCCGGAGGCGATCTCCGCCTCGATGAGATATTTTGGCAGAAGGGCAAAGCCGATGCCGCTCGCGGCTGCCTCGATGATCATCGAAAACTGGTCGAAACGGCTGCCCTGATAAGCGTTAGCCGCCGTCACACCGTTCATCTCCAGCCATTCCGTCCATAGTTTCGGCCGCGTCGTCACATGCAGGAGCGGTTGTCCGGTCAGGTCCTGCGGCACGCTCACGCTGGCGCGGCGCAGGAGGGTGGGGCTCGCAACCGGCACGATCACCTCGTTGCATAAAAATGTGCAGGTGCCATGCGCCCAGACCGGCTGGCCGTAATGAATGGCGAGATCGAAACCTTCCTCATCGAAATCGAAGGGGTGGGAGCGCGAGCCGATAGTGATTGCCACATCAGGATTGTTGTCGATGAAGCGGCGGAGGCGCGGCATCAGCCAACGGCTGCCGAATGTCGGCAATGTCGCGACGGAAAGCGATGCGTGCGATGTTCCGGCTGAAACCGCGCGCACCATCAGCTGTTCGGACTGCTGCAACAGGCGTCGCACGTCCGGCAGGAATTTGCGGCCCGCCTCCGAGAGCACGACCCGCCTGCGGATGCGCTCGAAAAGCTGCATTCCCGTCTGCGCTTCGAGTTCACCGATCTGCCGGCTCACCGCGCTCTGCGTGAGGTTGAGTTCTTCCGCCGCACGCGTAAAATTGCCGTGCCGCGCCGCGCATTCGAACGCTTGCAGGGTAACGATGTCAGGGACCAGTCTTCTGCGCGGATCCATTCCATTCTCGCATCAACTTACCCGCTTTCCTCATTAGAAAGCGTTATTGTAGCCATATATGATTACGGGAAAGAATGGAACGGTGCAAAGCGCCAGTTCCAGAGAACGGATGACAAATTCGGGGAAAGAAAAGTGACGGGAGTTGAAAGCGCCGCATCAAAACGGCCTTTCCTCCCTTTTTTAGCCAAAAGGACGACGGATATGGATGCGACCACGAAGCTCGATGTGAAACAGGAAGCGGCGGCCCTGCTCGACAGGATGGGCGTTGCCCGCGAACTTTATACCAGCGGCGATATGGCGTCCTTCAGCCCGGTGACGGGTGAGCAGGTCGCGAGCCTGAAGACCGTTTCGGTCGAAGGTGTCGCAGCCGTGATCGACCGGGCCGACGCCGCCTTCAAGGCATGGCGCAGTGTGCCGGCTCCCCGTCGTGGTGAGTTGATCCGGCTGCTCGGTGAGGAACTGCGCGCCTTCAAAAGCGATCTCGGCCGTCTCGTGTCGCTGGAAGCGGGCAAGATTCCGTCCGAAGGTCTCGGCGAAGTGCAGGAAATGATCGACATCTGCGATTTCGCCGTCGGTCTTTCCCGCCAGCTTTATGGTCTCACGATCGCCACCGAACGTCCAGGCCACCGCATGATGGAAACCTGGCATCCGCTTGGCGTTGTCGGCGTCATCTCCGCCTTCAATTTCCCGGTCGCGGTATGGTCGTGGAATGCGGCGCTCGCCATTGTCTGCGGCAATTCGGTGGTCTGGAAGCCTTCGGAGAAGACCCCGCTGACGGCACTTGCCGTTCAGGGCATCTTTGAGCGCGCCGCCGCCCGCTTCGGCGATGCGCCGGAAGGTCTCTCGCAGCTTCTGATCGGCGACCGCGCCGTTGGCGAGGCATTGGTGGATAATCCCAAGGTGCCGCTCGTCTCGGCCACCGGTTCCACCCGCATGGGCCGTGATGTCGGCCCGCGTCTGGCGAAACGCTTCGCCCGCGCCATTCTGGAACTCGGCGGCAACAATGCCGGTATCGTCTGCCCTTCCGCCGATCTCGACATGGCGCTGCGCGCCATCGCCTTCGGTGCCATGGGCACGGCCGGTCAGCGCTGCACCACACTTCGCCGTCTCTTCGTGCATGACAGTGTCTATGACCAGCTCGTACCGCGCCTGAAAAAGGCCTATGCATCCGTTTCCGTCGGCAACCCGCTGGAAACCTCCGCACTCGTCGGTCCGCTGGTCGACAAGGCGGCTTTTGACAGCATGCAGAAGGCCCTCGAAGCGGCGAAAGCGCATGATGGCGTGGTGAATGGCGGCGGCCGCGTGGATACGGGTGCGCCTGATGCCTATTACGTCCAGCCGGCGCTTGTCGAAATGCCGAAGCAGGCGGGGCCTGTGCTGGAAGAGACTTTCGCGCCGATCCTTTACGTCATGAAATACAGCGATCTCGATCAGGCGATCGACGACCACAACGCCGTTGCCGCCGGTCTTTCGTCATCGATCTTCACCCGCGACATGCAGGAATCGGAACGGTTCCTGTCGTCGGAGGGCTCCGATTGCGGCATTGCCAACGTCAATATCGGCACTTCGGGTGCGGAAATCGGCGGCGCCTTCGGTGGCGAGAAGGAAACCGGCGGCGGCCGTGAATCCGGCTCCGACGCCTGGAAGGCCTATATGCGCCGCGCCACCAACACCATCAACTACTCCAAGGCGCTGCCGCTGGCACAGGGTGTTTCGTTCGATATCGAATAATCGCCTCTTCCAGAGAGAAATTGATCCACCATGCCGGCGCGGCTTCATCCACGCCGGCATTTCTATTCGCCGTGGCGGCACCAACGGACAAGGCATGAACCGGCAGGGCCGAGACCCGCCGGACAATATCGTCAGCCAATGCTCATCAGGCTGGCGTTGCCGCCGGCGGCCGTGGTGTTGACGCTGACGGAGACTTCTTCGACCAGCCAGTCGAGACTATAGGGCTGGCTTTCCCCGCAAAGCGCTTCCGTCGCCGCGGCCTGAACGAGAGTGAGCGGGCCGGGCAGGGCGGCGATCTTTTTGTTGACCGTCACGATACGATCCGCGTCTCCCTCAACCAGCGCGCCGGCGAAGGGACCGGATTTTTCCCAATCATCCGCCCAGACGATGCGCGACGTTACAGTTGCCGGCAAGCCATAGATCGACTTCTCCAGTCCAGAAGCATTGTCGATGACAACCGCGTTTCCGGTCGCAAGCGCTGCCGCAAGCTGGCGGTAAAGCCCCTGTTCGGTTGCCGGAACCAGCAGAACCTTTCCACGCGGATGCAGCGCATAGACATTGCGCTCGCCGACAGGCCCCGCCAGCTCGGTTTCAAAGCCGAGGCCGGAAAGCGCTGCCGCCTGACGTGCGGCTTCGGCCGCGACGGTTTCGCCGTTTTCATCCAGCCAGCGGGCGAGATCGACGGCTGCCTGATCCTGCTGGCTGGCGATGCGGTCGATCTTCGGCGCCTTTTGCGTCATGCGGCCGAGATAAAGCGGGCCGCCCGCCTTGGGGCCGGTGCCGGAGAGGCCGCGTCCGCCAAAGGGCTGCACGCCGACAACCGCGCCGATGATGTTGCGGTTCACATAAAGATTGCCGGCCGCGACGCGGGACAGAACGTGCTGGATCGTATCGTCGAGCCGGGTGTGCAGGCCGAAGGTGAGGCCGTAACCGGTGGCGTTGATCTCGTCGATCAGCCGGTCGAGATTGTCGCGCTTGAAGCGGATGACATGCAGCACCGGGCCAAATACTTCGCGTTTCAGATCGGCAAGCGATTTCATCTCGATGATCGTTGGCGGCACGAAGGTGCCCCTGCCGGTCTCACCCGCAAGCGAAATCTGTTCGATGCGGTGGCCGAGCCCGCGCATGCCCTCGATATGCTTTTCGATGATGTCCTTCGCCTCGGCGGTGATGACGGGGCCGACATCGACGGAAAGCTTGTCGGTGCGGCCGATGCGCAATTCATGCAGTGCGCCTTTCAGCATGGTCAGCGTGCGGTCCGCCACATCTTCCTGCAGGCAGAGGATGCGCAATGCCGAGCAGCGCTGGCCGGCGCTATCGAAGGCGGACGCGATGACATCGGCGACGACCTGCTCGGCAAGCGCGGAGGAATCGACGATCATGGCATTCTGTCCGCCGGTTTCTGCAATCAACGGCACCGGCTGGCCATTGGCCAGAACCCGATCGGCAAGCTGGCCCTGAATGAGCCGCGCCACTTCCGTTGAACCCGTAAACATTACACCTGCCGTCGATGGTGAACCGACGAGTGCTGCACCTGTTTTACCGTCGCCCGGCAGAAGCTGCACGGCGTCTTCCGGAACGCCTGCCTCATGCAGCAGGCGTATGCCCTGAGCCGCGATCAGCGGCGTTTCTTCGGCGGGCTTTGCCAGAACCGGATTGCCGGCGACCAGCGCCGCCGCTACCTGACCGATGAAGATCGCAAGCGGAAAGTTCCACGGGCTGATACAGACGACCGGGCCGAGCGGCGTTTCGCCGGCCTTGAAGTTTCTGCGGGCTTCCGCCGCATAATAACGCAGGAAGTCGATCGCCTCGCGAACCTCGGCAATGGCGTTCGGCATGGATTTTCCCGCTTCGCGCATGATGAGGCCGAGCAGGGCGGGCATCTCGGCCTGCATCGCATCGGCGGCGCGCTCCAGGCAGGCGGCGCGTTCATCCACCGGGGTGGAAGGCCAGTTCGAGGCCGCCGCCCGCTGCATGGCCGCTTCGGCATCGGCTTCAGTCGGTTCGGTCACATGGCCGACGATATCATTGTGGTCGCCGGGATTGAGAACCGGGCGCGTGTTACCGCCTGCCTGCGGCGCGGCGGCTTTCCATTCCGTTGCTGTACCTGCCTTGAGGGTTCCGTCCAGTGCGGCGAGCGTCGTTTCGTCGGAAAGATCGAGGCCGGCGGAATTTTTGCGTTCAGGGCCGAACAGACCTTCAGGGGCGGCGATGCGGTCGTGACGCGCGCCGGGAACGGGGTAGGTTTTAACCACCGTGACCGGGTCTTCCAGCAGAGAATCCACCGGCACGGCGGGGTCGGCAATGCGGTTGACGAAGGAAGAGTTCGCACCGTTTTCCAGCAGGCGGCGCACGAGATATGCCAGCAGCGTCTCATGCGTGCCGACGGGGGCGTAGAAACGGCAGGGACGGTCGAGCTTCTTTTTGCCGACGACTTCGCTGTAGAGCGGTTCGCCCATGCCATGCAGGCACTGGAACTCGTAGTCGCCGAGTTTGAAGTCTGGACCGGCAAGATGGTAGATCGTCGCCATGGATTGCGCATTGTGGGTCGCAAACTGCGGAAAGACCAGATCGCGCGCGGCGAGCAGCTTGCGGGCGCAGGCGATGTAGGAGACATCCGTGTGCACCTTGCGGGTGAAGACCGGGAAATCCTCCAGCCCCTCCACCTGTGCGCGCTTGATTTCCGCGTCCCAATAAGCGCCCTTGACGAGGCGCACCATGATGCGGCGGCCCGCACGGCGGGCGAGATCGATGATGTAATCGAGAACGAAGGGGCAACGGCGGCCATAGGCCTGCACCACAAAACCGAGGCCGTTCCAGCCAGCGAGATCCCTGTCGAGCGCCAGTTCTTCGAGAAGATCGAGCGACAGTTCCAGCCGGTCGGCTTCCTCGGCATCGATATTGAGGCCGATATCGTATGTCTTGCTGAGCAGCATCAGCGATTTGACGCGTGGAAGAAGCTCCGCCATCACCCGCTCGGCCTGGGCGCGGGCGTAACGCGGATGCAGCGCCGAAAGCTTGATGGAAATGCCGGGACCACCATAGATGCCGCGGCCGGCCGACGCCTTGCCGATGGCGTGGATGGCGTTTTCATAGTCCTTGTAATAACGCTCCGCATCCTTAGCGGTGGTCGCGGCTTCGCCGAGCATATCGTAGGAATATTGGAAGCCCTGTTCCTCCAGCGGCTTCGAACGCTTGATCGCTTCGCCGATGGTTTCGCCGGTCACGAATTGCTCACCCATCATGCGCATGGCCATATCAACGCCACGGCGGATGACGGGTTCGCCGGCGCGGGCGATGAGCTTGGTCAGCGCCGACGAAAGGCCGCTATCGTTTACTGTCGACGTCAGCTTGCCGGTGATGACGAGGCCCCAGGTGGCGGCATTGACGAAGAGCGAGCGCCCTCCGCCAATATGGGACTTCCAGTCGCCGCGTGCGATCTTGTCGCGGATCAGTGCGTCGCGGGTGGCTGTGTCGGGAATGCGCAGCAGCGCTTCGGCAAGGCACATCAGCGCCACGCCCTCATGGCTGGAGAGCGAATATTCCTGCACCAGCCCCTCGACGCCGGTGCCCTTGGTCTTGGCGCGCAATGCCTCGATCAGTTTGCGGGCGGTGTCGCGAATGGCTTTCGCCTCTTCAGCCGTCACCGTTGCCGCCTCGATAAGCGGCGCCAGGCATTCTTCTTCCGGGCGACGATAGGCGGCGGTGATCGCCTTGCGCAACAAGCTTTGCTCGCGCACCGGCGGCGCAAAATTCTGGAAAATATCGTTCGCCACTACACCGGCGTTGCTTGCACCATCGGCCATTCTGAAAAACCCTGAAAACGCTGTTGAAGACAGACCTTCGGCGGCCGCGTGTCCTCCGCCCGCCGCTTTTCATCTCTGGCACAGACAATATCATCATCGCAAAAATTGCTATGGCCCTATTTTCGGGATAAAATAGGCTATATGAACTTTTATTTTCCAGATAAGGCGTAAAATCGCGTGGTAAATAGTCAAAAAACAGACGGTCTGGACCACTTCGATCTCAAGATTCTCGAGGCGCTCAGCGAGGACGGGCGGATGTCCGTTCTGCAATTGTCAAAACGGGTCGGTCTTTCCAAGACGCCCTGCCAGACGCGGCTGAAGCGGCTGGTGGATGAAGGCTATATTCTCGGCTTCCGCGCCATGCTCAATCCGCAGAAGCTCGGCGTCGATCACATCGCTTTCGCCGAGGTAAAACTCTCCGATACGCGTGAAAAGGCGCTGGAGGAGTTCAACGCGGCGGTGCGCAAGATCAAGGAAGTGGAGGAGTGCCACATGATCGCCGGCGCCTTCGATTATCTTCTGAAGGTGCGCACCAGCGATATTCGCAAGTATCGAAGGGTACTCGGCGAAAAAATCTCGAGCCTGCCATCCGTGGCCAACACTTCGACCTTCGTGGTCATGCAATCGGTCAAGGAAACCGGCATCTGAAAAGCGGACATGAAAAAACGGGCAGACGTTTGCCTGCCCGTTTCTGTCGTTCAATTTCCTCAGCGCGCCGTGGCAGCGGCGGTCACCGCGCTCATCTGCGCATCCGGGCCGAACTCGTTTTCGTTCTCGATGCCGAGCAATTCCTGCAGGCGCAGTCGCGCACGGCTCACGCGGCTCTTGATTGTGCCGACAGGGCAACCGCAAATCTCGGCGGCTTCCTCGTAGGCAAAACCCGAAGCCCCGATCAGCAGGATGGCTTCACGCTGGTCGTCCGGCAGCTTTGCGAGTGCTGCGCGGAAATCCTGAAGGTCTACCGAACCATGCTGTTCCGGCGGCACCGACAGGCGCGAGGTATAGACGCCGTCCGTATCCTGCACCTCACGGCCGGATTTGCGAATCTGGCTGTAGAACTCGTTGCGCAGGATCGTCACCAGCCATGCCCGCATGTTGGTGCCAGGCTGGTAGCTGTCCTGTTTGGCCCAGGCCTTCATGATCGTGTCCTGCACGAGGTCGTCGGCACGGTCCCTCGAGCGGATGAGCGAAATCGCGAAGGCGCGCAGGTTCGGCAGCGCCGCCAGCATTTCCCGCTTGAAATTGTATTCTGTCTGTTCCGGCTCTTTCGCCATCATTCCTCCGAAGCCTTCGTCTTGGCTCTGCTTTCGGCTTCATCGAGTTTTTCGAGAAGGTCGAGGAATTTGTCAGGGATGCCTTCATCCTGAACGGCATCATAAAGCTCCCTGAGCTTGCGGGAAATCACCGCCCGTCCCGAGTGTGGAACCTGGGGGGCGGCCGGATTGTCCGGCTGGTCTTGGTCCGATTGAAATATTCTCATAACGTCCGGTATTCCTTCTGCGTCGTGGCAAAGAATGCGCGGTGAAAAAAATAGTTCCGGCGATCCGGAACTATTTTTGACATGCGCACGTTGCTATCGTGGGTTTGCGTTGCAGACCGCATGAAAGGGGAGAATTCCATGTCAGTTTCTACACGCATCGCGCCGCACCTGCCATATCTGCGCAGGTTCGCGCGTGCCGTTTGCGGCTCACAATCGACGGGCGATGCCTATGTTGCGGCAACACTCGAAGCTCTGATCGCCGATATCAGCATTTTTCCGCAGACAAGCAGCGATCGCGTTTCGCTCTATCAATTGTTCGTATCGATCTTTAGTTCCGTCACGATCAATATTAAGACCGACGAAAACCTGTCGGGATGGGAAAAACGCGCCTCGGCCAACCTCTCCGCGGTGCCGGCGCTGGCCCGTCAGGCTTTCCTCTTGACGACGGTCGAAGAATTCACGCCATCGGAAACCGCAGAAGTCCTGAAAGTCTCCGAGGATCAGGTCGGCAAGCTGATCGATGAGGCAGCCTCTGAGATCGCCCGGCAGGTGGCGACCGACATCATGATCATCGAGGACGAACCTCTGATCGCGATGGATATCGAGCAGATGGTCACCGATCTCGGTCACCGTGTCACTGGCATCGCCCGCACGCATACGGAAGCGCTCGATCTCTTCCATCGCACCCAACCGAAGATGATCCTTGCCGATATTCAGCTTGCCGACGGCAGTTCCGGTCTCGATGCGATGAAAGACATCCTTGAGATGACCACCCTCCCGGTTATCTTCATCACGGCTTTCCCCGAGCGTCTTCTGACGGGCGAACGGCCGGAGCCGACCTTCCTCGTGACGAAGCCGTTTAATCCGGACATGGTGAAGGCGCTTATCAGCCAGGCCCTGTTTTTCAACGAAAGCTCACGCGCCGCGGCGTGAATTTTGCCGAAGCCGCAGGCTGACCGGGAACCAGTCTGGCGCCCGGGCGTTGGCGGTTACAGTCGTGGGGCTAACCTGCGGCGTTCTGCAAGGAGATGAATTTGCATCGGCTGGCATGGCACAACTCGGAGAGGGACGAAAGCGAACTTCACGATTCGCTCGTTCTAGCCTTGCTCGATTCGGGTGAGACAGTCATGCTGCAGGACTGGAACCGCGACTATATATTCGTGGCCAATCTGCCGGATGTCTGGAAACTTCCGGCCGATTCCCACCCGACCGACGAAAATCTGTTCGGCAAAGATCTCTCCGCGCGGCTTGCCGAACTTAAAAAGGACATGAAGACGGCGGGCAGCTGCGGTATGCTGGAAGTCAATGCCGGCAACGATCGTGTCTTTCAGTTTCAGGTCCACTCCACCTTTAACCAGTCGAACCAGGTGGTGATGAAAACCACCATTCGTGAGGTGACGGCGGAAAGGCGGCGCGAGCAGCTTCTGCGCTCGTTGCTGCGCGAGGTCAGCCACCGTTCCAAGAATCTCCTGGCGATCATCCAGAGCCTTGCAGGCCAGACGGCCCGCTTCAGCCTGACCAAGGACGATTTTCTGAGAAAGTTTCGAGGACGGCTACATGCTCTTGCGCAAAGTCAGGATCTCATCACGGATTCGGACTGGCGGGGCGCGCGAATATTCGAGCTGCTGCGCCAGCAATTCGATCTTTATGTGCCGGAATATCCGAACCTCATCCATATGGAAGGCGAAAACCTGCTGCTAAATCCGAACGGTGCGCTTTATATCGGGCTCGCCTTCCATGAACTGGTCGTCAACACCGTCAGCCATAGCGGCAATCTTGCCTATCACCCCCCCATATCCCTGCAATGTCGTCAGGAGGGTGAGTTTTATATGGTTGAATGGAATGAGCCGATGATGCCGTCGAAAGAGCCGGTCGAAACCCGGCGCGGCAGCTTCGGCAGCGTGGTGCTGGAAAAGGTGGTTCCTTCGGCGCTGGGTGGAAGCGCCGAATACGAGGTGGCAGATAAGCGAATCGTCTACCGGCTGAAATTTCCTTCCGGCGACAGCGTAGACGCCGCCTGAAATCGCGATATCGGGCGCGACGCCGGGTTTAACGCTCATGTCCTGGAAATCAAAAACAAATAGCACGGCTCATGAAAAGAGCCGTGCTATTTCATGACAGGTTTTCAGGGGTGAAACCTGTTTATTTTCAGCCAAGCTTCAGGCGGGGACGGGGGAATTGCTTGGCCTGCAGTAAGAATGCACCTGCCGGGAATAGGTTCCCGCAAAATGCATTTTTTAACAATCGACAAATGAGCTGCTTTTGAACCCGCTTGCCAGCATCAGTGCTGGCCTGTCTGTTCCGATCTTTTGGGTGTGAAATAACGCATCGGCGCCTCCAGCGTCCACTCGAAGCCGGCTTCACGATATTCCGTCAGCACCTGCCCACCGAAGGCGCCTTCCGCATGCCTTTTTATGACCGTGGTGCCGAAACCTTTGCGGCTCGGTTCGCTCGCCGGAGGGCCACCGGTTTCGGTCCAGACGAGGTGGATCATCTGGCGCCCGTCTTTTTCAAACGGCTGCCAGCGCACGGTGATTTTTCCTGTTGGAACCGACAATGCGCCATATTTGATGGAATTCGTCGTCAGCTCATGGATCACCAGGCCGAAATTCTGTGCTGCTTCCGGGGAGAGCATGAAATCATCTCCGATCAGCAGGACGCGATGCGCCACGGTGCCGAAAACTTCGAGATGGGTCTCGATCAGCTTGCGGATCGGCAGGCCTTGCCATTGAACCTCCGCCAAGGCCCGGATCGACATTCCAAGGCCGCGCAGGCGGTGATCCACCTCCTTTTGAAATTCCGGAATACTCTTATTTTCGCGTCCCAATTGCCGTATCATCGCCTGAACCAGCGTCAAAATGTTCTTGGAACGGTGTACAAGTTCGTGCAGCAGCAATTGCAGCCGCTCTTCTGACTGGCTTCTGTCGAAGGACGCGTTGGAGAGTGCTATGGCGACCTGGTTGGCTTCCTTTATCTTGGTATCGATGGGTGCGACGATCTCGCCCTCACCAATGCGCTCGGCCATCAGGGTCAGATCACGAATGGAGCTGCGCAATTGCCGGCCGACCAGATAGGCACCGCCAATGGCGATAAGCACCAGCACCAGGCTGCCGATCATCATCTGTCGCCAGGTATCTATCAGCGCCGCCTGGCTTGCGGCGAGCGGACCCCACATCACCGTCTTCCATTGCCAGCCCGGTAATTGGGCATAGGCATAGAGATTGCCCTTGCCATCAAAAAAATTGCCGCTGAAGGCCTGCATCTCCGAAAGGACGTCCGGGGTGACAAACGGCTTGCCCATTTCCGCCTCATCGGGCGCGCTTGAGACGACAACGCGGTTGTTGCCGTCAATGATGGCGACCGCCCAGTTGCGTGGCAGGGTTTCCGTGGGAATGAGCCGGCTCAGGTCGCTGGTATTCTGCGTCAGGATCAGGGCGTCTCCGGCGGCGTCCAAATCCGGGCCGAGCGGCAAGGTGACGTTGAACACCCATTCCTTGCTGGTCTGGCCGAAAAACATGTTCGAGACGGTGATGCGGCCAGAGTCGATCGCTTTGGCCAGGTTGGCTTCCGCCGGCACCTTGCCGAGCGGCTGGCCATAGGGCATGCGTGTATTGAGACGCTGCTGGCCATCTTTGGTCGTGAGAATGGCGTAGAGGCCCTCCCGCTTCAGGCTGTCGGCGACGCGTCCCTGAAACGCGGCGAGATTGCCGCTTTCAAGTTCCGGGAATTGCGACAGGAGATTGAGAGATGTGGCAATTTCCTGCAGGCGGCGGTCGATGTTGCGCGAGGCCACCCGCACGTCCTCGATGGTTTCCCGTTGCAGGTCGTCGCGTTTTTCCGCTTCCAGGCGCAGCATCAGATAGCCGCCAAAGAGAATGAGCGGCAGGGTGATGACGGTAGCCATCACCACCAGATAGGTGCCGATGGAAGCCGTTGGGAAAAAATTCGCGCTGCGCCGACGCAAAGCCGAAATCATGTCTTTCAGTCTGTTGCCGGGTAGAGGCATACAAAACTCCGGCAGTTATGGCATTGTTACGGCACGGATAATACCGTGCCGTCCCTCATTAGCAATGCCTGATTTTTTACCTTCGGTCGTTGTGGCAGGCCACAATTGCACCGGTATGATTGAAAAAATCGGAACTATTTCAACGACCAACCCGTTTGCCAGACGAACCGGTCGAGCAGCGGGTATGAAATTCATCACCGCCGGCCAGTTGAGAACGATGAAAGGAAGGTACGAAATGGCAAAGAAAATTACTATCCTCGTCACAGCTGCTTTGATGGGCACCACGGCTTTCGCGCCGCTGGCCATCGCTCAGGGTACGACCCAGCCCGCACCAGCAAATCCGAGTGCGCAGACAGAGCCGGCAAACCCGCCTGCCACCCCGATGACGCCTGCCGCCCCTTCTGCCAATGACAGCGCGGCCACAACGATGGGTGGCGCCTATTTGACCGAGCAGGGCGAAACGCAGGTCAGCGCGAACGATTATATCGGCAAGTCGGTCTATACGGCGGCCGATGAAAGCATCGGTAACGTCACCAACCTGATTATGGAAGAAGATGGCGGTCTGGTTGCTGCGGTGATCGGCGTCGGCGGCTTCCTGGGCATCGGCGCAAAGGATGTTGCGGTTCCGATGGATAAGGTAACGATGACGCGCAACGCGCAAGACGGTACAATCCGCCTGACAACGACGGAAACGGCGGAAACGCTGAAGGCCGCTCCCGAATTCAAGACGCTGGAACAGCAGGCGAGCGAAAAGAACGCGGCAACGCCGGCGGCCCCTGACGGCACGACGACGTCCGCCACCAAGCCCTAATTCCCGTCCCTGGGAGGCAGGAGCGGGACCGGCTTCAATCAGCTGTCCCGCGAGAGGCACCGGCCAACAGGCCGGTGTCTTTTTTCTATCTGATCGCCGGCTGTTCAATCGCCCGCATTGCGGGAGGAGTGCCAGGCCCAGGCGGATTTGATGATGTCGGAGAGGGAGTAACGCGGCTCCCAGCCGAGAACCTCCTTCGCCTTGTCGTTATTGGCGACGAGTGTCGTGGAATCGCCGTCGCGCCGCCCGGTATATTCGACGGGGAAGGGGCGGCCGGAAACCTCCGAAATCGCCGCCAGCAGTTCCTTCACAGTCGTTCCGGTGCCGGTGCCGAGGTTGAGTTCGACGGTCTCCCCGCCGGCAAGCAGATAATCCACGGCCCGCACATGCGCATCGGCGAGATCGAGAATGTGGATATAGTCGCGCACGCAGGTGCCGTCGCGCGTGTCGTAATCCGTGCCGAACACCTTGAAGCCTTGACGCCGGCCGAGTGCGGCTTCGATGGCCAGCGGGATCGCGTGGGTCTCCGGCTTGTGCCATTCACCGATGCGGCCTTCGAAATCCGCGCCAGCGGCGTTGAAGTAGCGCAGCATGACCGAACGCAGCCCCTTGTAGGTGCTGTAATCCTTCAGCGCCTGCTCCACCACCCATTTGGTGCGGCCATAGGGGTTGATCGGCGCCTGCCGGTGCGTCTCGTCGATCGGTACCTGTTCGGGCAATCCGTAAGTTGCGCAGGTGGACGAAAAAACGAAAGCCGTGACGCCGGCATCGATGGCGGCGGAAAGCAGGTTGAGCGAGCCGATGACGTTGTTGTCATAGAAAGCCACGGGCTGCTTGACCGATTCACCGACTTCGATCAGCGCAGCGAAGTGAAGAACGGCCTCTGGCTGGTGCTTGGCGAAGACCTCGTCCAGCCGCGCCCGGTCGCGAATATCACCCTGTTCGAAAGGCCCCCAGCGGACAAACTCCTCATGCCCGTTGGACAGATTGTCGAAAACGACCGGTTCATACCCTCGCTCAGACAGGAGAAGGCAGGTGTGCGAACCGATATAGCCGGCACCGCCGACGACAAGGACTTTCTTCTTCATCAATTGCCTTTCAGAAAATTACGGACGCGCAGAGACTGCCCGAGACTGTATGTCACTTTGTTCAAATAAGGGCGGCGTGGCGGGCAACGCCAACAACCAGTCTATCCTTCGCGGGTAACATAAAAAAAACCGCGCATCCATCGTCTGGATGCGCGGTTGGTCTTGTCAGGGTGCCAAGAAGTTACTTGGTCTTTTTTGTACCCGCCCTCGTCGCGAGAAATCCGGCCGCAACAGCGACGGCAAGTGTCGCGTAAGGGCGTGCCTGGATTGCAAGCGAAAGCAGCGATTGCAGCGCGAGCGGCGCAGCCGTTAAAGGTGCTGCGGCAGCAAGTGGTGTCATCGGTCTGGTCGCGTAGACCCTCGGGCGTTTGAGGATGGCGAGCGCCACCAGCATGATAACACCGAGCAGAAAGGCAGAGCCCGCAACGACGAGCGCTGCCGGTCCGGCCCCGACGTGACGCGCCAGATAAATTGATCCCGCCACGACCGCTGCGACAAAGGCAATCAGGAAAAATATTCCCGCCAGCACCGACAATATGATGACGGAGCGCAATCGTCTCGTGACGACACGCCCTTCACGCTGGGTCTCCCCCAGATAGACCAGCAATGCCTCAAGCATGAGCTTATCGACGCGTCAGGAGGGCAAGAACGAAGCCGACGCCGACGGCGATGCCGAGCGACTGCAGCGGGTTCTTCTGGACCTGATCGGTGAGGTTGTCGTTCAGCGTGGAAATCTCGTTACGGACAGTGTCCGCCATGTCACTCGACGCGGAAATTGCATCGTCTGCGACCTGCGCGGCCTGTGCCTTCAGCTCGTAAGATGCGCCGACGCCAAGCGCTTTCACACTCTTGGCAAGATTCGCCAGATCTTCGCGAAGCTGGGCGAGCTGTGCGGCCACATCGGCTGCGTCACCGCTTTCGAGGGATTGCTGGATCTTGTCGTTAACGCTGCTGCGCACGCTTGCCATGGGTCAGGTCCTTCTTGAACATCGTTGATGGAAATGGCGACATGTCAATGACTGACGCCGCTTAACTCCCGTTAAGGCGGCAGAAACAACCCGCCTGTCCGGGAGTGAAACGCGCCGGCCTTGCCTTGGTTCCGTAACGTTATGCGTTTTGTTCCATCATAGTGGTGTGCCGGGCATTTTTCAGGAATCAGCCCCCGGACATTTGTTTTCCTGTCACAAGCATCCTATAAGGCCCATCATCGAGACGTACCTTGACTTCAATCAATATGTGAAACGACATGCTGCAGACGCCCTATTACCTCATCGACAAGACAAAGCTTCTTCGCAACATGGAGAAGATTGCCTATGTGCGGGAAAAATCCGGCGCCAAGGCGCTCTTGGCGCTGAAGTGCTTCGCCACATGGTCGGTTTTCGACTTCATGTCGCAATATATGGACGGCACCACCTCGTCCTCGCTTTATGAAGTCCGTCTCGGCCGCGAGAAATTCGGTGGTGAAACCCATGCCTATTCCGTCGCCTATGCCGATTACGAAATCGACGAGGTGATCTCGAATGCGGACAAGATCATCTTCAATTCCATCAGCCAGCTCGAGCGTTTTGCGGACAAGGCCTCCGGTATCACCCGTGGTCTGCGCCTCAACCCGCAGGTCAGCTCTTCGAGCTTTGACCTTGCCGATCCCGCGCGTCCCTTCAGCCGTCTCGGCGAATGGGATGTGGCAAAGGTCGACAAGGTCATGGACCGCATTTCCGGTTTCATGATCCACAATAATTGCGAAAACGGCGATTTCTCTCTGTTTGACCGCATGTTGACCCAGATTGAGGAAAAGTTCGGATCGCTGCTGTCGCGTGCCGAATGGGTGAGCCTTGGCGGCGGTATCCACTTTACCGGCGATAATTATCCGCTCGACCAGTTCTGCGACCGTCTGCGGGCCTTCTCCGAAAAATATGGCGTGCAGGTCTATCTGGAGCCGGGCGAAGCCTCGATCACGAAGAGCACGACGCTCGAAGTGACGGTTCTCGACACGCTGTTCAACGGCAAGAACCTTGCTATCGTCGACAGCTCCATCGAAGCGCACATGCTCGATCTGCTGATCTATCGTGAAACCGCCAAGGTTTTGCCGAACGAAGGCGAGCATCCCTATATGGTCTGCGGCAAGTCCTGCCTCGCCGGCGATATTTTCGGCGATTTTCGCTTCGACAAGGAGTTGAAGGTCGGCGACCGCATCTCCTTCCAGGATGCGGCCGGCTACACCATGGTCAAGAAGAACTGGTTCAACGGCGTGAGGATGCCGACCATCGCCATCAAGGAACTGGACGGCACCGTTCGCGCCGTTCGTGAATTCGACTTTGCCGATTTCGAGCAAAGCCTGTCTTAAACCCTGTTTTTAACATGAAACGAAGCTCATCCCTGCGGGGAAAAGGAGGCATCACCTGAAATGAAGAAGAACGTTCTGATCATCGGCGCCGGTGGCGTAGCACAGGTCGTGGCGCATAAGTGCGCCCAGAACAGCGATGTATTGGGAGACATTCATATTGCGTCACGGACCGTGGAAAAGTGCCGCAAGATTGTCGAGTCCGTACGCGAAAAGAAGAGCCTCAAGACAGATGTGAAACTTGAGGCCCATGCGCTTGACGCGATGGATATCGAGGCGACGAAAGCCTTGATCAAGAAAACCGGCGTGGAAATCGTCATCAATGTCGGTTCGGCTTTCGTCAATATGTCCGTTCTTCGTGCCTGCATGGACACGGGTGTTGCCTATATGGACACGGCGATCCACGAGGATCCGACCAAGATTTGCGAGACGCCGCCGTGGTATGGAAACTACGAGTGGAAGCGCGCGGAAGAGTGCAAGGAAAAGGGCGTTACCGCCATTCTCGGCGTCGGTTTCGACCCAGGCGTGGTCAACGCCTATGCGCGTCTCGCCAAGGATGAGTATTTCGACAAGGTCACCTCGGTCGATATCGTCGATATCAATGCCGGCAGCCACGGCCGCTGGTTTTCCACCAACTTCGATCCGGAAATCAACTTCCGCGAATTCACCGGCGTCGTTTACTCCTGGCAGAATGGCCAGTGGCAGACGAACCAGATGTTCGAAGTCGGACAGGAATTCGACCTGCCTGTCGTCGGCAAGCAGAAGGCCTATATGACCGGCCATGACGAAGTGCATTCGCTGTCCAAGAACATGGACGGCGCCGATGTGCGCTTCTGGATGGGCTTCGGCGATCACTATATCAACGTCTTCACCGTGCTGAAGAACCTTGGCCTCCTGTCCGAGAAGCCGGTCAAGACGGCCGAAGGCCTGGAAGTCGTGCCGCTCAAGGTGGTCAAGGCCGTGCTGCCCGATCCGTCTTCGCTGGCGCCTGATTATGTCGGCAAGACCTGCATTGGCGATATCGTCAAGGGTATCAAGGACGGCAAGGAGCACGAAGTCTTCATCTACAACGTGGCTGACCATAAGGAAGCCTATGAAGAAGTCGGCTCGCAGGGGATTTCCTACACCGCCGGCGTTCCGCCGGTCGCAGCCGCCATGCTCATCGCGACTGGCGAATGGGACGTGAAGCAGATGGCGAATGTTGAAGAACTGCCGCCGAAGCCGTTCCTGAACCTTCTGAACAAGATCGGTCTTCCGAACCGCATCAAGGACGAAAACGGCGATCGCGCGCTGGAGTTCTGATTGCCGATGTTTTGATTGATAGAATGGAAAAGCCCCGCGAAAGCGGGGCTTTTCTTTTGGCGGCTATCCCTTGGGGAACTGCCCTATGAACAGATGCAGTGCTTTATGCATCGCTTCCGAAGGGGGCTCTGCGACATGCCACTCCGGAAAATGCCCATCGATTGCCATGCGGGCAAGGCCATAGACCAGTGCGCGGGAGCTTAGCACGAGTTGGTCGAGGTCGAGGCCCTTTGCGAGCTGGCCGTTTTCACGCGCCTGCGCGAGCAGGTTGACCATCAGGCGACGTATGGCGTCATTCTGCTCGCGTAGAATATCGGACGAATTGAAATCGATCAGCGTTCTCGAGCTGATGATTTCGAAATGCGTCGGATTGGCCAGTGCCCAGCGCAGATAGCCGTGGCCGATGGCTTCAAAGGCGACGAGGGGATCGTCACTGCCGGCCTGTCGTCTTGCGGCTTCGACGGATTCGGTCAGTCGGCTCATCGCCTGTTCCGCGACAGCAGTCATCAGAGCTGTTTTCGAACGGAAATGCCTGAACGGCGCTCCAGGCGAAACGCCAGCGCGCTTGGCGGCTTCGCGGACTGAAATGTTCTCTACACCTCGCTCCTCGATGATTGCGATCGTTGCCGCAACAAGTTCATCGACGAGATTGCCATGGTGGTAGGGCTTGTCCCCATTCGCTTTCATGTTCGTACTCATGGCTGTCCCTAGCATGGAACGCGGATGTAATCACTGATTATTTTTCTCTTGCGTAAAGCCGCTCCCTTGATGTAAGCATCGATTACATTTTGTCAGGAGGGTTCAATGCTGCGTTTATTGTTAAAGTTCAGTCTCGCATTTACCTTACTTCCAATCGCCGTCGCATATGCCGGGGACAGCCCAACCCTCGAAATCGTCTGGCCGAAAGCCGGCGATGTCATAGAGCTGGGGAATGACCCGGAACGCGCAATCGGCGTCGTCGTCAAAAGCAACTTCATGCTGCTTGCCGCCGGGCAATGTGGAGACAACGGCCAATGCGGCCACGTGCATATGAAAATCGACCCTTCAGGTGATACGTGCAATATTCCCGGCCGCACGTATAACAGCATGAACAGCGACTTCGGTGGGGATTTGATCAAGGCCCATTTTGGCCATTGCCCCAGCCCGGCCGGACGGCATGTCATCGGCATTCTACTGGCGAACGATCACCATCAACCCGTTCTGGTTGACGGTAAGCCGGTCACGGCCCTTGTCGAAGTGACGACCAAATAGGGATGCCCGTGACGGACATTCTGTAAATGTCGCAATAAAAAGGCCCCGTGCAAAAACGGGGCCTTTGACTTTCAGATGTCGAAGAGCGAAAGGCAATTAGCCCTTCGGCTGCTTCGGACCACGCTTCTCGAACGGCTTGTCCTTCTTGCCCTCGTATTTCGGCTTGTCGCCGAAGGGCTTTTTCTTTTTCCAGGGCTTGTCGTCGCCCTTGCGGTCATCGCGGGGAGCGGCAGCATTGTCCGATTTGCTGAACTTGCGCTGGGCCTTCGCCGGGCGGGTGTCTTCGCGGAAGCTGCCGGTTATTTCCGGCTTGCCTTCCAGCGCCTTCAGACGGATGCCCTTTTCGAGCGTCATATCCTTGCCGATGGCGGAGGTGAAACGGTCGACGGCATCAGCCGCCAGTTCCACGAAGGTCTCCGTCTGCTGCATGCGGATCGCGCCGATATCCTGGCGGGTGATCTTGCCGAAACGGCAGAGCATGGGGATGAGCCAGCGCGGTTCGGCGCTCTGTTTGCGGCCAACGGAGAGCGAAAACCAGGCGCTGTCGGAGAAATCGGACCTGTCGCGGCGCGGCGCATTGTTTTCGGGTGTTTCGAAACTGTCGCGGCGCGGCTTGCGGGTGTTGTCAAGCGCGACCTCGAAAATGTCCTCCGGCGCCGAACGTCCGGCATGATAAAGACGCACGAAGGCAGCGGCGACTTTTTCCGCGCCATGCTGTTCCAGCAGCTTGGTGACGAAATCGCGTTCGTCATCCGCCACTGCTTCGCTCAGCGTAGGATCGGCCAGAAGCCGGGCGCCGTCGCGCTCGACGATCTGTTCAACGGAGGGTGGGTGAACCCATGCGGCACTGACCTTGGCGCCTTCGAGCAGGCGTTCGGCCTTGCGGCGCTGGCTGACCGGCACCACGACGGCGCTGACGCCCTTCTGACCGGCGCGGCCGGTACGGCCGGAACGGTGCAGAAGCGTTTCGGAATTGGTCGGCAGATCGGCATGGATGACGAGTTCGAGGCCGGGCAAATCGATGCCGCGGGCGGCAACATCGGTCGCCACGCAAACGCGGGCGCGGCCGTCACGCATGGCCTGCAGGGCATGTGTGCGTTCGTTCTGCGTTAGTTCACCGGAGAGAGCCACGACCGAAAAGCCGCGATTGTTCAGGCGTGCCGTCAGATGGTTCACCGCGGCCCGGGTGGAGCAGAAGACGATGGCGTTGCGGGCTTCATAAAAGCGCAGCGCATTGATGATGGCGTTCTCGCGATCGGAAGGCGACACCAGGAGCGCGCGATATTCGATATCCACATGCTGCTTCTGTTCGGAAGCGGTGGCGATGCGCACGGCGTTCTTCTGGTAGCTTTCGGCCAGCTTGGCGATGCTGCGCGGCACGGTGGCCGAGAACATCAGCGTGCGGCGATCGTCGGGCGATTCTTCCAGAATGAATTCCAGATCTTCGCGGAAGCCGAGATCGAGCATCTCGTCGGCTTCGTCGAGCACGACGGCGCGGATCGACGAAAGATCGAGTGCGTTGCGCTTGATGTGGTCGCAGAGACGGCCGGGCGTGCCGACGACGATATGCGCACCGCGCTCCAGCGCCCGGCGCTCATTGCGGATATCCATGCCGCCGACGCAGGAGGCAATGGAGACACCGGCAAACTCATAAAGCCATTCCAGTTCGCGCTTGACCTGCATGGCCAGTTCGCGCGTGGGGGCAATGGCAAGCGCCAGAGGGGCAGCGGCCTGGCCGAAACGGGTATTGTCACGCAGCAGCGTGGTCGCGAGCGCGATGCCGAAGGCAACGGTCTTGCCGGAACCGGTCTGCGCGGAAACCAGCGCGTCCTTGTCGGCGAGTTCGGGCGCAAGCATGGCCTGCTGCACGGGGGTCAAGTCTTTGTAGCCGCGTTTTTCCAACGCCTGCGCGATCGCCGGGGCGATACCCTGGGTGTCTGTCATCTACCGTCTTTCGGATATGAAGCTGCCCGCATCCGCCCGAAACCAATAGATCCTAATGTCTCCGGGGCAGCCGATGCAGGCCATTTCGGCCATCTGGCCGGTTGCATTGCCGCGCTCATACTGCGAATGGGCCCATTTGTACAGTGCACTGCGGTACGCTCTTTTACGGGTGCTTTATCTCGTTAACGGTTCGATGCTGTCTTCGTCCGTTTTATCGGCCCAGAAAGAAGGCGTACCGCATGGTTCATAAACGGCATTGCGTGCCCCCCACCTTTTCGCTAAGAGACCCGCAACTTGAGGCTCTTTTCAGGAAGGGCCGACTGGGTTTGTTCTTGTCCGTCCGCTTCCTAAAGGAGCCGGCGGGAAAATGGGATGGTACTGGTCAAGGCTATGGCTCGCATTGTCATGAAATTCGGCGGCACGTCCGTCGCGAACCTCGAACGCATTCACAATGTCGCACGGCATGTGAAACGCGAAGTGGATGCCGGCCATGAAGTGGCCGTGGTCGTTTCTGCCATGTCCGGTAAAACCAACGAGCTGGTGGACTGGGTGCAGAACGCCGCGAAGGTGGCTGGCGCCAACGCCGCCTCCTTTTTCGACGCGCGCGAATATGATGCGGTTGTTGCATCCGGCGAACAGGTGACGTCAGGTCTTCTGGCAATCACGCTGCAATCCATGGGCATCAATGCTCGCTCCTGGCAGGGCTGGCAGATCCCGATCCGCACCGACAATGCGCACGGCGCCGCCCGGATTCTGGAAATTGACGGTTCCGATATCGTCAAGCGCATGGGCGAAGGCCAGGTTGCCGTTGTTGCCGGTTTCCAGGGCATCGGTCCTGACAACCGCATCGCGACGCTCGGCCGCGGCGGTTCGGACACCTCGGCTGTCGCCATCGCCGCCGCCGTCAAGGCGGACCGGTGCGACATCTATACGGATGTCGACGGTGTGTACACGACCGACCCGCGCATCGAGCCGAAGGCTCGCCGCATGAAGAAGATCGCCTTCGAGGAAATGCTCGAAATGGCGTCTCTCGGCGCGAAGGTTCTGCAGGTTCGCTCGGTCGAGCTTGCCATGGTACACAAGGTGCGCACCTTCGTTCGCTCCAGTTTCGAGGATCCCGATGCGCCGGGCATGGGCGACCTCATCAACCCGCCCGGTACTTTGATTTGTGACGAGGATGAAATCGTGGAACAGGAAGTCGTAACCGGCATCGCCTATGCCAAGGATGAAGCACAGATCTCGCTGCGCCGCGTGGCCGACCGTCCGGGCGTCTCCGCCGCGATCTTCGGGCCGCTCGCCGAAGCGCATATCAATGTCGACATGATCGTGCAGAACATCTCCGAAGACGGTTCGCGCACCGACATGACCTTCACCGTTCCTTCGGGCGACGTCGCCAAGGCGATCAAGCTTCTGGAAGACAACAAGGCCCAGATCGGCTTCGACGTCGCGCAGAACGAGACGGGCCTCGCCAAGGTGTCGGTCATCGGTATCGGCATGCGCAGCCACGCCGGCGTGGCCGCCAGTGCCTTCAAGGCGCTTGCCGAGAAGAACATCAACATCAAGGCGATCACCACCTCCGAGATCAAGATTTCGATCCTGATCGACGGCGCCTATGCCGAACTTGCCGTTCGCACTTTGCATTCCGCTTACGGCCTCGATAAAGCTTGAACCCGAGACATCGGTTCCCGATGCTCCGATTCTTCGGAGTTGCGTTCTTCCGATGCGGCGTTTCATGAAAGCGTGTCCCTTGCGGGACGCGCTTCTCGCGCTATAAATTTTTAAATGACCTTTTGATTCCCGAATATTATGACATTCGGATCGGAAGCGTCGGGGAGCAAACGCGATGAGAGACCTTTCCGCAGGTCCGCGTGTCCTGCTCAAGCGGCTGCGCGAAATGATGGCGGAGCACCTTGAACCGCAGGAGCGTCTGGACCAGATCGTCCGTCAGATTGCCAGCAACATGGTGGCGGAGGTTTGCTCGGTCTACGTGCTGCGTTCCGACAGCGTGCTGGAACTTTATGCGACCGAAGGTCTCAATAAGGATGCCGTGCATCTTGCCCAGCTGAAAATGGGGCAAGGTCTTGTCGGCACCATCGCCGCGTCCGCCCAACCTCTCAATCTTTCCGATGCGCAGGCGCATCCCGCTTTCCGCTATCTTCCTGAAACCGGTGAGGAAATTTATCATTCCTTCCTCGGCGTGCCGATTTTGCGCTCCGGTCGCACTCTTGGCGTTCTTGTGGTCCAGAACAAGGCCAGCCGAACGTATCGGGAGGATGAAGTTGAAGCGCTCGAGACAACCGCGATGCTTATCGCTGAAATAGTGGCGAGCGGTGAATTGAAGAAGATCACCCGCCCCGGCGTGGAGCTGGACCTGACGCGCGCGGTTTCCATCGATGGCGATGGTTATGGCGAAGGAATCGGCCTTGGCCACGTCGTGCTGCACGATCCGCGCATCGTCGTCACCAACCTGCTCAATGAAGATGCCGATACGGAAATCCGCCGTCTTGCCGACGCCATCGGCTCGCTGCGCCTGTCGATCGACGACATGTTGCAGCGCCGTGACGTGCCGACCGAGGGCGAACACCGCGAGGTTCTCGAGACCTACCGCATGTTCGCCCACGATCAGGGCTGGGTGCGGCGCATGGAAGAGGCCATCCGCAACGGCCTGACGGCGGAAGCGGCGGTCGAGAAGGTGCAGAGCGACACCAAGGCGCGCATGATGCGGCTCACTGACCCCTATCTGCGTGAGCGCATGCATGATTTCGACGATCTCGCCAACCGGCTGCTGCGCCAGCTGATCGGTTTTGGCGGGCGTGGGCCGGAGCAGGATTTCCCGCTCGACGCCATCGTTCTGGCGCGAGCCATGGGCGCTGCCGAGCTGCTGGATTATCCGCGTGAAAAACTGCGTGGACTGGTGCTCGAAGACGGCGCGGTGACCAGCCATGTCGTCATCGTCGCGCGGGCCATGGGCATTCCGATCATCGGGCAGGCGACCGGCATCGTCGCGCTGGCGGAAAATAACGATCCCATCATTATCGATGGCGATGACGGCCAGGTGCATCTGCGCCCGATGTCGGATTTGCAGCGCGCCTATGAGGAAAAAGTTCGCCTGCGGGCCAAGCGGCAGGAGCAGTTCCGCGCGCTGCGCAATGTCGAGCCGATCACCAAGGATGGCCAGAAGGTCAATCTGAAGATGAATGCGGGCCTTTTGGTGGACCTGCCGCAACTGGAGGAATCCGGCGCCGATGGCATCGGCCTGTTCCGCACCGAACTGCAATTCATGATCGCCTCCAATATGCCGAAGGGCGAGGAGCAGGAGGCCTTTTACCGTTCGGTTCTTCGGCAGGCCAAGGGCAAGAGCGTTACCTTCCGCACGCTGGATATCGGCGGCGACAAGGTCGTTTCCTATATGCGGGGCCAGGAAGAGGAAAATCCGGCGCTGGGCTGGCGGGCGATTCGCCTGTCGCTCGACCGTCCGGGCCTGATGCGCACGCAGATGCGGGCGCTGTTGCGTGCCGCCTCCGGTGCGGAGCTGCGCATGATGTTGCCGATGGTGACGGAAGTGTCCGAAATCCGTGCGGCGCGCGATCTGCTGCAGAAGGAAGTGCAGCATCTTTCGAAATTCAGCCATGCGCTGCCGAAAAAGCTGCAATTCGGCGCCATGCTGGAAGTGCCCTCCCTGATGTGGCAGCTCGATGAGCTGATGCAGGAGGTGGATTTCGTGTCCGTCGGTTCGAACGACCTGTTCCAGTTCTCGATGGCGGTCGACCGCGGCAATGCGCGTGTTTCGGATCGTTTCGACAATCTCGGCAAGCCGTTCCTGCGCATTCTGCGCGATATCGTCCGCGCTGGCGAAAGGCATCACACATCGGTCACGCTGTGCGGCGAAATGGCGGGCAAGCCGCTTTCGGCCATGGCGTTGATCGGCCTCGGCTTCCGTTCGGTCTCCATGTCACCGACGGCAATCGGTCCGGTCAAGGCAATGCTGCTCGGGCTCGATGCCGCGCGCCTTGCCGAAGAGCTGAACGCGGCGCTGGACGATCACAATTCGCTGGAAAGCGCGCGCGAGGTGTTGTTACGCTTCGCTGCGACGCATTCCATTCCCGTTTAGAGCATTTCCAGGAAGAGTGGACCCCGGTTTTCCGTCCGGAAATGCGTTAAAACAAAAAGTTAGAGCGTTTTCGCGTTTCGATGAAAAGCGAAAGCGCTCTAAAAGACCTGTTTCATTATTGGAGTGACTGGTGGCGAAGCTTCCCGTCGAAAAAATGCGTGAGTTGGAAAGACGTTTCGGCGAGATCGAAGCGCGCATGTCGGCAGGCCCGGCAGCGGATGTCTATGTGAAACTGGCTTCGGAATATTCCGAACTCGAGCCGGTGGTGAAGAAAATCCGCGACTACGAGAAGGCTGTTTCCGAGGCCAACGATCTAGAAGCGCTTTTGGCCGACAAGACGACCGACAAGGATATGCGCGAGCTCGCGGAAATGGAGCTGCCAGAGGTCGAGACCCGTATCGGCGAGCTTGAAAAGGATATGCAGGTCCTGCTGTTGCCAAAGGATGCGGCGGACGAAAAAAGCGCGATCCTCGAAATTCGAGCCGGAACCGGCGGTTCCGAGGCGGCACTGTTCGCCGGCGATCTTTTTCGCATGTATGAGCGCTTCGCATCGACCAAGGGCTGGAAGGTGGAAGTTCTTTCCGCAAGCGAAGGTGAAGCGGGCGGCTACAAGGAAATCATCGCCACGATCAGCGGGCGTGGCGTGTTCTCCAAGCTGAAATTCGAATCCGGCGTGCACCGTGTACAACGTGTGCCGGAAACGGAAGCGAGTGGTCGCATTCATACGTCTGCCGCCACTGTTGCCGTGCTGCCGGAGGCGGAAGACATCGACGTCGAAATCCGTCCGGAAGACATCCGTATCGACACGATGCGCGCGTCGGGAGCCGGCGGCCAGCACGTCAACACCACAGACTCCGCCGTTCGCATCACCCATCTACCAACGGGCCTGATCGTCACCAGTTCGGAAAAATCGCAGCATCAGAACCGCGCCAAGGCCATGCAGGTCCTGCGCTCGCGTCTTTATGACATCGAGCGGCAGAAGGTGGAGAGTGAACGCTCGGCCGACCGCAAGAGCCAGGTCGGTTCCGGCGACCGTTCCGAGCGCATCCGCACCTATAATTTTCCGCAGGGACGTGTCACAGACCACCGCATCAATCTCACGCTCTATAAGCTCGATCGCATGATCGAAGGCGAGATCGATGAACTTGTGGATGCGCTGATCGCCGATTATCAGGCGGGACAACTCGCCCAGCTCGGCGAACAGCTTTGAGCACGGCGGCTGAAGCGAGTATCGCGAGCGCGCTTGCCGCCGCCCGCAAAAGGCTGCAGACAGCCGGGATCGATGATCCGCTTCTCAATGCGCGGCTTTTGATTGCGGAAGTCGTCGGTTTCTCATTGACCGATTTCGTGATGAAGTCAGACCGCCCGGTCAGCGCGGAAGAAAACGCGCGTATCACCGCCATGATCGAGCGGCGGGCCTTGGGCGAACCGGTGCATCGCATTCTCGGCCACCGCGAGTTTCACGGCCTTGATCTTCTTCTATCGAAGGAAACACTCGAACCCCGCCCGGATACAGAGGTTCTCGTCGATACGCTGTTGCCGGCGTTAAAGGAGACGGTTTCCCGAACGGGTAGCGTCCGCATTCTGGATTTAGGCACCGGAACGGGTGCAATCTGTCTGGCACTGCTAAAGGAATGTACGCAGGCGTCCGGTATCGGCAGTGATATTTCGGCCGATGCGCTGGAAACGGCCGCCAGAAATGCCGCTCGAAACGGCCTCAGTTCACGCTTCGAAACCATTCGCAGTGACTGGTTTGAAAAAATCTCTGGCCGCTTTGACATAATTGTGTCGAATCCGCCCTATATAAGAACTGATATCGTCGCAACGCTCGACCGGGAGGTTCGTAACCACGACCCGATGGCGGCGCTGGATGGAGGTCAGGACGGCCTTGCACCGTACCGCCTCATCGCTGCCGATGCAGGCCGCTTTCTTGTGGAAAACGGGATTGTCGGTGTGGAGATCGGTTTCGATCAAAGGCTTGATGTTTCCGCTATATTTGCTTCCCACGGCTTCTCTCTTCTGGACGCCGTCAAGGATTATGGCGGTAACGACAGAGTTTTGACCTTCCGGAGATAGTTGTTCGCGATATGTCTGCGGATTTTTTGCAAGGATATTTTGCACAGCAAAAGAAAAGGCTTGGATTTCCGCGGGAAGCGGGATAGTTTGCGGCCACATGCCGGGTGGCTGAGGACGAACTGAGATTCGTCAGGGTATGGGTCAGTCCCGAAGCGGGTTCTTTAAGGAGCCCTGAAAGGCTGGGCGTTTCCGGCATGTGAATCAGTAAACTTTGTTCGCAGACGGCTCGGTGCAGCATTTGCGCAGCCGGTCGTCATACGCGAGGTCTTGCCCGGGAGTTATCTTCGGCAAGGCAAGTGATGGAGCAATTTCAGGAAAAAATTTCCAGCGGTTTTCCGCCCGGAATTGCATGAAAACAACCAGATTGTCAGCAAAACAGAATTCAGGTGAGCAATTGATGAGGCCAGGACAGCAAAACAAGCGCGGCCGGGGGCGTGGAAACAACAACAATAACAATGGTGGCGGTAACAACAACTTCAACCGCAAGGGCGGCAACCCGCTCACCAGGACTTATGACAGTTCCGGCCCCGATGTTAAAATCCGTGGCACAGCCCAGCATATAGCGGAAAAATACGCGGCGCTGGCGCGCGACGCGCAGAGTTCCGGCGACCGCGTGATCGCTGAGAATTATCTGCAGCACGCTGAACATTACAACCGCATCATTGCGTCGGCTCAGGCCCAGATGCAGGAACGCTTCCAGCGCGACGACCGCGGCGAGTACAATGCCGCCGACGGTGACGATATGGAAGTGAACGACGGCGATGAAGGTGCCGTTGCGCCGCAGCAGCAGGCCGAACAGGCCGAGCGGGCGCAGCAGCCCGAACGCCAGGAGCGTAACGAGCGGAACGAACCGCGCCAGGAGCGTCGTGAGCGTCCGGATCGCCGCGAACGGCAGGAGCGTCAGCCGCGCCAGCCGCAGGTGACCGCCGAACAGCAGCCTCCGGTTTACGACGCCAGCCAGGCGCCGCAGCCCGTCATTGAAGGCACGCCCATGGAAGTGGCTGTCGAGGAAGAGCAGCAGCAGGCGGAAGCACCAGCGGCTGAACGCGCCCCGAAGACCCGCCGTGCAGCTGCCCCCCGTCAGCGTCGCCCGCGCCGTACCGCCGCGGCGGAAGGCGCCGAAGGCGAAGAAACGCCTGCGGGTGAAGAGGTCGCGCCTCTCGAGAATGCTGCCGAATAAGCAGCGTCTGCAAATCACATGGCGATTGAAAAACTCCGGTTTGCCGGAGTTTTTTGTTTTCGGCGGTAGTTCACCTTCTCCAGCTTCATCCGGCGAGGCGAATTGACACCTGTCAGATCGAACGAAAATTTCCCGATATGGCGGATTTGCTCCCCTTTAAACCGATGAAAACGGCTCCCATATTCGTGCAGGAAGGACAAACACCGCATCGTCGGTGCCGACCAGCGAGAGGCGACGGACGTGAAATCTCTTAAGCACGGCTGTCGTAGCGGGGCTTGCCTTTTGAGGGAGCCTCAACCCTAACACCCGGTGCCGTGCCGAAAGCGGGCGGGCCGGTCTATGGAGGTTCGACTATGAATATTGAAAAATACTCCGAGCGCGTTCGCGGTTTCCTGCAGTCGGCGCAGACCTTCGCGCTTGCCGAAAACCATCAGCAATTTTCGCCCGAACACGTTCTGAAGGTACTGCTCGATGACGAGCAGGGCATGGCGGCATCGCTGATCGAGCGCGCCGGCGGCGACGCCAAGGAAGCGCGTCTTGCCAATGATGCGGCACTTGCGAAATTGCCCAAGGTTTCCGGCGGCAATGGCGGCCTTTCGCTCACCGCGCCGCTTGCCAAAGTGTTCTCGACTGCGGAAGATCTCGCCAAGAAGGCCGGCGACAGTTTCGTCACTGTCGAGCGTCTGCTGCAGGCACTTGCGATTGAAAGTTCCGCCACCACTTCGGCTTCCCTGAAGAAGGCCGGCGCAACGGCGCAGGCGCTTAATCAGGTCATCAATGATATCCGCAAGGGCCGCACGGCTGACAGCGCCAATGCCGAACAGGGCTTCGATGCGCTGAAGAAGTTCGCGCGCGACCTGACGGAAGAAGCCCGCGAAGGCAAGCTCGACCCTGTCATCGGTCGCGACGACGAGATTCGCCGCACCATCCAGGTCCTGTCACGCCGTACCAAGAACAACCCCGTTCTGATCGGTGAACCCGGCGTCGGTAAAACGGCGATTGCGGAAGGCCTTGCGCTGCGTATCGTTAATGGCGACGTGCCCGAAAGCCTGAAGGACAAGAAGCTGATGGCGCTCGATATGGGCGCGCTGATCGCCGGTGCGAAATATCGCGGTGAGTTCGAGGAACGCCTGAAGGCGGTTCTGAACGAAGTGCAGGCCGAGAATGGCGGCATAATCCTGTTCATCGACGAGATGCACACGCTGGTCGGCGCCGGCAAGGCCGATGGCGCGATGGATGCGTCCAACCTCTTAAAGCCCGCGCTTGCCCGCGGTGAGCTGCACTGCGTCGGCGCCACCACGCTCGATGAATATCGCAAGCATGTGGAAAAGGATCCGGCCCTTGCACGCCGTTTCCAGCCCGTTCTGGTGGATGAGCCGACCGTTGAGGACACGATTTCGATCCTGCGCGGTCTGAAGGAAAAATACGAACAGCACCACAAGGTCCGCATCTCGGATTCGGCCCTGGTTGCGGCTGCGACGCTTTCCAACCGCTACATCACCGACCGCTTCCTGCCTGATAAGGCAATCGACCTGATGGACGAGGCCGCTTCGCGTCTTCGCATGCAGGTGGATTCCAAGCCGGAGGAACTGGACGAATTGGATCGCCGCATCATTCAGCTGAAGATCGAGCGCGAAGCCCTGAAGCAGGAAACGGATCAGTCGTCCGCCGACCGCCTCAAGAAGCTCGAGGACGAGTTGGCCGATACGGAAGAAAAGGCGGATGCGCTGACGGCCCGCTGGCAGGCGGAAAAGCAGAAGCTCGGCCATGCCGCCGACTTGAAGAAGCGGCTGGATGAAGCCCGCAACGAGCTGGCAATCGCCCAGCGCAACGGCCAGTTCCAACGCGCCGGCGAATTGACATATGGCATCATTCCGAGCCTTGAAAAGGAACTGGCTGCGGCGGAAGCCCGCGACAGCAGCGGCGCCGGCTCAATGGTTCAGGAAGTGGTGACGGCGGACAATATCGCCCATGTCGTTTCCCGCTGGACCGGCATTCCGGTCGACAAGATGCTGGAAGGCCAGCGCGAAAAGCTGCTGCGCATGGAAGACGAGCTTGCCAAGTCCGTTGTCGGGCAGGGCGAGGCCGTTCAGGCGGTTTCCAAGGCGGTTCGCCGTTCGCGCGCCGGCCTTCAGGATCCCAACCGGCCGATCGGTTCGTTCATCTTCCTCGGCCCAACGGGCGTGGGCAAGACCGAGCTGACCAAGTCGCTCGCTCGCTTCCTGTTCGACGACGAAACCGCGATGGTTCGCCTCGACATGTCGGAATATATGGAGAAACACTCCGTCGCGCGGCTGATCGGCGCGCCTCCCGGCTATGTCGGTTACGAAGAAGGCGGCGCGCTGACGGAAGCGGTTCGCCGTCGGCCCTATCAGGTCGTGCTGTTCGACGAGATCGAAAAAGCGCATCCGGACGTGTTCAACGTCCTCTTGCAGGTGCTGGATGATGGCCGCCTGACGGATGGCCAGGGCCGCACCGTCGATTTCAAGAACACCATCATCATCATGACCTCGAACCTCGGTTCGGAATTCATGACGCAGATGGGCGACAATGACGATGTGGATTCGGTTCGCGAACTGGTCATGGAGCGGGTCCGGTCGCATTTCCGGCCGGAATTCCTCAATCGTATCGACGATATCATCCTGTTCCACCGCCTGCGGCGTGACGAAATGGGTGCGATCGTGGAAATCCAGCTGAAGCGTCTCGTCTCGCTCCTGGCAGATCGCAAGATCACGCTCGAACTGGATGAGGATGCCCGCAACTGGCTTGCCAATAAGGGTTACGATCCGGCTTACGGCGCGCGTCCGCTGAAGCGGGTGATCCAGAAATCGGTTCAGGACAGGCTGGCGGAAATGATCCTCGGCGGTGAAATCCCCGATGGTTCACGGGTTAAGGTAACCTCAGGCACCGACCGCCTGCTGTTCAAGGTCAAACCCGCCAAGGGTGAGGCTGAGACTGAAACGGCCGATGCGGCATAAAATGAAAGGGCTCCGGAAACGGAGCCCTTTTCATTTGACAACTTTTTAACCCGTAAAAGTCCGCCGAGTTACCGGCTCGCCACCTGATTAGGCTTGTCCGCGATGTTGAGCAGATTGTCGATGCGCTTTCTCTCATCGGAGAACCGCGCCAGCGCCTCGCCGGAAAGCGACTTGCCGCCCGGCAGGCGCACCTTCATGGCGTCCACTTTGGTGCCGTTGACGATCAGCTCGTAATGCAGATGCGCGCCGGTCGAAAGGCCGGTCGATCCCACATAACCGATCACCTGACCCTGCCGGACCTTGGAACCTTCGGTGACGCCCTTGGCGATGGCGCTCTGGTGGTTGTAGGAAGAGACATAGCCATTGGCGTGGCGGATCAGGGTCTGGTTGCCGTAACCGGATGCCCAGCCGGCCTTCTCCACAATGCCGTTACCGGTCGCGATGATCGGCGTTCCACGGGGCGCCGCCCAGTCGGTGCCGGTGTGCATACGGCTGAATTTCAGAACCGGATGGCGGCGCATACCGAAACCGGATGTCATGCGGCCGTTCGGAACGGGGTTGCGCAACAGGAACTGCCGGATGCTTTTGCCGTTCTCGTCGAAATAATCGATGCTGTTGTCGTCCGGGTTCTGGAAACGGTAAAAACGTGTCTCGTTGTCGCCGAATTTGGCGTTCACGTAGAGCAGTTCCGACTTGTCCGTCGCCTTGCCGTCCGCGTCCTCCACGGAGAAAAAGGCCTCCAGCGTATCGGCCGGCTTGAGCTGCGCCTGAAAATCGACGCTGCTGGCCAGAAGCTTGATGAGCTGCGAAACCATGCTCTGGTTCATGCCGTAAGCCAGAGCCGCACGGTAGACTCCGTCATAAACGCTCGGCAGATCGCGACCGGCGGCAGGCGCTGGCGTACTGTCGAAGGCGGTCGCCACGGCGTCGAGCTTCGGCGGTTCGCTAGCCTTGATGAAACGCTTGCGATCATCGATGGCCATGGTGACCATGTGGCGTCCCTTGCGATAAAGGCTCACGCGCACGATGTCGCTCTTTTCGTCTTCCTGGATGATGCCGACGCGCAGAACGTCGCCGCTTTCGACATTGTTCGACTGGATTTGCGGCGAAAGCAGCCCGGCAATTTCGGAGGATTGCGCCTTCGAATAACCGGCGCCGAAGAGGGCAGCTTCGATTGTCTCCGTCTGGCGGGCAGGGATGACGTCGTCGGCATATTCCTTGGCGGGAACCGAGGGTGATTGCGGGGTCGAAACCGACATGTTTTGCTCGACAACGCGGGCAGCAAGGCCGGCGGTAATGTCGACATCGCCATCATCATTATCGAAGCGGCGTGGGTCGATGTAGTAGAGTGCCGCAACTTGCTCGTTACCGTCCGTCAGGATCGAGCCGTTTGAACGTACTGCTTCCTCGACCTCATCGAAGCTCAGGGAGCCCGCAAAAGCATATTTGGAGTGCTGGATGGGAAAGGCGACGGTTTTCAGGCTGACTTCGGATTCGACTTCGGAGCCGTAGATCGTGCCGGTGCGGCTCGCCGCCGGAGCGGGCGCATCCTTGTCGTCGTTGCTGGCAAATATGTTCAGCGGATCAAAGGCGGGGTAGTCATCCTGTTTCGCGTAATTGGACGCCAGCGGAATTTTGACGTGAGAGAAGGGGACCTTGCGGACCACTTCCTTGTCGCCTTCATTGATAACGGTGGAAACTTCCATGATCGAGCGATCGGAGGGGCGGGCCGCGATGTTCGGAGCAACAAGGCGAGTGCCGCGACGAGCTGCCTCCGTCACATTGTCGCCCATATCCGTCTTGGCGAAAGCTTCGGCGGGAATGGCAAGCTGCTGGCGACCGTCAAGAGCGGCAAACAGCGCAACCCCCATCAAGATGGAAGAGGTAATCCCCGTGAGGAACGTGCCCGAAAGCCAGCGCAACGAAATCTCACGGCGATCGGGTGCACGTCGTCCTTCCGCCAGAATTGGCGGTTCCGTACCTAGCGACCGGATCACATTGCGATCCGCAGTCATACCAGCTGTGCCCCGTCGGTCATGCGCTCTCCAGAAACTTCACGCGAAGATGTGCAACTTTCAAAGCCGTGAGTCAAATCGGTCGACGCACCGGAAGACATGTCGCAACCGTCTGTATAGGGACACGCGCAGGCATGTCTCGTGTTAACGCTTCGTTGGCAAAGCAGTTAGCGAGGAAGGGGGCTAAAAGAAGGCGCGGGACCCGTCTTCATGCGCGTGGGCGTACTCCCCTGTGCAAAACCACAAGCTCGGTGGCGTCTTATTATGCCGATACGCTCATGAAAACGAAATCTCCTTTTAGAATCATGCAGATATCACATTTCTTTATTTTTTCGAATTTGGTGTGTTGACTTGTTTGAGGGTGATCTCTTATAAGTCCGCTCACTGAACGAGGGCGGCGGCGCTGCTGGCGACGAAGTCTTTCGTTCTAAGAAAATCAAGAAGATGAGCTGAATGCTTGTTTGTTTCCGGGGTTTTGAGCCTTGGGGGATTGATTGATTGACTGCTTAGTGTGGTCTGTTTTTTGACAATT